>JAGHUT010000010.1 GCA_018064645.1 Candidatus Crickella merdequi | reverse complement strand
ATTTTACTGATTTCATTTTGTTTTAATCTGTATATACACAAAACTGGTGCTAATGCCGCTGCGATATGCCTCATTTTGCCCGTTTCGATATTGGGTTTGGGACGGCTGCATCTATATCTAGACCTTCAAACCCTTGAAAAACCACCACATATAGCTCCTGGCGAACAATTTTTGGAAACGCCCGCAAAGGTGTATGAGCAAACAGACCTCAAACCCTTGAAAACACTGAGTTTCTATAATAGAATTGCATCGAAAAAAGATTATATTTTTTTCAAAAAAGACTTGCGCGATATACAACGATTGTATATACTAATAGAGCTTGTTTAATGCGATGAGGCAGAAGGTTACCGCGCTATCGGATAACTCCTGCTGAGAATTGTCCTCGCTAGACGGGGGCGAAGGGTTCGCTTTTTTGATGTGCGCATTCGCATAGGAAACGCACGAGAGAGTGTATGAGCCGAAATCGCGTGATTTCAACGAAAGCGAAATCCTGTACAAGCAATAGCGACAATTAGTACAAAAAACAAGGAGGATCTACTAATGAGTGAATTACAGAAGATTAGAATCAGACTGAAGGCTTATGACCACGCTCTTCTTGACAAGTCTGCTGCAAAGATTGTAGAGACAGCTAAGAAGACTGGCGCTGATGTTTCAGGACCAATTCCTCTTCCAACAGAGAAGGAAGTTGTTACAATCATCAGAGCCGTACATAAGTACAAGGACAGCAGAGAGCAGTTCGAGCAGAGAACTCACGAGAGACTGATCGACATCACAAACGCAACAACAAAGACAACTGATGCGCTTACAAAGCTCGACCTGCCTGCAGGTATTGATATCGAAATTAAGCTCTAAGCTAGATTAGAAAGATCACACGAGAGGGCGTTACAAGCAGGCCAAACCGGAGTGATCCGCTGTAAGAAAGTAGGAGGAAAAATATGAAAACACTGCTCGGAAAGAAAATCGGAATGACTCAGATTTTCGCAGAGGACGGTACAGTAGTACCTGTAACCGTCGTTGAGGCAGGTCCTGAGACTGTTCTTCAGGTGAAGACAGTTGAGACTGACGGCTACAATGCTGTACAGGTTGGATTTGAGGATCAGAAGCCTCAGAGAGTCAACAAGCCAATGACTGGTCACTTTGAGAAGGCTGGCGTAGCTCCAAAGAAGTACGTTGCTGAGTTCAGAGTTGAGGACGGTGAGGCTTACGAGGTTGGACAGGTTATCACAGCTGCTGACTTCGAAGAGGGCATTAAGCTCGACGTAACAGGAACTTCAAAGGGTAAGGGAACTCAGGGTAACATCAAGAGACATGGACACCACAGAGGACCTATGAGCCACGGTTCAAAGCACAAGAGACTTGCTGGTGCTCTTGCTGCCGGAACTTACCCATCAAGAGTATTCAAGGGCAACAAGGCTCCTGGAAGAATGGGTAGAGACACTGTTACAGTACAGAACGTAGTACTCGTTAAAGTAATCGCTGACCGCAACCTGATGCTGATCAAGGGTGCTGTTCCTGGAAAGAAGGGCGGACTCGTTAAGATCAAGGCAGCAGTTAAGGCTCAGAACTAATTAGCGGAAAGGAGGATTTGAAAATGGCACAGGTAAAAGTACTGAACATGGCCGGCGAGGCTGTTGGTGAGATGAATCTGAACGATGCAATCTTCGGTATCGAGCCAAACGCATACGCTGTACAGGCCGTAGTTAAGAACTACTTAGCAAACCAGAGACAAGGAACTCAGTCCGCTAAGGATAGAGGCGAAGTAAGAGGAGGCGGAAGAAAGCCTTTCAGACAGAAGGGAACAGGTCGCCACAGACAGGGAAGTTCAACTGACCCTTCACAGATCGGAGGAGGAGTTGTATTCGCACCAAAGCCAAGAAGCTACAGATACACACTTAACAAGAAGCTGAGAAGACTCGCTCTTAAGTCTGTACTTTCAGCAAAGGTTGCTGACAACGAGCTCATCGTAGTTGACGAGCTGAAGTTCGAGGAGCCAAAGACAAAGGCTATGGTAGAGGTTCTCAAGAACATCAACGCTGAGAAGAAGGCTCTTATCGTAATGGATGAGAAGGACGTAAACGTAGTTAAGTCCGCTGCAAACATCCAGGGCGTAAGAACAGCTCTCGTAGGAACAATGAATGTATACGAGATCGTAAATCATTACAGCCTTATCCTCACAAAGGCAGCAGCTGAGAAGATTGAGGAGGTATACGCATAATGAAGACTGGTTACGACGTAATTATCAGACCTATCATTACTGAGAACAGCATGGAGCTTGCTGACAGCAAGAAGTATGTGTTCAAGGTTGCGAAGGATGCCAATAAGACTGAGGTTAGAAAAGCAATCGAAGAGATCTTCGGTGTAGAGGTAGCCAAGGTTAACGTTTCAAACGTAAGCGGAAAGACAAAGAGAATGGGAAGAACTATGGGAACAACTTCTTCATATAAGAAGGCTGTTGTTACTCTCACTGCTGACAGCAAAGAGATCGAGCTCTTCCAGAGCATGTAATTTAGGAGGCAATAAGAAAATGGGAATCAAGAATTATGAACCAACGACTCCTGGTCTTAGAGGAATGACAGTCTCCACATTTGAGGAGATTACAGCTAAGTCCCCAGAGAAGAGCCTTACAGTTACACTCAAGAAGCATTCAGGAAGAAACGTAAGAGGTAAGATCACTGTAAGACATAGAGGTGGCGGATACAGACCTAAGTACAGAATCATCGATTTCAAGAGAACTAAGGATGGTATCCCAGCTACAGTAAAGACAATCGAGTACGATCCAAACAGAACTGCTAACATCGCACTCGTATGCTACGCAGATGGTGAGAAGAGATACATCATCGCGCCTAACAAGCTTAAGGTTGGCGATGTAATCGAGTCAGGTCCAGCTGCAGATATCAAGCCAGGAAATGCACTTCCAATCGCAAACATTCCTCTTGGTACAATCATCCACAACATCGAGCTTAAGCCAGGAAAGGGTGCTCAGCTTGTAAGATCAGCTGGTAACGGTGCTCAGCTCATGGCTAAGGAAGGAGATTACGCACAGGTAAGACTCCCATCCGGCGAGGTTAGAATGATCAGAATGAACTGCAGAGCTACAGTTGGTGAAGTAGGAAACTCAGATCACGGTAACATCCAGCTCGGTAAGGCAGGAAGAAAGAGACACATGGGATGGAGACCTACAGTTAGAGGTTCTGTTATGAACCCTAATGACCACCCACACGGTGGTGGAGAAGGTAGAGCTCCAATCGGTCGTAAGGGACCTGTTACTCCATGGGGTAAGCCTGCTCTTGGATATAAGACACGTAAGAAGAATAAGCCATCTAACAAGTACATCGTTAGAAGCAGAAATGGTAAGTAGGGAAGGAGCATATAATGGGAAGATCTCTTAAGAAAGGCCCTTTTGTCGATAAGAAACTCCTCAAGAGAATCATCGAGATGAACGAGGCTAACGAGAAGAACGTAATTAAGACATGGTCAAGACCATCAACAATTTTCCCTCAGATGATCGGACACACAATTGCTGTTCATGACGGACGCAAGCACGTGCCTGTATACATCACAGAGGACATGGTTGGACACAGACTCGGAGAGTTTGCTCCAACAAGAACATATAAGGGTCACGTAAGTGACGGCAAGAGAAAGTAACGAAAGGAGAGCTGACAAATGGAAGCAAAGGCAGTTGCCAAGTATGTAAGAATGTCTTCAAGTAAGCTTAAGCCTGTTACAGATCTTGTAAGAGGAAAGGACCTTAATGAGGCATTAACAATTCTCAAGTTCCTCCCAGGCAAGGGATCAGAGCTTGTAGAGAAGGTTGTTCAGTCAGCAGCAGCTAACGCTGAGAACAATCACGGAATGAACCCTGACAACCTCTACGTTGCAGAGGTGTACGCAAACCAGGGTCCTACAATGAAGCGTTACAGAGCTGGCGCTCAGGGTAGAGCTGGAATGATCCTTAAGAGAACAAGCCACATCGGCGTTGTACTTAAGGAGAAGACACCTGTTCAGATGGTAGTAGTAGAGAAGGAGGACTAGTCGATGGGTCAGAAAGTAAATCCACATGGACTGAGAGTCGGAGTTAACAAGGATTGGAGCTCAAAGTGGTTCGCAGATAAGAGCGACTTCGCAGCATTCCTTGCTGAGGACAATCAGATCAGAACATTCGTAAAGAAGAAGCTTTACGCAGCAGGCGTTGCTAAGATCGTAATCGAGAGACCAGCTGCTGATAAGGTAAAGGTAATCGTTCTTGCTGCTAGACCTGGAATGGTTATCGGAAGATCCGGAGAGGGTATCGAGGAGTTCAAGAAGGCTGTTGCTAAGATGACAGGCAAGAACGTTGAGGTATCAATCGAGGAAGTTAGAAAGGCTGAGCTTGATGCACAGCTTACAGCTGAGAGCGTTGCACAGGCTCTTGAGAGAAGAACTTCTTTCAGAAGAGCTATGAAGCAGGCTATCGGCAGAACAATGAAGTCAGGAGCAACAGGAATCAAGATTCTTTGCTCAGGAAGACTTGGCGGTGCTGAGATCGCTAGAAGCGAGAAGTACAGCGAGGGTAATGTTCCACTGCACACTCTGAGAGCTGATATTGATTACGGTTTCGCAGAGGCTGACACAACATACGGAAAGATCGGCGTTAAGGTATGGATCAACCACGGTGAGATCCTTGACAAGGGACTCAAGAGCGCAATTCCAGAGGCTAAGGCTGAGAAGAGAGATAAGAAGTCAAGAAGAAACGATCGTAAGGACAGAAAGAGATCTTTCGACGGCAACAGAAGAGGAAGAGACGTTCGTGAGGCTAAGCCTGAGGTTAAGCCAGCTACTACAAGAGTAAAGAAGGCACCTAAGGTTGTTGAGGCTCCTGAGGCAGTAGAGGTTCAGGAGAACACAGAAGCATAATTATAGTAGAGAAAGGAGATACATGCCATGTTAATGCCAAAGCGTGTTAAGCACAGAAAACAGCACAGAGGCAGAATGAAGGGTATTGCAACAAAGGGCAATACCGTTGCATACGGTACATATGGCCTCATGGCAGATGATCGTGGTTGGATCGACTCAAAGCAGATCGAGGCAGCCAGAGTCGCAATGACAAGATCAATCAAGAGAGGCGGAAAAGTATATATTAAGATTTTCCCACACAAGCCGGTTTCAAAGAAGCCAATCGGCGTACGTATGGGATCTGGTAAGGGTGCACCAGAGTACTGGGTAGCAGTTGTTAAGCCAGGCAGAGTTATGTTCGAGATCGAAGGAGTATCTGAGGAGGCAGCTAAGGAGGCTATGAGACTCGCAGCCCACAAGCTCCCAATCAAGTGCAAGTTCGTAGTTAAAGGACAGGAAGGGGTTAAGTAGTAATGGATCTGAATAACATTAGAAAAATGACAGATCAGGAGAGAGAAGCTGCTCTCGCAGAGATGAAGCAGGAGCTCTTCAACCTGAGATTTCAGCATGTTACTGGCCAGCTCGATAACCCAGTAAAGATGCGTGAAGTAAAGAGAAATATCGCTAGAGTTAAGACCGTAATCAGAGAGAACGAGCTTAACCAGCCTGAAGCATAGTAGGAAGGAGGATGAACAACAATGGAAAGAAATAGAAGAAAGACAAGAGTTGGTATCGTAGTAAGCGATAAGATGGAGAAGACTGTTGTCGTTGCTACTGAAGAAATCGTTAGACATTCTCTGTACGGCAAGGGTGTTAAGAGAACAAAGAAGTTTAAGGCTCATGACGAGATTAATCAGTGCGGTATCGGCGATAAGGTACTTATCATGGAGACTAAGCCTATCTCAAAGGACAAGAGATGGAGAGTAGTTGAAATCGTAGAGAAGGCTAAGTAAAGGAGGCAACATACAATGATTCAGACAGAAACAAGACTTAGAGTTGCCGACAATTCAGGAGCTAAGGAGCTGCTTTGCATCAGAATCCTCGGCGGTACTGGAAGAAAGTATGCTAACATCGGAGACATCATCGTATGCTCAGTTAAGGATGCTACTCCAGGCGGAGCTGTTAAGAAGGGTGACGTTGTAAAGGCAGTCGTAGTAAGAAGCAAGCGCGGCACAAGAAGAGCTGACGGAAGCTATGTAAAGTTCGATCAGAACGCAGCAGTTATCATCAAGGATAAGACAGATAAGAACCCAGTGGGAACTCGTATCTTCGGACCTGTTGCTAGAGAGCTCAGAGATAACGGCTTCATGAAGATCGTATCACTGGCACCAGAAGTATTATAAGGAGGCCCTAGATGCAGATTAAGAAAAACGACACAGTAGTGGTTATCGCAGGAAAGGATAAGGGTAAGACTGGAACTGTCCTGAGAACAATCCCTAAGCAGAATAAGGTTGTTGTTGAGGGCGTTAACATGCAGACAAAGCATGCTAAGGCTACTAGAACATCAGCTTCAGAGATTAAGCACATCGAGGGTCCAATTGATGCTTCAAACGTTATGTTCTATGACAAGAAGACTAAGGAAGCAACAAGACTCGGTGTAGAGATCAAGGACGGCAAGAAGGTTAGAGTATCAAAGAAGACCGGCGCCGTAGTAGACTAAGGAAAGGAGAAATGACAGTGGACATCAGACTGAGAGAAAAGTATAAGACTGAAGTATTCCAGGCTATGCAGGACAAGTTCAATTACTCCAATCCTATGGAGGTTCCAAAGCTCACAAAGATCACAATCAACATGGGTCTTGGCGAGGCTAAGGATAACTCAAAGATCCTTGATAGCGCTGTAAAGGAAATCGCTCTTATCGCTGGTCAGAAGCCAGTAATCACAAAGGCTAGAAAGTCAATCGCTAACTTCAAGGTTAGAGAGGGCATGCCTGTAGGAGCAAAGGTTACACTTAGAGGAGATAACATGTACACATTTGCTGACAAGTTATTCAACCTCTCACTTCCTAGAGTAAGAGACTTTAAGGGTCTCAGCAGAAACTCATTCGATGGTAGAGGAAACTACTCCATGGGACTCAAGGAGCAGCTCATCTTCCCTGAAATCGTTTACGATGATGTAGAGACAATCAAGGGAATGAACATCGTATTTACAACAACAGCAAAGACTGACGAGGAAGCTCTTGCACTTCTCGAGCTGCTCGGAATGCCTTTCGAGAAGTAATAGGAGGACATAATGGCAAAGACTTCAATGAAAGTTAAGCAGGCTAGAAAGCCTAAGTTCTCAACAAGGGCTTATACTAGATGCACAAGATGTGGTAGACCACATTCAGTTCTGAAGAAGTATGGCATCTGCCGTATCTGCTTCAGAGAGCTTGCATACAAGGGTGAGATTCCTGGCGTAAAGAAGGCAAGCTGGTAAAAACAATCGTTATTTTCATTTCGCAGGCCCGTCACCGCATCGACGGTGCGGGAACCGCGTGAAGAAAGGAGAAATACTGTTATGGCAATGACAGACCCAATAGCAGATATGCTAACAAGAATCAGAAACGCCAACACAGCAGGTCACAAGAGTGTAGAGATTCCTGCTTCAAAGATGAAGAAGTCAATCGCTGAGATTCTTCTCAACGAGGGATTCATCGCTGGTTATGAGGTAGTTTCTGAGAATGCTCAGGGTACAATTAAGGTAGATCTTAAGTACGGTCCAAACAGAGAGAAGACAATTTACGGACTTAAGAAGATTTCTAAGCCAGGTCTTAGAGTTTATGCAAAGGCTGACAATGTTCCTAAGGTTCTTGGTGGACTTGGAGTAGCTATCCTGCCAACATCTAAGGGTGTTATCACAGACAAGGAAGCTCGTAAGCTCGGCGTTGGCGGAGAAGTTATTTGTTACGTTTGGTAGGAGGTATAAACGATGTCAAGAATAGGTGTTAGACCAATCGCTATCCCTGCCGGCGTAGAAGTAAAGGTAGAAGATGGCAACCTCGTTATGGTTAAGGGCCCTAAGGGTGAGTTCGGCGTTCAGATTGCAAAGAGCCTCACAGTAAAGATGGAGGACGGCGTTCTGACAGTTGAGAGACCAGACGACGGAAGAGAAAACAGATCACAGCATGGTCTGGCTAGAACACTCATCAACAATGCAATTGAGGGTGTAACAAATGGATATGCAAGAAAGCTTGTTATCAACGGTGTTGGATACTCAGCTTCAAAGCAGGGTAACACACTCGTTCTCAAGCTGGGATACTCCCATCCAATCAACCTGGAGGATCCAGAAGGTATCACTACAGAAGTTCCTGATGCAACAACTGTAATCGTAAAGGGAATCGACAAGGCTCTTGTTGGTAACTATGCTGCTAACATCAGAGCTTGGAGAGCACCAGAGCCATACAAGGGCAAGGGTGTACTCTATGATGGAGAAGTTGTTCGCAAGAAGGAAGGTAAGAGCGGAGCTAAATAAAAGAAGGGAGGATAGAAAATGGCAACAAGTAGAAATGACAGAAGACTCAAGAGACATGCTAGAGTTAGAAAGAACGTTTTCGGAACTCCTGAGAAGCCTAGAATGTGCGTTTACAGATCTAACAAGAACATTTCAGTTCAGATTATTGACGACGTAAATGGCGTAACACTTTGCTCAGCATCATCACTCGATAAGGCTCTTAAGGCTGAGATCGCAAACGGTGGTAACAAGGAAGCAGCAAAGCAGGTTGGTAAGGCAGTTGGAGAGAGAGCTATCGCAAAGGGCATCAAGGTAGTTGCTTTTGATAGAGGAGGATACCTCTATCACGGAAGAGTAAAGGAACTCGCTGACGGTGCACGTGAAGCTGGTCTTGAATTCTAATGGGAGGACATAGAATGCGTACAAAGATTGATGCATCTAAGCTTGAGCTTACAGAGACAATCGTAGACATCAGACGTGTTGCAAAGACAGTTAAGGGAGGAAGAACAATGAGATTCTCCGTTACTGTAGTTGTTGGAGACGGCGAGGGTCACGTAGGAATGGGTCTTGGTAAGGCTGTAGACATTCCTGAGGCTGTAAGAAAAGCAACAGAGGATGCAAAGAAGAAGTTAATTTATGTTCCTACTGTAGGAACTACAGTTCCACACGAGACAGTTGGAATTTTCGGAGCTGGTAAGGTTCTGATCATGCCTTCAGTAAAGGGTACAGGAGTTATCGCTGGTTCATCAGTAAGAACAGTACTCGAGGCTGCAGGTATCAAGGACGTAAGAGCTAAGAACCTTGGCACAAGTAACACTGGTAACATGGCTAGAGCAACTATGGAGGGTCTTAAGAACCTCACAACAATCGAGGAAGTTGCTAAGAGACGTGGCAAGACACCAGAAGAGATCATTGGATAGGAGGCACACAAATGGCAAAGACATTAAAGATTACTTTGGTGAAGAGTCCAATTGCATGCCAGCCTAAGCAGAGGAAGACTGTAGAAGCACTCGGACTGAGAAAGATGCATCACTCAGTAGAGCTTGCTGATTGCCCTGCAACACGCGGAGCAATCGCTAAGGTTTCACATCTTCTTAAGGTAGAGGAGGTGTAGGAATGAGACTTCACGAACTTAAGGCACCAGCAGGTGCAACAAAGGCTCCTAAGAGAATCGGTCGTGGTCAGGGTACAGGCCAGGGTACAACAGCTGGTAGAGGTATGAACGGCCAGAAGTCAAGATCAGGCGGCGGAGTAAGACTTGGTTTCGAGGGTGGACAGATGCCACTCTACAGAAGACTTCCTAAGAGAGGATTCACTAACCACTTCGCTAAGGAGTATACAGAAGTAAATGTTGAGACACTCAACAAGTTCGAGGATGGCGCTACAGTTAATGTAGATGTTCTCTGCGAGGCAGGCGTTGTTAAGCAGGTTAAGGACGGCATCAAGATCCTCGGAAACGGCGAGCTTGAGAAGAAGCTCACTGTACAGGCTGCTAAGTTCAGCAAGAGCGCAGTTGAAAAGATTGAGAAGGCTGGCGGAAAGGTAGAGGTTATCTAGTATGGAGCTTCTGAGAACAATCTCTAAGGCATGGAAAGTGCAGGAAATCAGACAGAAGATTATTTTCACTCTGCTTATGCTTGTCGTGTTTAGAATCGGATCAAACATTCCGGTTCCGGGCATTGACAGAACATATCTTTCCCAGATGTTCTCAGGAGACACAGGTCTGCTTGATTTGTTTGACCTGTTCTCAGGTGGTGCTTTCAGCAATTTTACAATATTTGCACTTAGCATCACACCATATGTAACCGCATCGATTATCGTGCAGTTGCTCACAATTGCATTTCCATACTTTGAGCGTCTTTCTAAGGAAGGAACAGAGGGACGTAAGAAGATGGCTTCAATCACAAGATATATGACCGTATGCCTGGGTCTTATCCAGGCCATCGGTCTTACTGTGGGTCTCTTCAGAAAAGCAATCGTTGATCAGAGTGCTTTCAATATAATTGTAATTGTATTCACTCTTACAGCAGGAACTGCTTTCCTGATGTGGCTTGGAGAGAAGATTAATGAATTCGGTGTTGGAAACGGTATCTCACTGATTATCTTTGCAGGTATCGTTGCTAGAATTCCTTCCGCAGTTAGAGGTATTTCTGTTCAGGTTAAGGATGGCTCTACTTCAATCGTAGCAGTCATTGCTCTTCTTGCAGTAGCTGTACTCGTTACAATGGCAATCATTGAGATGCAGCAGGGTGTAAGAAAGATTCCTGTACAGTACGCTAAGAGAGTTGTTGGAAGAAAGATGTACGGAGGTCAGTCATCTCACATTCCTATGAAGGTGAATCAGGCGGGCGTTATTCCAATCATCTTCTCAATCTCACTGCTTCAGTTCCCTCTTACAATCACATATTTCTGTTCAGGTTCAGGTTTTGCGGACTTCATTGGCAAGTATCTTTCACCATCAGGTAATCCTGGTGTGTGGGTATATTCAATCCTGAATATCGTGCTTACAATCGCATTCACCTATTTCTATACAGCAATTACATTTAAGACAGATGATATTGCAGAGAACATGAGACAGAGTGGAGGGTTCATTCCAGGAATCAGACCTGGTGCGGCTACAGTAGAATATCTTAGCAGGATAATGTCAAGGCTATGCTTTGCAGGCGGAATTTTCCTTGCAGCAGTAGCTACAATACCTACAATGGTAAGCGTATTCACACCATTTAACCTGTCATTCGGAGGTACATCACTCCTGATTGCAGTAGGTGTTGCGCTTGATACAGTACAGCAGATTGAGAATCAAATGCTCAACAGAAACTACGAAGGATTCCTTAAGTAGGGTGCTTTGTAGATATGCGCATGATTCAGACAGTTTTATTCAAAGGAGAATATAATGTTAAGAGCAGTATTATTGGGACCTCCGGGAGCTGGTAAAGGCACTCAGGCCGTAAGAATAGTAGAGAAGTACGATATTCCACATATTTCAACAGGCGATATTTTCCGTGCTAACATCAAGCAGGGAACAGAGCTTGGCAAGAAGGCTCAGGAGTACATGAATGCAGGTCAGCTTGTTCCAGATGAGCTGGTAGTAGATCTTGTTAAGGACAGACTCCTTCAGGATGACTGCAAGAACGGTTTCCTTCTCGATGGTTTCCCAAGAACTATTTTCCAGGCAGAGCAGCTTGACAAGTTCCTTGAAGAGAACGGTCAGAAGATGGACATCGTTATCAACTTCAACGTTGCTAAGGAGACTCTGATGGCAAGACTTACAGGAAGAAGAGTCTGCAAGTCATGTGGCGCAAGCTATCACATTATCAACATTCCTCCTAAGCAGGAGGGTATCTGCGATACATGTGGCGGAGCTCTTGAGCAGAGAAAAGACGATAACGCAGAGACTGCAGAGAACAGAATTAATGTTTACGACGAGCAGACAGCACCACTGATTGGATATTATAAAGAGTCAGGTGTGCTTGCTGATTTCGACGGAGAACTGCCTCTCGATGAGATTTTCAATCAGATCGTAGAGACAATCGGAGCATAATAATGATTATTATTAAATCTCAACGCGAAATTGACCTGATGAGAGAGCCATGCAAGATTACTGGAGAGATTCTGAGAGATCTTGATGGTTTCATCAAGCCGGGAATGTCTACACAGGACATTAACGCTTTCGTAGAGGAAAGAATTGCTCATTACAAAATGAAACCGACATTCAAAGGATACGGAGGATTCCCTGCGGGAGCCTGCGTATCCGTGAATGAGGAGATTGTTCATGGAATTCCTTCCAGGAACAGAATCCTTAAGGAGGGAGATATTGTAAGCATTGATACAGGTGCGACATACAAGGGTTACACAAGTGATGCTGCAAGAACCTTCCCGGTCGGAGAAATCAGTGCGGAAGCACAGAAGCTTATCGATGTAACGAAGGAAAGTTTTTTCCGAGGCATCAAATACGCAGTAGCTGGTAACAGACTTCACGATATCGGACATGCCATTCAGGAATATTCTGAGGCAAACGGTATGGGTGTTATCAGAGACTACACAGGACATGGCGTAGGAAGAAATCTTCATGAAGATCCAATGATTCCAAACTATGGAACACCAGGAACAGGCGTGAAGCTTAAGAGAGGCATGACACTTGCCATTGAGCCGATGCTTTCACTGGGATCTTATGAGACAAGAGTGCTTTCCAACGATTGGACAGTTGTGACGATAGACGGTAGCCTTTCAGCACATTACGAGAACACAATCGTAATTACTGATGGCGAGCCAGAGATACTGACTTTATAAGGAGTTACAAATATGGCGAAACAGAACACCATTGAAGTAATGGGCACAGTAGTAGATGCGCAGCCAAATGCAATGTTTAAAGTTAAGCTTGAGAATGGCTTCGAAGTACTGGCTCACATTTCAGGAAAGATTAGAATGAACTACATTAGAATCCTTCCAGGAGACAAGGTTAAGGTAGAGCTCTCACCTTACGATCTCACAAGAGGCCGTATTACATGGAGAGAGAAGTAGAGATTTAAGATAATATTTGGAGGAAACAAGATGAAAGTTAGAGCATCAGTTAAGCCGATGTGTGATAAGTGCAAAGTTATCAAGAGACACGGCAGAGTAATGGTTATCTGCGAGAATCCAAAGCACAAGCAGAGACAGGGATAATTTAAGTCCCTCGACCGGGAACAGATTTATTTCTGATTCCGGGCAAAAAAGGCTTGCAAAAGTAACCAAATTTTGCGATAATAAGTCGATTGCGCGGCGATTAAGTTCGTCGCGTTGTGTTGCGTTTTTCAAACCGGGTAGATGACGCATGATTATCTAATTGTAACCCCTGTCTATATCGCCCCCGGAACGGCGACGGAAGATGGGAAAGGAGGAAAAAATGGCAAGAATTGCCGGAGTTGACCTGCCAAGAGATAAGAGAATCGAAATCGGTCTCACTTATATCTATGGAATTGGTCTCAAGACATCCAGAGACGTCCTCGCTAAGGCTGGAGTAAATCCTGACATCAGAGTTAAGGATCTCACAGAGGAGGATGCAGGAAAGATCAGAAGAGTTATTGAGAATGATCTTCTCGTAGAGGGAGATCTCAGAAGAGAGGTATCTCTTAACATTAAGAGACTCATGGAGATCGGAAGCTACAGAGGTATCAGACACAGAAGAGGTCTGCCTGTAAGAGGACAGAAGACAAAGACTAATGCTAGAACTCGTAAGGGTCCTAAGAGATTAGCTGGAAAGAAAAAGTAAGGGAGGAGGTATAGAACATGGCAGCTGTTAAGAAGAATGTAAGAAAAAAGAGAAAAGAACGTAAGCACGTTGAAAGAGGCCAGGCTCATATCCAATCCACCTTTAACAACACACTTATCACTCTGACCGATATGGACGGAAACGCTCTTAGCTGGTCAAGTGCAGGTTCAAATGGTTTCAGAGGTTCAAGAAAGAGCACACCATTTGCTGCTGCAAGTGCTGCTGAGGTAGCTGCAAAGGCAGCTATGGAGCACGGTCTTAAGACTGTTGAGGTATATGTAAAGGGTCCAGGATCCGGTAGAGAATCTGCAATCAGAGCACTTCAGACTGCAGGTCTTACTGTAACAATGATCAAGGATATCACACCAATCCCTCATAATGGTTGCAGACCACCTAAGAAGAGAAGAGTCTAATCGGAAGGAGGAATATAACACATGGCAAAAAATAGAGAACCTGTACTCAAGAGAGCTAGAGCTCTTGGCATTGAGCCAGCGTACATGGGATATAACAAGAAATCAAACAGACACCCTGCTCAGAGCCGTAAGAAGAAGTCTGAGTACGGTATCCAGCTGAATGAGAAGCAGAAGGTTAAGTTCCTTTATGGACTTCAGGAGACTCAGTTCAGAAACCTTTTCGATAAGGCTGAGAAGAGACCTGGTTCTGCCGGTGAGAACCTGCTCATCATGCTCGAGAGCAGATTTGACAACGTAGTATTCAGAATGGGATTCGCTGCTACAAGAAGAGAAGCTAGACAGCTCGTTAACCACGGTCACTTCCTTGTTAACGGACAGAAGGCTAACATTCCTTCAATGGAGCTTAAGGCAGGAGATGTTGTAACTGTTAAGCAGAAGTCACAGTCATCACCTAAGTTCAAGGAACTTAAGGACATGATTATCACTACTCCAGAGTGGATTGATATCAACATGGACAAGTTCGAGGGAAAGATTCTCAGAACTCCTGTACGTGCAGACGTTGATCTTCCTATCGAGGAGCACTACATCGTAGAGTTCTACTCCAGATAATAACGAGAGGCATGAGCCTCGCAACTGGACACGTCATTTATGCGTTAACATCGTTATTTAATTGAATAGGAGGAAGAGATGATCGAGATTATTAAGCCAACAATTACTAAGGAAATCGATGAAAGCGGACACTATGGAAAGTTCGTTATCGAACCTCTTGAGAGAGGTTACGGTACAACTCTTGGTAACTGCATGAGAAGAATTCTTCTCAGCTCACTTCCAGGTGCTGCTATTACAACTGTCAAGATTGATGGAATTCTCCATGAGTTTTCAACAATTCCTGGCGTAAAAGAGGACGTTACTGAGATCATACTTAACCTCAAGAGACTCGCTGTTAAGATTGACGGCGACGAGGATAAGCGAGCAATCATCAATGCTGTAGGTCCAAAGGAAGTTACAGCAGCTGATATTATCGTTGATGCTGATACAGAGATTTTCAATCCAGACCTTCACATTGCAACTCTTGCAGAGAATGCAACACTGGTTATGGAGATGAACATTGCGACAGGTAAGGGTTATGTTCCTGCTGAGATGAACAAGGACGATAACACACCTATCGCAACAATCCCTGTTGATTCAATTTTCACACCTGTTAAGAAGGTTAACTTCACTGTTGAGAATACAAGAGTTGGACAGGTTACTGATTATGACAGACTTATTCTTGAGATTTGGACTGATGGTTCAATCGCTCCAGAAGAGGGAATGTCAATCGGTGCGAAGATTATTCAGGAGCATCTGGATCTCTTCATTGGACTTGGTTCCGATGTGAACGAGATGAAATTCATGATTGAGAAAGATGAAGACCGCAAGGAGAAGGCTCTCGTAATGCAGATCGAGGAGCTTGAGCTCTCTGTTCGTTCATTCAACTGCCTGAAGAGGGCATCAATCAACACAGTAGAAGAACTCACACAGCGTACAGAGGAAGAGATGATGAAAGTCAGAAACCTCGGTATGAAGTCGCTGGTTGAGGTTAAGAACAAGCTTGCTGAGCTGGGACTTTCCCTTAAGGCAAGTGACGATAATTAGTCGAAAGGAGTAGATCGATGAAGGGTTATAGAAAGCTGGGCAGAAATTCTGCACATAGAAAATCCATGCTTAGAAACCTTGTAACAGATCTCTTCAGAGAGGGCAGAATTACAACAACAGAGTGCAGAGCTAAAGAGGCTAGACGCATTGCTGAGAAGATGATTACTCTTGCTAAGAGAGGAGACCTTCATGCTAGAAGACAGGTGCTTGCATTTGTATTCGATGAGGATGTTGTAACAAAGCTTTTCGAGGAGATCGCTCCAAACTACGCTAAGCGTCAGGGCGGTTATACAAGAATTCTTAAGCTTGGACCAAGACAGGGAGACAACGCTGAGGCAGTATTCCTTGAGCTTGTAGAGTACGACAACTAAGAATTAAGATATCGAGCGGAGCAGAAGCTCCGCTCTTTTATCGAAAGACTTACTATCTAACAATAGAAAACAGTACCAACTTCGTACAAAAAATGATATAATATACGAGCCTTTAGACGGCTTGCAGTACGTAGGGGTCCTGCGCAATAGGGTGCCGTGAACCTTGTCAGGTCCGAGAGGAAGCAGCAATAAGCGGTTAACACTATGTGTTGCAGATAAGCCTCTGCGTGCTGCAAACCGCCTAAGGGTTTTTTATTAGATTAGACCATTGGAGGGGAGACGATATGCAGCTTGCATTATACAGAGCCGAGAGACCGGAAGTTTTCGACGACATAATAGGACAGAAGCAGATCGTAAAGATCCTTCAGAACCAGATAAAGAACGGAAGCGTAAGTCAGGCATACCTTTTTACAGGAACACATGGAACAGGTAAGACGAGTACGGCCAGAATCCTTGCGAAAGCAGTTAACTGTATAGGGGAGGATGCTGCTTCCGGAAAGACAGACGGCATTATTCCTTGTGGAGAGTGTGAGAACTGCAAGGCTATTAAAGAGGGGCGTTTTGTAGATGTAATTGAGCTTGACGCAGCATCAAACAACGGAGTAGATGATCTGAGAGCAATTATCGACCTGGTTAAGTATCCGCCAACTATCGGTAAATATAAGGTATATATTATCGACGAGGTTCATATGCTGACACAGGCAGCGGAGAATGCTTTTCTTAAGACTCTGGAAGAGCCGCCTGAATATGCGATTTTTATCCTCGCAACAACAGATCCTCAGAAGGTTAGAGCTACGATCAGATCAAGATGCATGCAGCTTAACTTCAAAAGAGTCTCGGAAGATGAGCTTGTAGAAGGCATGGAGAGAATCTGCAGAAGGAAGAACATTGAAGTCACTCGTGATGCACTTGGTACAATTGCTTCTAAGGCGGATGGTTCTGTAAGAGATGCTCTCAGTATCCTTGAGCAGTGTATGGCTGCCGGCGATAAATATATCGACAAAGCTCTGGTCCTTGAATACACAGGAAGTGCAGGAGAAGATTTTTATCTGAGACTGACTGATAACATTGCTGCCGGAAGGCTTGGAGAAGCTCTGTGTGATATCGATGATATTATACGTGAGGGCAAGGACGCTAAGCAGGTCCTTAAGGACTGGCTTGAGCACTATCGCAACCTGATGATTACAAAGTACGTAGAGAAGGCCAGCAGAATCATCAGCGCTTCGAGCGAGAATATAGAGAGAATACAGCAGCAGGCTGCCTCAATCGATATTAAGGAGATTGAAAGAGGCATTAGGCTAATGAGTGAATACATTAATCTGGGAAGGTACTCAGACAGACCAAGGATTCTTCTTGAGACACTTGCAGTAAGACTTGTAAGCGGTGATGCTGAGCTGGTACCGGAGACAAGGCGTCCAGTGCCGCAGCCACAGCCACAGAGGATGGCAGCAGCGGTAAGACCGGCACCTGCAGCACCAGCGCCAGCATCCAGGCAGGAACCGCAGGATGAAGAGCCAATAACAATGTTCACAGCCCCTGCACAGGATGAGGCCGATCTTGAAGCAGATTTGCAGCTGGCAAGAGCAACATCTCCGTCAGGAGACGCTCAGGACATGTGGAACAGAATCTGCAGAGAAATGACAAGGATACAGCCTAGTTTCAGCATAATTGCCAGAAGCAGTCAGGCGAAGAATTATGATGGCGATGAACTGCTTGTATATGTTAAGAAGAACAAGCACTCTGTGGCAGAGCAGTCCGCACAGGAGATTGACAGACTGGCCAAGGGCATGTTCGGTGCAAGAGTATATGTAAAAATGGTACCTGGTGATGTAGATGCCAAGCGTGACTATGTCCCTGCTCCTGTTATGGGTCGTGAGGAAGTAATGCCAGAGGTGCCTGAAGAGGAATTTGAAGAGATGCCACTGGAGATGCTTGATGAGGATATGTCAGCAATGAATGAGAGCATATCATTCGATGCAATTACAAGTAATCTTGCAGACTCATTAGGAATGAACATTAAAGTAATAGAAGACTAATTACAAAAGGAAGGAATAAAGACATGGGTAAAGGAATGAAAGCAGGCAAGAAGCCTAAGGCAAAGCAGCCAGACATCCAGAAGCAGCTTAGACAGGCTATGCAGATGCAGAATGAGATGGAGAAGGTTCAGGCTGACCTTGTTAACAAAGAGACTACAACAACTGCCGGAGGTGGAGCTGTAGAGGTTACTGTTAACGGAGCAAAAGAGATTACAAAGCTTGTAATCGACAAGGATGTTGTTGATCCAGATGACGTTGAGATGCTTCAGGACCTTATCATTGCAGCTGTAAATGAGGGTATGAGACAGATGGATGCAATCGCTGAGGAAGAGATGAGCAAGGTAACTGGCGGATTCGGCGGACTTGGCGGCGGACTCGGTCTTGGTTTCTAAGGTAATCGATAGGGACTCATCATATGAGACAGTATCCAAGACCACTCAACAAGTTAATTAACGAACTTTCCAAGCTTCCCGGCATAGGAGGCAAGACAGCACAGCGCCTTGCTTTCCATGTACTGTCGCTTTCTGACAGCGAGGTTAAGAGTCTTGCAGAGTCAATCATGTATGCTAAACAGAATCTACATTACTGTTCTGTTTGCGGCAACCTGACCGATAAGGATCCATGCTCTGTATGTGAAGATGAGAGTAGAGACAGAACAACAATCTGCGTCGTGGAGACACCGCAGGATGTGCTTGCAATGGAAAGAATTAGAGAATACAACGGTCTGTACCATGTTCTTCATGGAGCTATTTCTCCTGTTGAGGGGATTGGTCCTAACGACATCAACCTTAAGTCACTTATAGTAAGGCTTCAGGGGGACAGCGATGTACAGGAGATAATCATTGCAACAAATCCTAACATCGAGGGAGAGGCAACAGCCATGTATATATCAAGACTTCTCAAGGCCACAGGAATCAAGGTGACAAGAATTGCCCACGGCATTCCGGTAGGAGGAGATCTTGAATACGCAGACGAAGTAACTTTACTTAAAGCTGTTGAAGGTCGAAGAGAAATTTAACAAAAAAGCAGATATATTCAGTTTGGGTAATCCCGCAAAGAATATATCTGCTTTTTTTATACCTCTAAATATACCACTTACTCTGGAAGCTTTGTTACATCGATCCATTTGAGTGCTTTTGAATACTTGAAGATTTCGTCAAGAGTAAGCTCGATAGCGCTGTTTGAAGAACCACAGGCAGGGAAAACAGTTTCGAAGCGCTTCATCGAGTCATCGCAATAAATTGCAATGTCATCCCGGTCAATATCGAAGGCACATACACCGCCAACCGCATAGCCTGTGAATTGAAGTGCCTCCTCGTGAGAGAGGAAGGTACCCTTTTCGCCAAATACTGCCTTATATTTTTTGTTGTCAACTCTCGCGTCACCAGCCATCTGAATAAGATTGCAGCCGCCATCCTTACGTTTGAAGCTGATAGTCTTACAGATTCGAGCACCCTCAACACCAACAGCCTGCGCAGCAAGGTCAACAGTTGCACTTGATACATCAAATTCCATAACTCTATCTTCCATACCGAACTGGGCGAAATACTTCTTGACTCTTTCTACTGACATGGGAATTGTTCCTTTCTTAACATGGTTGTGAATTAACACAATTATAGCACAGTTTGGATATAAGAAAATGCATCTGGAAAGGTGTTTTTTGTGACAATAAACGAATTTGTGTGAGTGTACTAGAAACCTTGAAATCTCAAGGTTTTTAGTGTAATATAAACAAACGTTACTTAAAAATATACATATTTGCTACAAATTATAAAGGAGTTAACATGGATAAGAAGAACAACAACAGAGAAAGCTGGTCTGGAACTTTCGGCTTTCTGATGGCTGCTGTAGGTTCTGCAGTCGGCCTTGGTAACTTATGGGGTTTCCCATATAAGATGGGAGCTAATGGAGGATTCGCATTCCTCGTTATGTATTTAATACTTGTAGTTTTTGCAGGATATGTTCTTGTAATGACAGAGCTGGCACTTGGAAGAGCAACAGGTAAATCAATTATCCCTGCATACAGGGTTGCAAGTAATGGCAAGATGACCTTTGTAGGAATCTTCAGTGCACTGGCACCATTCTTCATCTTCGGATTCTACTGCTATCTTGGCGGAATTGCTACTAACTATGCAGTAGCTAATATTGGAGATATCTTCGGAGCTGCATGGGGAGTAAATGGAGTTGACGGAACAACATACTTCGCAGACTTCTTTACTAACCAGGTTAAGGCAAGCATATTTACAATTATTTTCATGGTTGTAACTATTTTCATCGTAAGCCTTGGAGTATCAGGTGGAATTGAGAAGTTCAACAGAGTAGCTATGCCGGGACTTTTCATTCTTCTTCTGATTATTGTAGTAAGATCATGCACACTTACAGGCGCAGGTGAGGGAATTGCATTCATGCTTAAGCCTGACTTCACAGTATTCCAGGGTTCAGGCTGGATTCACGTACTTGCTGCAGCCGGTGGACAGATGTTCTTCTCTGTTTCACTTGGAATGGGTATCCTCGTAACATACGGATCATACATGAAAAAGGATGCAGATATTGCTTTGTCAGGTCTCGCTATTCCGCTTGCAGATACAATAATCGCTGTACTGGCAGGTCTGGCTATCATGCCTGCAGTATTCGCTTTCGGCATGGAGCCAAGTGCAGGTCCTGGACTTCTCTTCATGACACTTCAGAATGTATTTAACAGCATGGGAGCAGCAGGTCCATTCTTTGGAACACTCTTCTATCTGCTTGTAACAATTGCAGCTCTTACTTCATCAATGTCAGTTCTCGAAGCTATCAGCTCATCATTCATCGATAGCGGTATTGACAAGGGTAAGGGCAACCAGAGAAAAAAGATCGTATGGATCTTTGGTCTTATTACAATGATCGAGGGTATTCTCGTATCAATCGATGGTCTTGGAACATATCTTCCACCACTTTTCGGAAGATTCTGCTGGCTTGATGGATTCGACCTTCTTGCTGAGGGACTCCTGATGCCGATTGCAGCATTCTGTACAGTTATTTACTTCGGATGGATTAAGAAAGGATTCCTTCAGGAAGAGATTAGACTGAGCTCAACCTTCAAGTCTGAGAAGTTCTACTCATTCTGCCTGAAGTATATTGCACCAGTATTCTGTTTCTTCATTCTTCTCGGACAGATTGACTCATTCTTCGGTCTTGGATGGTTCTAGGGGTTGACGAACAGTCAAATATCTTGTACAATAACTTCGTCACATTAGCACTTTAGCGCGCTAAAGCACACGAAAGAAGGTTGTCATGTGCGCTAAATAATAAAAATTTTATTGAAAAGGAAGAGGTTATTTGTTATGAAGAAAAGAATCACTATGATTGCGACCGCAGTAATGATGATTGCTGCAATGGTTCTTTGCACAGGCTGTGGAGATACTGGACTTTCTGATTGGGAGTATATCCAGGATAAGGGTACTCTGATTGTTGGACTTGATGATACTTTTGCTCCAATGGGCTTCAGAGACGAGAACGATGATATCGTTGGATTCGACATTGATCTTGCAAGAGCAGTTGGTGATGAGCTTGGCGTTGAGGTAGAGTTCAAGTCAATTGACTGGGATGCTAAGGAGCAGGAGCTTGAGGCTAAGAACATTGACTGTATCTGGAACGGTATGTCATGGACAGAAGAGAGAGCAGAGTCAATGAGCATGTCAAAGAAGTACATGAACAACAAGATTGTTATCATGTCAATCAAGGATATCAACATCACAGATTCAGCTCAGCTTGCTAACTACAAGATCGGAACACAGGCTGATTCATCAGCACTTGATGGAATCAAGGCAGATGAAAACTATGACAAGTTCGCTGACAATGTAAGCGAGTATGGTGACTATGCAGCAGCATACCTTGACATGAAGGCTGGAAGAATCGATGTTATGGTCATCGATGCAGTAATGGGCGATTACACATACCCAGAGCTTAAGACATCATCATATGTATTCATGGATGATTTCTATGCAATCGGATTCCGTAAGGGCGATACAGAGCTGACAGATAAGGTTAATGAGGCACTTCAGAAGATTCTCGACAACGGTAAGGGCGCAGAGATTTCAAACAAGTGGTTCAAGAATACAACATCATTTATCGTAACTGACTAGGAGTTAGATTATTAATGGAATATTTTTCACTTATATTACCGTCCCTCTTAAGAGGGACGGTAATCTCAATTGAGTTATTTGTGGCAACACTTATTTTTGCGTTGCCGCTGGGATTACCAATCGCATTGGGCGAGAACAGCAAAGTAGCACCCGTAAGGTGGTTCTGTAAGGGCTTCGTGTACGTTTTCAGAGGCACACCTCTCATGCTGCAGCTGTTCTTCTTCTATTTCTTCTTCCCTATTTATCTCAATATCAGATGGAATGCTTTTCCTGTTGCAGTACTGACTTTCGTACTCAACTATTCAGCATATTTTGCCGAGATTTATAGAGGCGGAATCAAAAGTATCGGTGCAGGCCAGTATGAAGCTGCACACTCACTTGGTCTGAGCAAATGGCAGACATTCAAGGATGTCGTACTTCCTCAGATGACAAGAATAGTAATTCCACCAGTATCAAATGAAGTTATTACACTTGTTAAGGATACTGCCCTGGCATCGTGTATTGCACTTGCAGATTTGATGAGAGTTGCACAGAGTACAGTTAACAGAGATGGAACTCTGACAGCATACATTATCGCAGCAGGAATCTATCTGATTTTTACTGCAATTGCTACAGTAGTACTTGGCAAAATGGAGGATCGTTATTCCAAGTATGAGGAGGTGGCATAATGGCATTACTGGAAATGAAGCATATTGTCAAAGAGTATCCTAACTGCAAGGCTCTTAATGATGTCAGCCTGAGTGTAGAGCCAGGCGAGACAGTTGCTATAATAGGTCCTTCGGGATCAGGCAAGAGCACACTCCTCAGATGTGTCAACTGCCTGGTAAGGATAACTTCCGGAGAGATTGAACTGGATGGTAAGATTTTCGCTAGTTCAAATCCTGAAAGCATGGTGGGAGATAGAAAGGGTGCGCAGATTGCCGATAAGAGCGGGAACACTGAAGCACAATATCTTCCGGAGAAGCAGCTTAAAGAGGCTGTATGTGAGACGGGTATGGTGTTCCAGCACTTTAATCTTTTCCCTCACATGACATGTCTTGAGAATATTACATATGCGCCTATAAAGGTTAAAGGTATCGACAGAGCAAAGGCTGTCAGCAGAGGCGAGGAACTTCTTGCCCTCGTAGGCCTTTCTGCAAAAAGAGATGAGTATCCAGGCAGACTATCAGGCGGACAGAAGCAGAGAATCGCCATAGCGAGAGCACTTGCCATGGATCCGGATGTAATGCTTTTTGACGAACCAACATCAGCCCTTGACCCGGAAATAACAGGAGAAGTTCTCTCTGTTATGAGACAGCTCTCAGATGCGAATACAACAATGATTGTTGTTACTCACGAAATGGGATTTGCAAAAGAGGTAGCAGATAGAGTAATATTTATGAATGAGGGCAGGATTGTTGAGGAAGGTACTCCAAAGGAAATCTTTGAGGCTCCTAAGTCAGTAAGACTTAAGGAGTTCCTGGGTGCGATGCTCAAAGCCTAAGATTGGAGGTTAGTAATGTTTAAGAAGACAGCAAAAAAAGATTTTATCAAGATGATAGTTCTGGTGCTGCTCGTAATGATTCTGAATATTGCCTGGAATCTTGCGGGCCACAGATTCCTGACTACATTATTTATTGGAGAAGAGGCTGCAGTAGTAATAATCATGCTGATTGTGATTATTAAGAGAGCTGTGTCAGGTGCTTATAAGCATGACAAAGAGGAAGTAGAATATTCAGACGACTCAATGGCTGAATAATATAATTACTGAAGGGATTGGAATTTTGTCCAATCCCTTTTTTCATAAGTACAAGAAATAAAGCCGGAATAGTTCGTTAAGCCGCCGTAAATGTCAGAAGATATCGACAGCAGACTGTCTTGGGAAAAAAATACCCATATATTAGAAAAATTTGTAGTACTATTAATTTAAATAGTATGCATATGCAATAGTGTATGTGCAATGGGGATGCAAAGTATAGGGATATTTTATATGCAGAATGAAAGTAAATTTAGGTTGTTGTCAATCTTAAGCGTGCTAATGGAAGAGAGTGATGAAGATCATCCACTAACAACGCACCAGATTATTAACAAGCTTAACAAAGATTACAACATTCCGGCACATAGAACTACCGTCGGTAATGACATCGATATACTAATGAAGTTTGGCTATGATATCTGTAAGGTTGAGTCAACAAGCAACAAGTATTTTATGGCATCGCGTCAGCTTGAGATGCCAGAGATAAAGATTATCCTTGATGCAGTTACTGCTGCGAAGTTTATTACTGAGAAGAAGAGCAAGGAACTTACTGATAAGATTCTTACAAATCTTTGCAGCTCGTGCAGCAGAGAGCAATTAAAGAGGAATCTTATAGTAGAAGGAAGGGTGAAGACTGCTAATCATAAGCTGTTCTATGTTGTTGATTCTATTAACCAAGCAATCAATAAGGGCTGCAAGATAGCTTTCAAGTATTGCAGATATGATGATAAGAAAGAACTGGCTTATAAGAATAATGGAAGACCTTACGTATTCAGTCCGTATTCACTTGTCTGGAGTGGAGATTTCTACTATGTTGTAGGTTACTCTGACAAGCACAGCAGACTGGTTTCCTTCAGAGTTGACCGATTTGCCGAGGTTCCTGAACTTCTGTATAATGAGGAGGCTGTGCCTGCACCTGAAGATTTCCGACTTGAAGAGATGATCAGGTCCAGCTTCAGCATGTATAACAGTGCAAAGTCAGATGTTATTCTCCAGTGCACCAGAGATGTAATGGATGCGGTTCTTGAGAAATTCGGCATGGATATTGATACGGTCCCATATGGCGCTGACAAGTTCCGGTTCAAGGTTAACGTATCTGTAAGTCATATTTTCTTCAGCTGGGTATTCGGCTTTGGAGGCAAGGTTGAGATCCTCGGACCGGCAGATGTCAAAGCAAAGTATAAAGAGATGGTACTTAACGCAGCGCGTGTATTCGATGAGAATATATGTGGGGGGTACAGAAGTAACAAATAACGAAAGCGTTTCGTAAAGAAACGCTTTTTTCTTATTTACACATATTTATCTATTATTATCCAGATGCGACCTTTCTTTGATTCACCGCCGACTTCCCTGAGTACTGCTTTGCCCTTACCTTTAAGAACGAGAACAGCACCGTCTTCAAGTCGCTGATCAGGCTTGACAGCTTCTATGTGATCCACAGAGACGATGCCGCTTTTGATAGCATTGACAGCGTTACTTCTCGATATCTTAAACGCAGAGGAGACTACATTGTCAAGCCTTGTTGAAGGGACGGTTTCTCTGATGATTTCTTTACGCAGTTCAGGAAGCCGCAAGTCATCAAGGGTTGATTGTGTGGCTTTAATCTCGTTACGGCCGATCTGTCGGTATTCATTAAGCAGATAATCCATTATTTCTGATAGACAGATAATATCGGCACCATTCTCATTAACAAGGATGTCACCAATAACACGTCTCTCAATACCAAGACTTAGGATTGATCCGAGATAATCCCTGTGAGTAAGCCTGCGTGCTCCTTTAGGGACTTCGACTCTGATGACAGCAAGAAGGTCGTGATACGGACATTCATACGTTGTTGGGCGGCTGACCACTATGCGTCTGTCGGCATCATCATAACCGCCCCAGAGAAAAGTTTCGAACTCAGAGGTCGTTCGAAGAACTCTCCTTGCGAGAGCCTGCTCGTGAGAGTCCAGGAAACCTGTGGAGTTCAGATACGCGTTATTTTCCGTACGCTCAATAATATCCTGTATTCTTGAAATAGTAAGTTCGTCTTTATTCATAGGCCCATTGTAGCAGATAATGATTTGAACATAAAGCGGACAGGATGTACAATATATTTATAGTAAAAGGAACGAGGTTGATTTAATGAACAAACAAGAGTTGTTGGCATTCCTCGACGAGAGAGGGATTGAATATGAGAGAGTAGATCACAATCAGGTTTTTACAGTTGATGATATGATTGAGGCCGAACTGCCTCATCCTGACGCAATTGCAAAGAACCTGTTCATCAGAGATGATAAGAAGAGAAATTACTATCTGATAACAGTACTGGAGGAGAAGCGGGTTGATCTTAAAGAGTTTCGCAAAACATATGAGACAAGACCGCTGACATTTGCTTCTGAGGAGATTCTCGATGCAAAGATGAAGCTTATAAGAGGATCCGTTACGCCTTTCGGTCTTCTGAACAACGAGGAAGCAGATATTGTTTTCTATCTTGATAGTGGTTTTCTAAAGAAAGGTGTAATCGGCATTCACCCAAACTACAACGATTGCACACTTTTTCTGAACCCCGAAGATGTTATTATGCTTGTAAAAGAGCATGGTAATGAGATTAATATAATAGATATTTAATTGGAGACTGGTAGATGCCATTAATAATTGAGAGAAACAACATAACAGCAATGGAGGTTGATGCGGTTGTATTACCGGCAAATCCGTGGCTGGAGGAGGGCCCTGGCGCAAGCAGGGCAATCTACAAGGCGGCTGGAGCCGATGACCTTGCAGAGGCTTGTCAGAAGTTCGGTTATGTCGACTATGGTAAAGTCGTAATGACTGATGGGTATGCTTTGCCTGCAAGGTATATTATTCATGCTGTGGTTCCATTCTGGAAGGAAGAGGATGAGGCTGTTCCTAAGCAGTTATATAAATGTTACATGGAGTCCCTTGTGCTGGCAGCAAGAAGCGGGCTTACTTCGATTGCCTTTCCGCTGCTTTCCAGCGGAAGTTTTCGCTGCCCTAAGGATGAGGCGCTTAGAATTGCCAATACTGCAATTGCAGATTTCTTCAGCCTGGAGAAGCCTGAGGATGATGCTCGTGATATTGTAAGGAGCCTGTCGACAGAGCCTGCGGACATGATGGTATATCTCGTTGTGTACGACAAAGAATCAGTAGAATCTGTAGCTGAGCTTTATGTCGATATTAAAGAATACATTGATGACAGATATGTAGAAGAGAACCTTGAGTCAGACAAAGGCTGTGGTGGCGAAGAACAGAGACGTGAAATGATGATGCAGCCGCTGCCTGACTTCAGCATTGAACCTATGGCTCCTATGGGAAGCAGCACAAAGCCTAGAGAGTCTCGCTTTACACTGCGTATGCCTTCCTTCAGCTCTGTTGCAGAGGAACCGGTTGAGTTTGAAACATCTGCTGAGCGAGTTGCTGATTCCATTACAGATGCTGAGCTTGATGAACTGATTGAAAGACAGACCGAGACATTTAATGACGCACTAATCAGATTTGTCAACGCATCAGGAATGACTAATCCGGAGATATATAACAGAGCTAATATTAGTAAACAGCAGTTCTCAAGAATTATTTCCGGTAAAGGATATACCCCTAAGAAGGGCACCATACTTGCCCTTGCAATGGGACTTAAGCTGAATATGAAGGATACTGAGTATCTGCTGATGAAAGCAGGCTATGCTTTTTCGGACAGCTCCAAGAGGGATATTATTGTCAGATATTTTATAGACAGGGGTATCTTCAGCGTTATTGAGGTTAATATGATGTTATTCCAGTTCGATGAGACGCTTATCGGATCTGTAACTGTGTAAATCACGGAATACAAAAGACCAAAAGAATCTGGCGAATTGATACAATAGATAAAAGGTCGCAGTAAATGCGACCTTTTATCGTGCCTCGAAATGTATCATAGGGGCGTAAGAAAGATAGGACCTGATATAAGGAGGTATAGATATGAAGACAGATTTAATTTTTATTCTTGATAGAAGTGGATCAATGAGCGGCCTTGAAGCAGATACAATCGGAGGTTTTAATTCAATGCTGGCTAAGCAGAAGAAGGAAGAGGGAGAAGCGACAGTAACGACGGTTTTCTTTGACCATGAATACGAGATTATTCATGACAGGTTTAAGATTGAGCAGGTTAAGCCACTGACCGACGATGATTATTATGTAAGAGGAAGCACAGCACTTCTCGATGCAGTTGGCAGTACAATCAACAAAGAGATAAATGTGCAGAAGAGACTGCCTGAAGGGGATCGAGCTGACAAGGTTATTTGTGTGATCATTACAGACGGCATGGAGAACGCCAGCCGTGAATACAGCTATAACGATGTAAGCAAAATGATTCAGCGAGAAAAGGATAAGCATGGATGGGAATTTATTTTCCTGGGAGCAAATATTGATGCGGCTGCGGAAGCGGCAAGAATGGGCATTTCAAGTTCAAGAGCAGCAACTTTCTGCAATGATTCTGCTGGAACGGCACTCAATTATGATTGTGTCTGCGAAGCAGTAAGTATGATGAGATGCGATGCAATGCCACAGGAAGATACCAGCTGGAAGGCGCGAATCGATAGAGATTTCAAGAGAAGAGGCAAGAGAAGCTAATACAATCAATATTGGCCTTTGCAGAGTCGAAGTGGTATAATTCTTCCCGTAGTAATTAAATAAAGGAGACAAGTAATGGGAAGAAGAGATGCAAACACAAGAGATAATAACAGAACACTTGCAATGATAATGATTGCGCTGTTCGCAGCGATAACAGGAGTGCTTTCGTGGGTTTCAATTCCACTGCCGTTTACTCCAATTCCAATCAATCTTGCACTGGTAGGTGTTCTTCTTGCCGGCAATACACTTGGTGCCATGGGAAAGCCTAATGCAGGTGCTGCAGCTATGCTGGTATATATAGCAATGGGTGCAATGGGTGTTCCGGTATTCAGTGGCGGTAATGCAGGAGCGGGAGTTCTTGTTGGACCAACCGGAGGTTTCATTGCTGGCTATATCGTAACTGCACTGATTGCGGGTCATATCTGTTCAAGCCGACAGAGCAATCTGTTCCTTGGAACAACTCTTAATTTCATAGCGATTCTGGCATGCTATGCGCTGGGCCTGACATGGTTCATGCTTTCAACAGGCGCTACACTTATGGCTGGCTTAACAGCATGTGTATTTCCGTTCCTGCTGGGAGACCTGTTTAAATCAATTGCCGTAGCGATATTGAGCGGAAGATTAAATAAACTTATTTAGACTTTGTTTAAGAGGTAGCCATACTAGCTACCTCTTTTGCATATTTGTTATATCACGACAAGATGGCATTAAACTTGATTATATGGTAAAATATCCAGCGGTGCACGGAGGTTTATATGCAAAAGTTTTTAAATATAAGAAAAAGAATAGTAATAATAACTATATTATCATTGAT
>JAGHUT010000092.1 GCA_018064645.1 Candidatus Crickella merdequi | reverse complement strand
TTTTTTATTTTTATAATTATATATAAAAAAGCTGCCTATCGGCAGCTCGCAAATTCTTCTACAGTCGTTATGATTGCGCCCATTCGCGCCATGTCTTCTATGTTGGCTTTCTGTATCTCGGTTGTCACTGATGATGTGCAGTCCTCAATAATTACCACATTGTAGTTCAGCGCGTTTGCATCATAGCATGTTGTTCTGATACAGTTAGGCGTTGTTGTGCCTGTGAGTATGACTGTGCCAACCTCAAGCCTTCTGAGGAGGATATCAAGTTCAGTTTCGAAGAAGGCTGACCATCTAGGCTTGATAATCTCGTAGTCTCCAGCCTCAGGTTTAAGTTCTGCCGGATATTCCTCGCCAAGAGGACCTGTGCTTCCCGGAGTAAGTGGCTTGCCGCCCCTTTCCCACAGTTCGCGCCTTGTTATCTCCACATCGCTTCCATCTTCACGATACTGTCTCTTTATATAAATTACAGGAATGCCTTTTCTCCTTGCAGCATCCAGTGCCCGGACACAATTTGGAATTGTAATCCTGGCGCCTTTAATGCAAAGAGGTGACGCCTCTTCAATAAAAGCATTCTGCATATCTATTATCAGCATTGCTTCTCTGTTATTTCCCAATGTTGCACCTCCATTCCTTACTGGCTATTATATTCCAGACTGCCTGGCTGTGCAAATTAACAGGCGAAAGAAAAGCTCGAACCGAAGTCCGAGCTTTAATCTCTTATTAAATACAGATTCAACTATGCAGCCTTGTCTGCCTTTGAAATCTTGTAGATACCGATTGTTACCATTGGTACTACGAAGAAGATCAGGAATCCCCAGCAGATTGTACCGTAACCCTGAGCAATAAGTCCTGTGAGTCCGAACTTAGCTACGCAGATTCCGATTACTACTGATACAACAGCGATAACTGGTCTAATCCATGCTGGCTTCTGACCACCCTTCTTCTCAACTGTGAGCTCGATTCTGTCGTCAACAGCCTTGATGAATCCTGTACCTGTCTCGATAAGTGTTCCGAAGAGAACGATCTCGAATGCGATGTACAGTGGTCTGCTCTGAAGAACATCAAAGATAGCTGTTACAGGAACCTCTGCTGTAAGTGTTGCAGGCATGCATCCAGCCTCGCAAACGAGGAGGAGAATAGCAGGGATAACGCCGATAGCTCCAGCGATAAGACCCTCAGTTACAGCCTCCTTACGTGTATCTACGTCTCTCATTGTGTAGAGGAGAGCAGGTACGATACCGAGGTTGTAGAATGAGTACTTAGCACCCATTACGAACCAGCTTGAGCTTACCTCGTGTGCAGCCCACTGCTCGCTGATGTTTGATCCGAACCTTGTGAAGCACATGATCATAAAGATGATGTAAACAACATAAAGTGCATATGACCAGTATGACAGAGCCTTCTCGATTGCTGCTGTTCCAGCAATGATCAGAGCAACGATACCAACTGACAGGATAGCAATTCCAATCCATCCAGGGAGACCTGTAAGGCTTGCGAACATTGACTCTGCAGTAGCATTGATAACTCCCAGTACGATGAGAAGCAGAACGATGTAGCATACCTCATATGTGATAGCTGCCTTACCGAGAAGCTTGTTCATCATTGACTGATAGTCAAATGTCTTGAATGTTCTTGCGAACTCAAATGTGATTGCACACAGTGCTGACCAGATTACGAGAGTAACCATAGCTCCCATGATTCCACCAACGAAACCCTGTGTGAGGAAGTACTGCTGAATCTCAGCTCCTGTACCATATCCACCACCGATTACTACGGACTGGAAAATGAAACCAGGAATGAGCCAACGCATCCAACTCTTTTTCTTAGTTGCCATTTCTTCTGTTTCCTTTCAATTTACGCAAAATATTCTTTCTAGAAAAAGTATTTATAATACGAAGACAATTATAGCACCATCTGTCTGGATATCATAGACAAATCGTGCTATTTTTTATTGTTTTTTTTAAAAAAATATTCTTTTTTTGTGAAAAAGAACTATTTTCTGTATTTCTTTTCTTTCTTTGTCTTTTGCTGCTGTCTGCGTCGCTTAGCTGTCTTCGGCTTCATAATGGAGTATCCAAAGAAGCCCAGCTCGCTGCTCTTTAGTTCGTAGTACTTGCCGTGGTTGTAGCTTACAAGTCTCATTCGTTCGAATTCATATGCTCCATTATCTGCAACGTAGTCCTCTGCAACATGGCAGGCTACAATCTCAGCAATGAACATGTCGTGGCTTGGATACTCTTTGATCTCCACAACCTTGCACTCGATACTTACCGGCGATTCGGCAACCATTGGTGCAGCAACAATATCGGCAGGCACGCGAGTCAGCCCTGCAGTCTCGAACTTGTCTTCATGTCTGCCTGACCTGACACCGCAGTAATCAAGAGCTTTTACCATATCCACATTAGCAAGATTGATTACGAACTCTCCGCTTTCTTTAATAAGATGGTGCGAGTGTCGTTCCTTGCGAACTGACACATATGTCATAGGTGGTGTTGTATTTATAATTCCAGTCCAGCCAATGGTAATAAGATTATCCTCGTCTCCACTGGCACAGCTGACCAGCACCGCGGGAAGGGGATAAAGCATAGGGCCCGGTTTAGAATTGATCTTCTTATACTTCTTCATTTGTTCCTCTACTTATGCATTAAGCTTAGCAAGTATATCTGCAAAATACTCAGGCAGCTGACTTTCGAACTCCATGTATTCTCCGGTTGAAGGATGAACAAAGCCAAGCACTCCTGCATGAAGCATCTGCCCTCCGTCAGTCAGCGTCTGCTTCTTAGGACCATAAACAGTATCACCAACGAGAGGATGCTTGATGTACGCCATGTGGACTCTTATCTGATGAGTTCTTCCTGTTTCAAGCCTTGCAGTTACAAGCGTATATTTGCCATAACGCTTCTCAACCCTGATGTGTGTAACAGCATTCTTCTGATTGCTTCCCCGCACTGCTCTTCTGAGACGATTCTTCTCATCACGGCCAATAGGTTCATCGATTGTAATCTCATCTTCTTTGATATTGTCATATACAAGCGCAGTTTTTACTCTTGTACAGGAGTGGTCGTTGAGCGGAGCTGCCAGCGATTCATGAGCCTTGTTATTCTTTGCAATCATAAGGAGACCGCTTGTATCTTTATCAATCCTGTGAACAATACCCGGTCTTACAACACCATTTATTGACGACAGACTGTCTCCGCAATGATACATTATTGCATTAACAAGAGTTCCATCATAGTTGCCGGGGCTTGGGTGAACCACCATGCCTCTCGGCTTATTTACAACAATTACATCATCATCTTCGTAGACTATTTCCAGAGGAATATTCTCAGGAACAACCTCCAGCTCTTTAGGTTCAGGAAAATCAACCTCAACCATGTCTCCTTCTTTTACTTTCTTTTTCTTTGAAAGCTCTACCTTATCGTTAATGCTTACTCTATCTGTTTCAATCAGCTGCTGAGCATAGTTCCTCGAAAGTTCTTCTATCTCTCCGGAAATAAAAGCATCAAGCCTCATTCCGGCTGTCTCCTGGGACACCATGAGTTGGATTATTTCGCTACTGCCTGTATTCATCATCTTCCTCCTCACGGCTTGCAAGAATAATAAGAATTGCCGCAAAAACACAACCTGTAACAACAGCCATATCTGCAAAATTGAATATTGCGAAACGGCCAATGGATATCATATCTGTAACATAACCCATGATAAGTCTGTCCAAAAGATTGCTCACACCTCCGGCCAGTACGAGAGTTACCGAAAGAGAAACTGCTCTTGAGCCTCTTTTCCACTCAATTATCATAAATAAAAGACACACGACAAGAAGAACTGTCGTGAGCCCTATTGTTACCATGTGATTATTCTGGAACATACTAAAGGCCGTGCCTGTGTTCCTGACATATGTCAGGCGACAGAAATCGCCAATCACAGGCAAGGTCTCTCCAAGAGCAAAATTAGCTCTGATTAGTATCTTAGTCAGCTGATCAATAGCAATAACGCCAACTGCGATATAAACTGGAATCATTTATACTCTCCTTGCGTCACTACTATAGTCAGTTAATTACTTAAGGATGATTGTATCGTTAATCTGATTCTGATCCTCAGCCATCTTCTTAAGGCTCTCTGAAAGGTCAGAGATTGTTGCGTGCGCAAGATCCTTAACTGGTGCTACAGGTGCAGTCTCAACTGGAGCTTCCTTAGTCTGAACTACAAGTGTCTCCTGCTTTGCTACTGCAGCATCACCTGTTGTGTCAAAGCTCTTCTCAAGAGCAGTAAGATCGCTTCTGTCGATGTCTCTAAGAAGATCGTACTCATCATGCTCAAGCTTCTCAAGCTCAGTTGTAAGCATTGTCTTGTAATTAGCTCTAAGTCTCTCAACCTTGCTGATAAGAGTAAGGTGCTCCTCGTTAAGCTTCTTAACTGTCATCTTAGCATCGAGCAGCATATTCTCTGACTCAAGCTCAGCATCTCTCATCATAAGTTCAGCTCTTCTCTCAGCACTTGCAGAAATATCTGCCATGAGTTTCTTAGCTGTCTCAAGTGTATCGAGCATTGCTGTATCTGATTTCTGTGCATCCTGAAGCTGCTTCTCAAGTGACTTAATCTTATGAGCCATGCTTCTGTTGTCGTTAAGAACCTTCTCGTAATCAACAGCAATCAGATCAAGGAACTCATCAACCTCTCTTGAGTTGTATCCTCTCTTATCGCGGCTGAATTCTTTCTTATCGATATCAATTGGCATAATCATAATAGTTAGTCCTACCTTTCTTTGTTTCTAATCCAGTCTATAAATATACAAGTCGTACTTAATTGTCTTAATTAAATTACATAGATTAATCTAGTAATAACGCTGATCAGTATCTGCCACAGTATAAAAGCTACGAGCAGTGACCAGTCTATTCCGCCATTGTTAGCGCCCTTTTTATTAAGAAAATCTCTTATTGGACCTACGATAGGCTCAGATAAACTGATTGTTATCTGATATACCTTGCCCCAGAAACTATAAGGGTCGCGTACAAACCAGCTGAAAATCGCTCTCAGAATCATCGACCATTCAATTATTTCGCCGAATATCTGTACAGCAAATATAAGCAGTCCCTTCATATGTAATCTTTACCTCCAAGGGTTATTATTATTGTTATTTGGATAACCGGCTTCAGTATTATCCCTGTTCATCTGCGCTGTAATATCAACATTCTTAGGTGCAAAGATGAAGATGTTCTGTGTTACTCTCTGAACATTGCCGCTCAGTGCATATGTAGCTCCGCTCAGGAAATCAAACATCTTTCTTGCAAGGTCTGTCTCAACCTTTTCGAGATTGATGATAATAGGCTTTCTAGCCTTGAGATTATCAACAAGCTTGCTGCACTCATCAAAACTCTTTGGCTCAATTACAACCATCTTGAATGGACTTGATCCGTTCATTGAAGCTCTCTTCTCCACCGGTCTGGCATTCATCATCGGTTCTACAATCTTGTAAGGGTTATCAGCCTTATTGCTGATTCCTGTCATTGGCTCGCTAATTGGAGTTGATGCTACATGTGAAGATGGAGCCGACGCTGGCTCTGCCATAGACGCCTGTCTCTTTCTCTCGAGTTCAATCTCCTCCTGTGTGATTTCGATATCATCATCGTCATCAATGCCAATCAGTTTCTTTAATGATTCACCTAAAGCCATTCCTGCACCCTCCTAGATAAACAAATTCAAATAATTATAATACTTATTCCGGCCTCTTAAGTGTTGAAATTGTGAGAACAATTATCTTACATTTCTAGGTCCGAAAATCGAACTTCCTACTCTTACAATGGTTGATCCTTCTTCGATAGCTACCTCGTAGTCGTTGGACATTCCCATCGAAAGAACCGTCGGATTAACCTTATCTTCAGGCAGACCCCAACCCTTCATCTCTTCGAAAAGAGCTTTTGCATTCCTGAAATGAAGCCTTGCATCCTCCGGATTCTCGCATCTTGGAGGAATGCACATGATTCCACAGATTCTGATGTTGTCGCACTCTGCTGCAATCTCTTCAGCAAGGGCCTTTACATCCTCTGCAGCAATTCCGGTCTTTGTCTCCTCCATAGCGGAGTTGACTTCAATCAGCACATCCATAACCTTGTCAATGGCTGCTGACCTCTTATTAATCTCTTTGGCAAGATGGAATGAAGCAACAGAGTGAATCATTACTACCTTGTCAACAATATTCTTAACCTTGTTAGTCTGAAGGTGTCCAATGAGGTGCCATCTTACAGGCTTAACCTTGTCGTACTTCTCCATTACTTCCTGAACCTTGTTCTCACCGATATCTGTTGCACCGGCATCGATAACCTGATTCAGTTCATCTGCTGTACGAGTCTTCGTAACAGCCATAAGGATAACATCTTCAGGGGCTCTGCCACTTCTTACGGCAGCAGCGTTCTTCTTCTGAAGCGCCTCATTATACTTCTCTGCAATACTCATCTCTACTCCGCATCTCTGACATCTGATTCCTTAGGAGACGTTACAATCTCGTCGTACACGTTAATCGTCTTTACCTCGTTACCATTAAGATCAAAGAAAGTGTCTTCGCATACTGCAGCCTTGTCTCCGTCTGTCGCCTTAATCACAATAGGAACAAATTTGTTCTTGCCAAGTTTTGTCTTAACAATCACACCCTTCTGATTATCACGTTCAACAATGCTCTTGTTCTTGATAATCAGGCCCTTAGCACTTGCTGCAATAACATTGATATCTGTTTTTCTTATTGTCATGTAATCCTTCATCATTACTGAACAGCTAAGAACAATCTTTGTCTCTGTCTTGCCCTTGTTTGCCATAATGACATCTGCACTTACTGTCTCATCACCCATAGTAAACTTTACAGTTCTTCCCACAGGATATCTCTCGGCATCATCATTACTAACATAGAACACCAGCCACCAGTCTCCGTTGGCAACTATCTTATATACAGGCTCACCCTTCGCACACTTGCCGCTGACAGCATCAAGCAGCTTAACACCAGTGCGCTGAATAAGTGTATCTTTCTTAATCTTCTCTATATTATCGTAGCAGAGCTTTCCTTCAGAGCCATCAACGCTATAGCAGACAAAACCTGCATTCTGTGAAGCTCCTGTCTCTGTAACAACCAGCTTATCTCCAATATTTGAACCAAGCTGCGCATACTTGTCCGAAACCTCTTCTTTACCTTCGCCTGAAATGCTTACAATTGACGTTCCAACCCTAACAAGCTCGCCTTCCTTGGCAAGCTGGTTAACTGTACCCGCCTTGCCAGCAGAATATACCGTTTCGTTTCTGACAATGTATGCATCGACCTTCTGTGACAGTTCAACACTGCCATGTTCAACTATATATGTGCTTTCCGTAAAACCTTTAACTGTTGGAAAAACATAGACAATCAGTATGCATACTGCTAAAAGTACAAGATATGAAAATATAAATAACTTTCTCTTATTCTTCATATACGACCTCTGCATATCATTTTACAATAAAAAGGCTCCAAGTACAATATACATTTACTCGGAGCCCTTGTATTAACTATATTTAGTGGTTATTTGTATTTATCGAGAATCTGCTTCTCCTTCTTTGAAAAAGATCTGTCTTCTGCGAGGAACTTCTCAAAAAGGTCAGGTCTTCTGTCTCTGGTCAGTTTAACAGCCTCTTCAAATCTCCACAGATCAATCATCTGATGATTGCCGGAAAGAAGCACCTCCGGCACTTCCAGTCCCTCGAACTCTCTCGGCTTGGAATAATGAGGATATTCGAGAAGTCCGGAATAAACAGATTCATCGAGGGCTGATTCTTCACTTGCCAGCACACCATCAATAAATCTTGCTACTGTATCGATAAGCACCATTGCCGGCAGCTCGCCGCCAGTCAGTACATAATCACCAATGGATACCTCTTCTGCCTCAAGAATATCAATGACTCTCTGATCAACACCTTCATAGTGTCCGCACAGGATTGTAATCTCCTCTTCATGAGAGAGAGCTTCTGCAAGTTCACCGGAAAGGACTTTCCCTCTAGGTGACATGTAAAGCACTCTGCCACCGAACTGATTCTGTCTATATGTATCAAGAATAGGCTGAATCTGCATAATCATGCCTGCGCCACCGCCATAAGGCGTGTCGTCAACACGATTATGCTTGTCAACTGTGTTATCACGTATATTAACTATATTAAATTCCAGAATTCCACTGTCCACTGCTCTTCCAAGGATGCTGCCGTTAAGTGGCGCAAACATTTCCGGAAACAGTGTCATAATATTGATTCTCATGTTATCTACTCCAGAAAACCAGGTATAAGTGCTACTTCAATCACACGCTTCTCTGCATCTATGTTCTTTACAAAAGCATCCACATCAGGAATAAGAACACTCTTATCCTCAGGTGTTGTTACCTCCCAGAGGGCCTGGGCTCTGTTCTGAATGTAATCAGACACAATGCCTACAATACTGTCTGAATTCATATCATACACATCAAAGCCTATAAGGTCTCTTATATAGAACTCGCCGGGACTCAGCTCCGCAAGATCAGACTCTGCAATGAAAAGCTCGTAGTCTCTAAGCTCATCTGCGGCGTTCCTGTCGTTTGTTCCTTCGAACTTAACTACCGGTCTTCCTCCCTGATACCTTATTGAAGCAACTGTACCCTCTTTAGTAAGCTTGCCCTTCTTAAGCGTAAGTCTGGCACCTTTAACCAGATTATCAGACTCACCGGCGTAAAGAGTAACCCTTACTTCACCCTTAATGCCTACAGAAGAAGTGATTATTCCGATTTCAATCATTTCATTTTTATCTGAAAGAGCCATTATCTCTCCTTTACAAAAAACTCAAATCTACAAAAGAGCATGCAGGTATTGCCCGCATGCTCATTGCTTGCCCAATTGTTGGTTACTTAGTCCTCTACAATCTCAACTGTGACTCTCTTGTTCTGCTTGATAGCCGCAGCTTTAACAACTGTTCTCATCGCTTTGGCGATACGGCCGGACTTACCGATAATCTTACCGATATCATCTTTGGCAACTGAGAGTTTAATCACAATGTCTTTGCCGTCACCTTCTTCGATAACGCGTACTTCGTCAGGCTTAGATACCAGTGCTCGAGCAATAGCTTCAACTAGACTAGCCATCGTAATAAATTCCCTTCTTATTTGATTGCGCCGGACTTCTTGAGGAGTGCTCTTACAGTATCTGTAGGCTGAGCACCGTTAGCGAGCCACTTCTGAGCTGCCTCGTTGTCGATGATGATCTCTGCAGGATCCTTGAGTGGGTTGTATGTTCCAATCTCCTCGATGAACTTACCATCTCTTGGTGTTCTTGAATCTGCTACTACTACTCTGTAGAAAGGCTTCTTGTGTGCACCCATTCTCTTAAGTCTAATCTTTACCATTGTTTCCTCCTTAAAAATATCTTAAATCTGGTAATTAGCTGATTTACAGTCCAAGTCCTCTGAACATCTTGCTGTTCTTCTTCATGAACTTAGGGTCATTCATCTTCTTCATCATATTACGCATCTCGTCGTACTTCTTGATGAGCTGATTGATTGCACTGACAGGCTGACCACATCCTGCCGCAATTCTTCTTCTCCTGCTCGCATTCAGGATTGATGGATTAGCTCTCTCCTCTTTAGTCATTGACTGGATAATAGCCTCCATGTGAGCGAGTTCTTTCTTGGACTGCTCGATATCAATATTCTTCTTGTCAGCAGCGCTGATTCCCGGAAGCATATCGATAATCTTTGCAATTCCTCCAAGCTTGTTAATCTGCTTGAGCTGATCAAGGAAATCCTCAAGATCGAACTTGTTCTTCTTGATCTTCTCTTCAAGCTTTCGTGCCTCTTCCTCGGAGTAAGCATTCTCAGCCTGCTCGATGAGTGACATCACGTCTCCCATTCCAAGGATTCTTGAAGCGATTCTGTCAGGGTGGAAAGGCTCGAGTGCATCGTACTTCTCACCTGTACCCATGAACTTGATTGGCTTACCTGTAACAGCCTTGACTGAGAGCGCAGCTCCTCCACGTGAGTCACCGTCCATCTTAGTCATTACGATACCGTCAACACCGAGAGCGTCATCAAATCCGCTGGCGATATTCACTGCATCCTGTCCAGTCAGCGCATCTACAACGAGGAGTATCTCATGTGGACGAATGCTCTTCTTCAGAACCTTAAGTTCCTCCATAAGAGCCTCATCAATCTGAAGACGACCTGCTGTATCGACAATCAGCACGTTCAGACCCTTGCGCTGAGCCTCTTTGAGTGCCGCCGATGCAATCTCTTCAGGATTATTTGATTCCCTCATTGTGAAAACCGGTGTATTTACTGCCTTACCAACTATTTCCAGCTGATCAATGGCTGCCGGTCTATATATATCGCAGGCACAAAGCATTGGTTTCTTGCCCTGTGTCTTGAGATATGCTGCAAGCTTACCTGCGGTTGTTGTCTTACCAGTACCCTGAAGACCAACCATCATGTACACTGTAAAGCCGCTTGGTGAATATGTGAGCTTGCTGTTAGCTCCGCCCATCATTTCGACGAGCTCATCTCTAACAATCTTAACTACCTGCTGTCCAGGAGTGAGACTGCCCATAACCTCTTCGCCGAGGGCCTTCTCCTTGATTCCTGCTACGAAGCTCTTTACAACCTTGAAGTTAACGTCAGCCTCGAGAAGAGCCATCTTGACGTCCTTCATTGCGGCATCAATATCTTTCTCTGTTATTATTCCCTTGCCGCGCAGATCTTTGAATGTGACCTGCAGCTTCTCGGATAATCCTTCAAATGCCATTCGTTACTCCGTTATCTCTTCTATTATTCTCATCATGCTTTCGACCGATTCCCTCTCCTCTGCAGTGAGGTTGTCATCAGCCAGAAGCTTATCTGCTATATCTGAAGCCCTCTTCGACTTCACCTGATTCTCCTTGTATCTGGCAAGAAGACCAAGCTTCTCCTCATACTGTTCAAGTGCAGCTTCCGCCTTCTTGAGAGTATAGTGCACGGCCTGTCTTGTCATTCCCAGCTCATCGGCAATCTCAGACAGGGAAAGATTATCCTCGTGATAAAGGTTCATCACATCTTTTCTCGCCTCGCTGAGCAGTTCTCCATAAAAATCATAGAGCAGGCTTGCATATTCAACTGTCGAAATAGTCTCTTTCATACTGCTCTACTATACCACTGTCTAAGGATGCTGTCAAACATTTTCTTTGACAGGTAAAAACTTTTTTCTTCAGTTCGCCGAGATTTCTTTCTTTACATAAAAATCCCCCTTTTTCATATATTAACTTCCCACATATGGTATAATAATTCAAAATTATGCGCATATAGAGGAGAAGCAAATGCTTAGATTCTTTTTAGCCCTTTGGGCATCTAAATTCTATTACTGGATTAACAAGCTTCGCGGCAACCTTAGAGACGACAGACCGGGACTTCTCGCATTTAAGATTTGCCCTGATTTTCTCGCAAGAGTAGGCAAGCCTGAGCTTGTAATCACAATCACAGGAACTAACGGCAAGACAACAACATCTGCCCTTGTTAATAACATGCTTTGTGAGAAAGGCTACAAGGTCAGTTTCAATGACTGGGGTGCTAACCTCCATGCAGGATACTGCCTCAACCTTCTTAGAGCCGTTAACATCTTTAACAGACCGGTTATGGATGTTTCAATCCTTGAGGCTGACGAGAACACTCTCGCATACACAATGGGAATGATTGAACCTGATTACATTCTCGTAACTAATGTATGCAAGGACTCACTCAGAAGAAACGGGCATCCGGAGTTCATTTTTGACAGAATCGAGAAGGCTTTCGAGAAGCTCGGCGACAAGACTATTGCAATTCTCAACGCCAACGATCCAATCAGCTCGCAGCTGGCGAAGAACACAGGAACAAAGAGGATTTTCTTTGGAATGGCTGATGCACACACAAATCCTTACGAGAACAGAGTCAAGGATATCTGGGTATGTCCTGAGTGCGGCGCCGACATCAAGTACAACTACAAGCACTACAGACATATTGGAGATTTCTACTGTCCGGAGTGTTCATTCAGGACACCTGAGTGCAAATACTATGCAAGCAGCGTAGACCTGGATGGAAGAACAATCTCAATCGATGAGAACGAAGATTCTTTCGAGTATCCACTTATTTCAGAGACAATCTACAATGCTTTCAACGTTCTTTCTGCTACTGCAGTATTAAGAGAAACAGGCATATCACCAAAGGAGATTGCAGATTTCCTCGATACACAGAAGGTTACTAAGATCAGAGAGACTTGTATCAAATACAACGGAATCGAGTACCACACATATGGAACAAAGAGCCAGAATGTAAGTGCTGCATCGACAGTATTTGAATATATGGCTAAGGAGCCATCTATTAAGGAAGTTGTTTTCTGTATGGATGAGGTTCAGGATAAGAACCACCCTACTGAGACTATTTCATGGATCTACGAGACAGATTACGAGTTCCTCAAGAGCGACAATATCAAGAAGATCATCTGCGCAGGTCATATGTACCTGAACCACAAACTGAGACTTCTTCTTGCAGGAATTCCTGAAGAGAAGATTTTCTGCGTTGAGGAAGATGAGAGAGTTCCTGATTTCGTAGACACAGAAGGAATCGAGAAGGTATACGTACTCTTCGAGATTGACTATGTTCGCAAGGGCGGAAGATGGCGTGACGCAATTGTTGCAAGAGCTATGGAGCTCAACGGCGACGACCCAAGCAAGGTTGTTGGAAGCATTGACTACTTCAACCAGGATGGCGATAACACTGTAGATGCAAAGGAGGCGAAGTAATGGCTATATTGGAATTCCTTTACCCAGAACTCTGCAACATCTATGCTGAGAGTTATAATGTTGAATACCTTTCACGCTGCAGCGATGAGATCGAGGTAATCAACACAAGACACAACACAGTACCTGCATTTGTTAATGAGGATGTTGATATGATTTATCTCGGATGTCTGTCAGAGCGCAAGCAGGAGCAGGTTATCCAGTTACTGATGCCATATAAAGACAGGCTGGCAGAGCTTATTGACAAGGGAACTGTTTTCCTTATTACAGGCAACTCCGTAGAGATTTTCGGTAACAGCATCAAGGACGAAGACACTGTTATTCCTGCACTGGGAATCTTTGATTTTACATCAGAGAGATATATGAACAAAGAAAGACACAACTCGCAGTACGTGGGAAAATTCTGCGACGCTAATGGCGAGGAGATTACAATGCTCGGACATAGAAGCCAGTTCTCCTTCGCATTCGGTGATTTTGAAGAGAACAAATTCATCGATATCGAAATTGGTATCGGAATGAACCCTGATACTAAGGCGGAGGGAATCCACAAGAATAATTTCTTTGCGACTTACTCTCTTGGACCATATCTTATTATGAATCCGCTTTTTGCTAAATATCTTCTGCGCAAGCTCGGTGTCAATGACACTCTCGCCTTTGAGGCTGAGGCTATTGAGGCCTACGAGTACAGAAGAGATGAACTGAGAAGAAACCTGGGATAGTACTATGATTAATATTAAATTTCTTATCAAGAAGCTGGGCTACGTTAACTACGGAGCTTTTATCAGATCAGCAGGTCGTGTGTCTAAGCTTACACACAAGCCACGTGCACTAGTCCTCAAGGACATCATGTCATGTGTCGTTAAGCACGGCTCCGGCTATGTTGACTATGAGGCATATGAGATGTACAACATGGATGAGAAGGAGCGTTCAGAATTCCTTACTGTAGGTCGTAACAATACTATGGTTAAGGAACTTAACAAGGCTGAATTCCGCCCATATTTCGAGGATAAGGCCATCTTTAACGAGAAGTTCAGCAAATACCTCAAGAGAGACTGGATGGTTCTTAACGGCGAGAATTTCGCCGAATTTGAGAAGTTCTGCGATGGTAAGGATGCTTTCTTCATGAAGCCTCTTGACCAGCACAGTGGTTTCGGAATCGAGAAGCTCTACACATCAGAGATTGCTGATCTCAAGGCAGAATACAACAGACTTTACTCACAGGGCTGCATTCTCGCTGAAGAGGTTGTTACACAGTGCGCCGAGATGAATACTCTCTGCACAACTTCTGTTAACACAATCAGACTTGTAACACTTCTGAACAAGGCCGGCACTAAGGCTTCTGTTGCCGCAGGCGCAATCAGAATGGGACGTGAAGGCGGATTCGTTGACAACTTCAACCACGGCGGTCTGGCTGTAATCCTTGATGTATCAAAGGGGGAGTCAGTAACTGACGGTTACGACAAGGAGAGAATCACTTACATCGAGACTCCTGTTCTCGGAACCAAGCTTAAGGGCTTCAAGGTTCCTCAGTGGGAGGAGTGCATAAAGCTTGTTGAGGAGGCTGCTCTCGTTGTTCCTGAGGTAAGATATGTTGCCTGGGATGTTTGTGTAAGTGACAAGTACGGTCCTCTTCTTATCGAAGGTAACTCGTATCCTGGACAGGATGTAACACAGTATCCTAAGCTGAAGCTTGGGACATATGCAGCATTTACAAAGATTCTCGAAGGTCTGGAGAAATAAACAATATAAAGCAAAATCCCGACGTTGCTGTCGGGATTTGTTTTTTCTCTTGCATCATTTGGTTACTTCTATCCGTTACGCTCCTGCCGACCAGAAATAGTAGTTAGTCAGACAGCGTGTAAGCTTTCTGTCTTCTCCAAGCGGATCGCTTACCATCTTCATTGAGCAATCATTTCCGATAACCATTGTGTTTCTGTTAGTTGAATCGTACTCTGTCCACTCTGCACCATCTGTGCTTGGGTTGCCTGTTCTTGCAAAATTCGCCCATGCTCTGCACATTCTGCCAGCCAGGTCTTCATCAACAGTTCCGCTAAAATCTGTCTCGTTAATGTTCTTGAAGACATATGCCAGCTCCGACGCATGACACGCACCGATAAAATCAAAGTTATCGCTTCTTTTTGCGAAATAATACATATATGTTTTACCCTCTCCTGCTGCATCAGCGTACACTTCCGCAGTATGAATCGATGGTTCTCTGAAAAGCGCCTCTGTGATGAGGGCTGATCTTGCCCATACTTTATCAAAGTCGCTCTTTGACTCCATATACTTATCGACAGAAACCTTATCAGCAGCCGACAGTCTTTCCATAATAGTCTTGTAAAGCGGGTTGATAAACCATGACTTGTATATATCGAGATACTCTGCAACGCCGTCCTCGTCCATATCTGTCATTGGTTCATCTCTCATCTCAGCAACCCAGTATGAAATCTCATCTGCATTGGTTCCAATCATAATATCAACGCCTCTTGCCTTGAGGAGCATCTCTGCCTGAACTGAATTGTCATAATCTTCCTGAGTATATGTGAGGTTGAATGAACCGCTCTCGCAGATTGCACGATTATATAATCCGGCAGTTGCGTCTGATGCAAGGAGGCACATAACCATTGTGCTTCCTGCCGACTCTCCCATAATTGTTATGTTGTCAGGATCTCCACCGAATGCTTCTACATTCTCCTTAATCCATTTAAGAGACTGAATAGCATCGAGTAATCCAAGTTCCTCAGAATCAGGGAAAGCCTCACCGCCTTCAATGCCACTAAGATTAATAAAGCCCATCATTCCAACTCTATAGTTACATGTAACTACAATAACATTCTCATTAACAATGTACTGACCATTATATAACTCCTCAGAAGTTCCACCCCATGCAAAGCTTCCACCATGGAAGAAAACCATTACAGGCTTATCCTTTGTCTCAAGGTCTTTAGTCCACACATTGAGTGTGAGGCAGTCTTCACTACGCTCTGTAGTAATTGGTTCTGAATGCCACTCATACTGAATTGATGACTTTCCAAACTCGTCAGCATAAATAACTTCATCACTCTCTTCCGGTGCCACAGGAGCCTTCCATCTAAGCTCACCTACAGGTGCCTTAGCGTAAGGAATTCCTTTGAAAGACATAACACCAGTTTCCTTCTCAGCAGCTCCTACAAACTATCCGTTAGAACAAACCGCAGTATTGCTGCTGTCAGGAGTAGGCTTACAACCAGTAAGCATTCCTACACCAATTGTTAGCACAATAATTGCTACAAATACGCTTTTAGTTTTCTTCAATCTAGTTCCCTTTCATGTACATATATATAACCAAATGATGTGTAAAAATTACACGAATTCAATAATATAACAAATTCACCCAAACCCAATATCGAAACGGGCAAAATGAGGCATATCGCAGCGGCATTAGCACCAGTTTTGTGTATATACAGATTAAAACAAAATGAAATCAGTAAAAT
>JAGHUT010000090.1 GCA_018064645.1 Candidatus Crickella merdequi | reverse complement strand
ACGCCCTGCATTCCCTTACATGCCAGCTGGTCATACATCATAACCATATCGCAGTTGAACTTCTCCATATTATCCCAGAGTTCGAAGATGTGGTGCATTCCACCTACTGCCATTCTTCTCATAGGTGCCCACTCGTGGTATGTTGCCATATCCTCAAGTGCATGCTCATAACTGTCAGTTCTGATTGTCATATCGAACATGAGTGAGTCCATGTTGATGATTGTATTGAGACCCCAGCAGTTGTAAGCCCATGTACACCAGTTTGGATAGTACAGAGGTGCGCATGACCATGCGATTACTCTGTGTCTTGTCAGTGGGAAGTTCTCGATCTTCTGCTCTACGCACTTCTCAAGAATCTTCTTAACGTGGCTGTCTACCTCGTGCCAGATTGGTCTGTTACCATACTGTGACTGGTAGATTCTGTACAGAGCCTGAGCTACACCGTTGACTGGGTAGTAGTTTGTGTTTGCTGCAACGTCCCACTTCTCCCACTCGAACTCCTGAAGCTTGTTCTGCTCCTCGAGGTTCTTTACGAGTGTATCCCAGTTGAACTTGATTCCGTACTGATCCTCTACGAACTCCCAAGCCTCTTCGATTTCCTTCTGACAGTGCTCCTGAACCAGCGGATCATCGAACTGCATTGGCTGTGGCATAGCATGGAGTGGCTTGCTGATCATCCAGTCCTGAATAACTGATGATGCTACAGAACCATCGCAAGCCTCGTTACTTGTGAGAACTGCCTTGTAGTAATCAGGCATATCATCAGCAACGAAGATTCCTGCCTCAGCCTGGCACATTGGACATGGGTCTCCTGGAAGACCGATTGCCTGAACTGCGTCAATGTAGTTAAGAACTACATGGTTGTTAACGTGACATGTTACGAAGTAAGGAATCATCTGCAGTGGAATGTTCGCAAGATGATCTCTGAATGGGTAGAAAATTCCTCCCCAGAGTGTCTCATCGTGAGCAACTGTTCTGTCGTGAAGCGCCTTATCTCCGCCGAGGTTCTGGTCAGACTTGAGCATTCCCATGAACTGTCCGATTGTGGCGTTAACCATTCCTCTGTAGTGCCATGCGGAAGCCTTCATAGCCTCGCCTCTTGTTCCCTCAAGACCTCTGTCGAACCAGTGCATTACAGGAAGATAAGTCTGGCCCAGCCATCTGTATCTCCATACACCCTTTGCGAAAAGGATAGGTCCGCCGTACTTCATGATATCTGCAACCATCATGCCATAGTTGTACAGCCAAATCTTGTTGAAGTAATACATAGTATCCTTGATACCACGCCACTCTCTATGCTTATAAAGACCTGTCTTATCCTGATAAAGGTCTCCCAGCCTTCTCTCGCCTGCAGGCTTTCCATAGACGAAATCCCTGGCAAGCTTCTTGTAATCAATATTCTTAAGTTTGCTTAAATCAGGCTTCTTCATTATTTCGCCTCCTGTATCTTTTTCAGCTCAACGCTCTCAACGAACGCCTGGAATCTTGTTCTAAGCTGTCCTGATGCGCTGTTGATATACTCCTTCTCGATAGAGCATACAGGGTATCCGAAGTCTCTCTGAAGTACAACAGTATCAATTACACGCTCGTAACTCCAGTACTCACAGAACTTATTAGACGCTACGATGATTCCATCTGCCTTGTACTCCTTGGCAAGATCGGCAATCTTCTGCTTGCGCTGTCTCATATCCTTCTGCTCCATAAATCTTGTGCACTGGCTGTTCATGAGATAATGTCTTGCAATGGCTCTAAGTGGAGTCTCTCCCTCCTGAACCTCGATAGGAGTTCTTGCCTCTACTGCACCATAGCAGTATCTGTCGCATACAACCAGTCCGCCACAGCTCTCGATAAGCTTTGTAAACTCAGGATCGTCATTCTCTGAGCCTGCAAGAAGAACCTTAACTCTGTAGTTTGGCTTTGCATCTGGCTCTCTTGTCTTGAGTTCCTCAAGTGTCTCTCTCAGCTTGTCTATAACGAGATACTTAGGACAAGCCATGGAAACCAGAGTGATTACTGCAAATTCGTAACCAGTGATTGTTGGGTTGTCAAGCTTTCTGTAATCGCCAATCTCATTGATGATTCTGCAGACCTCATTGTGCTGCTCAATTGCCTTGAGGATTGCCTCGTCTGATGTATCAAGACCATACTCATCTCTCAGGAAATCAAGTACATGCGCCTGAAGCTGCTTCTCATAATGGTTTACTGAGTTCTCATTCTTCTTGAATGGAACATCACTGAAGGATGTCTTGAATGTCGCATTGTTAATTACATCCGGCATTCTCTGGAGATGCTCCTGGAATCTGCATGTTACAGTGCAGGTCTCAGTAGCGAGCTGCGCATCGAGGAAGTTGAAACCTCCCTCAAGAGCTCTCTCAAATAAGGATCTTCCGTAGTGGCATGTTCTTGATGACATGTAATATGTTGCCATGTCAGGTGATGAACACTTTGGCGCACGAAGACGTACCGAGAAGCATCCTGGAAGGTCCATAAGAACCTCTGGCATGAAATAGCAGGTATAACCAAGAGCAAGCTTACCGTCTTCCTTGCCCTTTCTTACCAGCTCATTGTTAGCTTCCTGCAGAAGGTCCTCGAAGTAAATAAGGTGTTTTAAATCACGCATAATATCACCTTTTCCTCTCCTTAACTTTCTTTAAATTCTACAACTAATAACACGGTTTAATACTTGTCCTAATTCTATTCGCTTGTCACAATTATGTCAATGGAGTATACTTAATAATAGCCAACAAAAAGGGGGAATCGTAGACAATGCAACATATTCACGAGCATACACATGACGGATACACACATTCACACGAGCACTCACACGAGGGTCATGCACATACACACGAACATGTAACATCATCTAAGGAAGAAGCTTTTGCTCTTCTCAACTACATGCTTGGTCACAATCAGCATCACGCAGAGGAACTGCACGACCTGGCCCACAATTTCGAGGGCGAAGCAGCAGACATGCTTCATGAGGCAGTAGCTGACCTTCAGACAAGCAACGAGAAGCTGGCTCGCGCTCTTGAGATGCTGAAGGAGGATTAATATGTGTCTTTCAACAGTATATGAAGTAAGAGGCGATGAGAGATTATTTCTCTGCAAGAACTGTGCTGAGATTGGAGAAGTAAACGGTCAGCTTGTAATGACTGACATCATGGGCATCAAGACTCGCGTCTTTGGAGAGATAGAGAAGATTGATCTGATGGAGAATGTTATTCTGATCAGGCGCTACGACTTCGACATTCAGGCATCTGAGACGCACACCCACGCCGATGGAACTACGCATACTCACGCGCACGACCATAGCAGAGAGCACGCTCATCACCATTCACCAGAAGAAAAGAAAAAGCAGCTCAATCGCATGTCGCGTGCAATCGGTCACAGCCAGCATGTTAAATCAATGATTGCCAATGACGAAGACTGTGCCGCTGTACTGACACAGCTTTCGGCGGTCACATCAGCCCTTCGTGGACTCGGCAAGGAGATTATCAACGAGCACATGACTCACTGCATTATCCACGCTATTGAAGATGGAGATATGTCGGCTGTTGAGGACTTCCAGGAAGCCGTTAAGAAATTTATTTAAAGAAAACCGCTCCATAGGAGCGGTTTTTTAATTTGGATTCTCCAAGCGATATGCTAGGCTGTAGTTCCGCCTCAGCTAGAGCCGGCACCTGCTGTACATGCGTAACAATGCTTGTCCATCATAATTTTTCTTGCGCGGTAAGGCTTACCCACGAAGTCATGAATCGTAGCCGGTTCAATCAGCGGAAGTTCCGCGGCGAGATTGAAGTCGCAATCGTAGACAGTACCATCATGGTCAACAGAAATCTGATAACGGCACATCATGCTTTCGACGGTTTCCTCGTTGAAGGCATCGTATAACTTTGTCATGTACTTCTCCATGTTGCGGCTTCTTATTAGAAACTGGCCAAACCTTCCCATCGGGTTGTTGTACAAGGTAAAAAGTGAGTTGAATTCGATATCGAAGTCTTCCTTGAGCCTTACTTTGTATTCTGCCTCCATCGACTCCTGATTCGGAGGGAAGAAAGCTCCGGCTGGATTATATACCATGTTTAGTACAAGATTTGGATTCCTGCCATAGCCAAGATCATTGAGCTTGTGCAGCACCTCTATACAGGCGATAAATGTTCCATCTCCCCTCACCTTGTCTACATCTTTAGCGCGATAGTGTGGCAGAGAGCATACAAGCTCCACTCCTTTCTCCGCGTAGAATGCCGGGAGGTGCCTGTATCCTTCATCAAGCATAATCGTCAGATTAGTCCTTACAATCACATGCTCGCAAATCTCTGTGGCACGACTTACAAGGTACTCAAAGTCTGTGCAGAGTTCAGGTGCTCCACCAGTGATGTCGATTGTTCTAACTTTCTGCTCCTTAGCAAAAGACATACATGCATCGATTGTATCGCGGGACATCTCTTCCTTTCTGTGAGGCCCTGCATCCACATGGCAGTGCTTGCAGACCAGATTGCATTTTCTCGTAATATTCATCTGTAGGACATCACAATAATCCACAGTACTTAAGTACTGTGGATCAACCATAGTCTGGAATGCCGGAATGCTATTAAGCTTGTGGAACTCTCGTATTATGTCGTTCATATTAGAATTCTACTGACTCGATAACGTTCTTCATCTGAACTGCATGCGCAAGTGTAGCGCCACCCTTGATAGCAGCTCCTGCATGAACAGCCTCCATCATCTGCTCCTTGCTTACGCCCATTTCAAGGCAAGTATTTGTGTAAGCATCGATGCAGTATGGGCACTGAACAACATGTGCAACAGCTAATGCTATTAGAGCCTTCTCTCTAGCCGTAAGCTCGCCTTCAGCGAAAACTGAGCCGTACCAGTCGAAGAACTTAGATCCCATCTCTGGTGCTTCTTCTGTGATGGTTGGGAATTTAGCAAGGTCTGCTGGGTTGTAATATGTATCCATTTGTTTCCTCCATTGTAAATATTAGTATTAGACTTGGTCTAATGCCTTTTTCTATATATTAACCGTTTAGTAAGCTATCCGTAAAATTGATTATCTCTATACTGAGCAGCAATCGAGCCTTTTGTTTTTTGTTAGACATTCCACTGACC
>JAGHUT010000045.1 GCA_018064645.1 Candidatus Crickella merdequi | reverse complement strand
TTTTTATTCTTCTAATTTCTTATACAACTCAGCAATACCAATGGCTGTACGGATAGCAAGTCGTCGTTCCGGGTCAGCAAGCTCTTCGGCAAGAAAATCGTTTATGTGTCCGATTCGCTCAAGAAGTGTTGAGCGGTGGACAAAAAGATCCTGTGCAGTTTTGGTAACAGCCATATTGTTGTCCAGGTAGACTTTGAGAGTTTCAAGGTATGATACCTGTGAGCCTTTATCGTACTCAACGAGAGCAGAAAGACCTTCGCTGAAGAATATATCTGCCGGCTTTCCGTTAGCGGCGTTCAGAAGCAGCTCAGTTGTGATGCAGTCATTGAAATAGTACGCAGTCTTTTCTTTTTCGAAAAGCAGACCGTTCTTAAGCGCCGCAGCAGCTTGATAATAATAATGGTTGCTTTCGAAAAGATTGCGGAATGGTTGAGATATACCGACTTTATAGTTCAACGCGGCTATTGTTTGGTCATACTGAATTTCGTCAGTTTCAAGCGGAATTAATGCAACTACTGATACACCAAGCTCGAAGGATAACGACCCAGGCACGACATCTTCAATGATTGAAGGAATGTACCCGCTTGGCAGATGTGTTGAAAGCATCTCCGGTTGAAGACAGGCACATACATAATCACATTTATTATTTGCGAAATCCAGAACTCGTCGATGGTCGAAGTCGACTGGGTTGCCTGCTACTACATCTCTAATGGCATGTCTCAATGCTGAGCGTTCACTCGCTAGAACGGGATTGCTCAAAATGGCCTGACGAAGATATTTATAAAGGAAGCTGCAAAGTACGGTATCGGATGAACAGAAATCTCGATATTCCTCAAAAACAATGAAACAGCCCATATATTCCTCGTTGTCGAAAACATTCATTGCCATAGAACGACGATTCATAAGTGAGAGTACGAAAGGCTCTCTTACATGTGTAGACATATCATGAAGAGAAAGGAATGTAGCAAGCTTCTCTGAATCGAAGGTTTCTGCATGGAGGTTTATATTCATTTTCTCTGCCAGATATTGCTCCTCTGTACGAGCCAGATATTTGAAATCCGCTCCAAGAAGAAGCATCGGGTTCTCGAAAATACCCTTGCTTGTGTCGAGTATTTCCTGGAGAGATGCACTGTTTCGGAGAATGCGATTAAGGCTAGCTTCCCAGGTCTCGTACAGGTTGAAAATCTGTTGCACGATGTTGAAAACTGTAAAAATGTTCTCATTGCCATTGATGTTGATTACAGAGCATCTGTGCTTGTATGTTGAGAGCTGAGGCGAGTTGCCAAGACAAATCAACAGAACATTTGCCTCTATTGCCGGCAGAGCAGGCAAATGGTCTGCGCTGCAGACATATACGTGGTTCTCAACAAAAAATCCGGCTTTATCCAGATAAAACTCGGGGCGTTGTAAAAGCAGTTTATCAGAGCCCCTCTGCCCGATGTCTCTTGCATCTACATATTCATTAAGTCTTTTGAGAATGATATCCTGGTTGAGTTTCATGTCTATCTCCCCGTAAAGCACGTCGTTACATATTGGGTTGCATCTATAATACACCATGCTTTTTATATGGTGCAATGTAATAATTCATATAAATTATACCGATAGTTGGTTATTTTTGCAAGATAATAACCATACAGTATGTATGGGTGCAACGATTTTTTTTCCTTGCCTTTGTAGAATACTGTCGCAGAATAAGAAAAGTATAATTGTTCTATGAACATTTATCCTGAACAGGTGAATAAGGAGGAAAAGTATGCTTAAGGAGAAACTTGATTCAAAAAAATGCTTCTCAACGGCGTGGGGCAAACTCATTACTGAAGACGAGGCGTATAAGCAGCTTAACAGACAGATTGCTGCATTCTGTGCCAATCTCTTCCAGGTTATGCGAATTTTTGAGCCAAACTGGGAGACAAGAACAGACGCAATCTGCGACATTGCTAATATGATGAACATGGCCGTTGCAGGAACACCAGACGAGCAGAAAGCATATGTGGACATGTCCCTGTATGAGGCTTTTAACATTCCTGAGCTCTGTGAAAAGTCCAGTTGGCTTGGTGGAATCACAGGAGATTCCGGAGATGAGTGGGAGAACATGGCTGGAAGAGTAATCCAGTTCACTAGAGATCGTGTTGAGAAGGAGCTTGATACCTGTCCATGGGACATCGTAGGAAGTGAGCTTTGCAATATGACAACCAGCATGTTTACTGCAAATTTCGATCTGGCAAGTTCAAATGGAACAGAGAACGAGGTTGCTCTTAACATGTGCCAGGCAAGAGGTTGTGGCAACAAGCATTGCAGGGTAGTTGCGGAGAGAAGAGACACATATGGTCTTCCTAAGCAGAGCTGGCTTGAGCATATGCAGCAGCCGGTAGATCCTATCCATGATACTCCTCGTGAGAGAATGGTTAAGGAAGGACAGTGTCTGCGTAATGGCCAGTACACACAGGCGTTCGGTGAGGAGACATCAATCGAGGAAGCATACCACTGGGTAGCTCAGATGGGCTGGGTATGGTCAGTACAGTTCCCTATGATGGCGATTACAGACATGGCACCAGACGATGAGGAGTTCCTCCGCGTGCTTAAGATCGTTTTCGCAACAGCAGGCAAAAACCAGTTTATCGAGCCATTTGCTAAAGAAGGTCTCAGAGCACACCTGGGAGTTCCTCATTCAATCGACGATAATGACGGCAGAATCATGGGTTCATATATTATGTATATGCTGGATGTTCAGCAGGTTCCTTATCAGGTTGAGCGCTGGACAGAGGATGAGACCTGGATCAAGGTTAAAAGTGAGGATTTCACTGCCAGATACGAGATGGCACCACTTGACGAGCTGGTAGACGCATACGAGGCACAGTGGAACGGCGGCTGCAAAACACTTGTTTCGCCAGAGTGGTCCTGCGTAATTGAGAATCGTGATGAAGAGGATATGTATATCAAGGTTATCCGTCTTGAGGATCTGAGAATGGTATAAGGAGGTATCAGGATGCTTTTTAAGGAAGATAAACGCGCTCGTCTCGATGCAGAGACTATTCGTCAGAGTGTAGGCTGGTATCGCTGGACTCATGATCTTGTAGAGGTAAAAGGAGATGACGCTCTTGAGGCTCTTGAGCTTATCTACGTAAACAATATCAGCAAGGCGACACCGGGAAGAACAAAGTACACAACAATGCTCAACGAGAAAGGTGAGATTATTGATGATGTAATCGTAATGCACATGGAAGAGGAGAAATACTGGGTTTCCTCCCTGTACGGACCACGCCTCATCCCTTGGCTTGAGCAGCACAAGGGAGAGCTCGATGTAACAACAGAGCTCATCACTTACGATTGGGACATGTATGCGGTACAGGGTCCTGACTCACCTAAAGCGATGAATCTCATGCTCGAGAATCCGATTGATGAGATGAAGCGATTCAGAGTAGAGGCAAACTCAATCAATGGAATTCCGGTATATGTACACAGATCTGGCTTCACTGGCGAGAATGGCTACGAGGTATATTGTCCATTCGATAAGACAGCAGAAATCAAAGAAGCAATTGATAAAGCAGTTACTGAGGCTGGTGGAAGAGAAATCTATACGCTTGAAGTTTATGTAAGGTCTATTCCAATGGAAAAGGGATTCCCGCTCAAGCAGGATTTCAAGTGGATGAATCCGTTCGAGTGTGACCTTGGATGGTCTGTTGATCTTGAGAAGGAGTTCATCGGTAAGGAGGCAACTCTTGCAATCAAGGAGAATCCTCGCTACCAGATGGTAGGTCTGGAGTTTGAATGGGAATCAACGGAAGATATTTCAATCTGGGAGAAGGTATATCTCTACGGCGTTGAAGTCGGCAGATGCTGCCAGGCTATCTACGGCTACACAGTAGACAAGAACATCGGCTTCGCAAATATCAGAGCAGATATTCCGGAAGGTGCAAAAGTAACGGTAGGCCCTAATGGATCACCTGCAACTGTTGTTAAGAAAGTATTCTGCTAGGAGGGGTTATAATGGGAAAATTACAGGATAAAGTCTGCATCGTTACAGGCGCAGCAGCAGGAATAGGAAGAGCGACAGCTCTGCTTTTCGCTCAGGAGGGCGGAAAAGTCATCGCTGTTGACAAGAACCCTATGGACGACCTTCTTGAAGAGGCTAAGGAGTGCGGGACACAGTACGAAATCATTCAGATGAAGGGAGATATCGGTAGTCCTGATACTGCAAAGGCTATGGTTAAGCTTGCTGTGGATACATATGGCCAGCTTGATGTTGCGGTTAACAATGCGGGTGTAATGGATGACAATACTGCTATCGCAGACACATCAGATGAGATGATGGAGCAGGTGCTCAGAGTCAATACTTTTGGCGTAATGTACTGTATGAGAGAAGAGTGCAAGCAGTATCTCGCACAGGGCGAGGATGTCGGCGGTGTAATTGTTAACACCTGTTCGGTTGGAGCAAGTCATCAGACTTCGGGTGCGGCTTATGTCGCAAGCAAGGGCGCGGTTCTGTCTCTGACAAGAAATACAGCGTTCATGTATATGGATCATCATATTCGCTGCAATTGCGTTTCACCTGGTGGTGTTGTAACAGATATTCCTATCACAATGCCACCATCAGATGAGTTCGGCTTCGGTCGAACAAGTCAGCTCCTGAATTTCTCAGGCGAACTTGCGATGCCGGAAGAACTTGCTGATGCTATACTCTTCCTCGCAAGTGATCAGTCGAGATACGTTAACGGTGTTGACCTTAAGTGCGACGGCGGCTGGACATGCTTCTAGAATAATAGACAAGACGTGCACGAAAAAAGGCGGTTCACAAGGAACCGCCTTTTCTTTTGCATAAGTTGTTACTCCTCGATTGCCTTAAGCTCAGCATCAAGATCGTCCAGATGTGGAACGAGGTATGCTGACTGTGGGAATGAAGCGAGCTTTCTGAGTGTGAGTCCTCCGACAAGCTTCATCTGAGGGTTTGTTGATGAACCAGGTGCATACTTATCAAGAACTGCCTTTGCAGCATCGCTCTTAAGAATTTCCTTAACCTTTGAGTCTAATGAGTATCCCATTGTGTACCTCCTCTAAATATTGAAAGTATTTACTATGGGTAAATTGTATGATTATATTGACGAAATCGAAATCCTACAAAGAGGACAGATTTTGGAATAAGAAGCCCTACAAAATGTGCATACTAAAAAGACGGCTTAGGCCGCCTTTAATAATTCGTTATTCTGTTGGTCTGCGGTAGAAGTTGCCGCTTACAAGGTCTGTTTTCTGGACGTTGACAAAAGCATGCTCGTCGATATCTGTAACTGCCTTAAGAATCTTTGCTACATCATCGCTTCCGACAACTGAGTAAACCATTTCTGTTTCCTGTTGCCTGTAGAAGCCGGTGCCCTTGAAAAGGGTTGCTCCGTGATTGGTCATATCATGAATGATTTGGTACACTTCATCGGGCTTGCTTGTGATAATCCAAAGAGTATGCTTCTGGTAGCGCTTATTGAGCGTGTTCAGAAGCTGAGTCTGAGTAAACTGATATACGATGGAATACAGCGCCTTGTCAAAACCGAAAAGAATTCCGGCGATTACAAGGATTACAACGTTTGCCATAAATATATAGTTCCATGCATCGACACCGCGTTTCTCTGAGGCATAGATGGAAATGAAATCAGTTCCACCGGAGCAAGCACCAGCCTGAAGGCAGATCGTCATGGCAATTCCATTCACAATCGCACCGAAAAGAGCAATAAGCAGAACATCATATGTTACAGGAATATTTGGCAGCATATCTGTGAGAATGGATGAAAGCACGATGACATAAAGTGAATACAGGGTGAACTTTTTTCCGATATACCTGAAGCCCAGATAAAAACTAAAAAGGTTCAGAGGAATATAAAGTACTGTATAGGGCACCTGCACACCCATATAAGTGTCAAAAATTCTTTGAAGAAGAATGGTTACTCCTGAGAATCCGCCTGGCACCAGACCTCCGTTGTTAAGGAATGCCTTGATGTTGAATGCAATTAGAAATGCGGCAAAAGAGAGGAGTATCAGCCTCAGAATTATCTTTTTAATTGAGTTGTCGTTTGAATCTAACATTGAGTCCTCCGTTAATGATTCGTACACTCATATCACATAATGATTTGATGCCTATATATAATAACACTCCCACCAGATAAAATCTTGTGTTTTAAGGAATGTATGCAAGAATACTTCTTGCTTTTTGCCTATGCTGTTGATATAATCTATGCGCTGTGTTCTAAGAAGGCGACTTCTTTAGCATAGACTTTAAAGAAAGAGGACAAACGCATGAAGGAAGGAATCCATCCTAACTATCAGGAATGTAAAGTTACTTGCGCATGTGGTAACACTTTTACAACAAAGTCAAACGCTCCAGAGATGAGAGTAGACATTTGTTCAGAGTGCCACCCATTCTTCACTGGTCAGCAGAAGTTTGCTAACCGTGGTGGTCGTGTTGAGAAGTTCAAGAACAAGTACAACCTGTAATAGTAAAGAAGCGCTTTCGCAAGAAAGCGCTGTTTTGTTTTTTGCTGTCATAAAAGCATAAGCACGAACAACTACAGCGGCGCCAAAGGCGCCGTTTTTTTAAAGTATCTAATGAAAGAACCAGGTAAAGTATGGTATAATCTAAATTCAAGGAATAGGATTTTATATAAGGAGATAGTACATGTTTGACAGACTAGACTTTATACTTGAGAAATATAATGAGTTATCATTGAAGGTTTCTGATCCGGATGTAATTGCCGACCAGACTAACTGGCAGAAGTACATGAAGGAGATGAATGAGATTGAGCCAATCGTTAAGGAGTACGAGGCCTACAAGAAGTCAAAGGAAGCTCTTGCAGAGGCTAAGGAGATTCTCGAGCTTGAAGATGACGAAGAGCTCATCGAGATGGCAAAGGAAGAGATGAAGGAGCTTGAGAGCGGCATTGAGGATTCAGAAGAAAAGCTTAAGGTTCTTCTTTTACCAAAGGACCCTAACGATGAGAAGAATGTTATTCTCGAAGTTAGAGCAGGAACAGGTGGAGACGAGGCGGCGCTTTTCGGAGGAGACCTTCTCAGAATGTATCTCAGATACGCAGAGAGACATCGCTGGAAGACTGAGATCATTGAGATGAATGATACAGGAATCGGCGGCGTTAAGGAAGCTACAGTAATGATTAAGGGTAAGGGCGCTTATTCAAGACTCAAGTACGAGAGCGGCGTTCACAGAGTACAGAGAGTACCTGCAACAGAGTCATCTGGAAGAATTCACACTTCAGCAGCGACAATTGCTGTTCTGCCGGAGGTAGATGACGTAGAGGTTAAGGTTGACCCTAACGATGTAAGAGTAGACGTATACAGAGCTTCCGGTAACGGTGGACAGTGCGTTAATACTACAGACTCAGCTGTAAGAATGACACACATTCCTACAGGTCTCGTAGTAACTTGCCAGGACGAGAAGTCACAGATTCAGAACAGAGAGAAAGCTATGAGAGTTCTGAAGGCAAGACTTTACGATATGATGCTCCAGGAGCAGAACGACAAGATTTCTGCTGACAGAAAGAGCCAGATCGGTTCCGGAGACAGATCAGAGAGAATCAGAACTTACAACTTCCCTCAGGGCAGAATCACTGACCACAGAATCAACCTTACAATGTACAAGCTGGACCAGTTCCTTGATGGAGATATCGATGAGGCAATCGATGGACTCATCACAGCTGATCAGGCTGAGAAGATGAAGGAATTCGGAGCAGAGGCATAATCAGAGGGTAAAGATGGAAACTCTCAGACTTGATACTACAGATAAGGATATAGAGAAGGCCGGCGAGATAATAAGAGCCGGAGGCCTGGTGGCTTTCCCTACGGAGACTGTATATGGCCTTGGAGCAGATGCCCTTAACGGCGATGCGGTCAAATCCATATACACAGCAAAGGGTCGTCCAAGCGATAACCCGATGATAGTTCACATTGCATCCATGGAGGAACTTGATGAGCTTGCAGAGGCTGTCAGCGACGAAATAAAGGCCCTTATGGCGGAGTTATGGCCGGGTCCTATAACTTTTGTCCTTAAGAAAAAATCCCTCGTTCCTGACGTCACTACGGGCGGTCTTGATACTGTCGCCGTAAGGATGCCTGCAAGCGAGGTGGCGCTTAAGCTGATAAGGTCTTCTGGAAGGCCAGTGGCGGCGCCAAGTGCAAATATATCCGGAAGACCGAGCCCGACAACTGCAATGGATGTCCTTGAGGACATGGAGGGCAGAATAGAAGCGGTAATTATGGGCGAGGACTGCAAGGTGGGAATTGAATCCACCGTTCTCGACTGCACAGGCGATGCTCCGGCAATTCTCAGACCTGGATTTGTTACTCCAGAGAGACTGGAGAAGGTTCTAGGCAGAGAGGTAAGCTATGATGCACATCTTCTCGAGAAGCCTGCAGAGGTTCTGGATCCTGAAGATGGAGCGGCAGATACAGAAACCTTTAAGCCAAAGTCACCGGGAATGAAATACAAACACTATTCACCTAAGGCGAAGGTGCAGATAGTTGCCGGAGATGCAGCGGCTGTAAGAGCTGAAGCAGAAGCTGACGGAATAAAGACAGCGGTTCTCGACTACAGTGAGAACTGCGAAGAGGCGGCACATAGATTTTTCGCAGATCTTAGAGAACTTGACCGCCAGGGAACAGAGCTGATCCTGGTTTGCGCACTGGAAGAGCGGGGGCTCGGTTTTGCAATAATGAACCGAATGCTCAAGAGCGCAGGCTATGATGTTATACAATAACACTATCAGAAGAAAGGATATCACTATGAAGATTGTAATGGGGTGTGACCACGCAGGTTTCCCGCTTAAGGAGGAAGTTAAGCAGAAACTGCTAGGTGAGGGCCACGAGATTGTAGACGTAGGTACTTACTCGGCAGAATCTGTGGATTATCCAATTTATGGAAGAGCTGTTGGTGAGGCTGTGGCTAATGGTGAGGCAGAGAGAGGAATAGTAATCTGCGGATCCGGTATTGGAATCTCAATTGCCTGCAACAAGGTAAAGGGAATCAGATGCGCGCTCTGTACATCAGTTGAGATGGCTGAGATGTGCAGAAGACACAACGATGCCAATGTAATTGCTATGGGAGCAAGAATGATTGAGAAAGATCTTGCTTTTGCAATGGTTGATACCTGGCTCGAGACAGAGTTTGAGGGTGGCAAGCACCTGCGCAGAATCAATATGATAGAAGACTAGCGACAAGTCAAGGGACAGAGTATTCAAACTACAGAAAAGCGGAGGAAGTATAATGGAAAGTAGAATTATGGTTTTTGACCATCCACTGATTCAGCACAAGATTTCATTACTCAGAATGAAGGAGACAACCAGCAAGGACTTCAGACACCTTGTTAAAGAGGTTGGCCTGCTGATGGGATATGAGGTAACAAGATCACTTCCACTTAAGGATGTTGAGATTGAGACCCCTATATGTCCAGCAACAGTTAAGATGCTGAAGGGTGAGGACATCGCAATCATTCCAATTCTCAGAGCAGGACTTGGCTTTGTAGATGGAATGCTTGACCTTTACCCAAATGCAAAGGTTGGCCATGTGGGAATGTACAGAGATCCAGATACTCACGAGGCTATTGAGTACTATTGCAAGCTTCCTGAGGATATAGATAAGAGAAGAATCGTTGTTGTAGACCCAATGCTTGCAACAGGCGGAAGTGCAATTTCGGCAATCGATCTTATCAAGTCAAAGGGCGGCAAGGACATCTGCTGCATGTTCCTTATCGCTGCACCAGAGGGAATCAAGGCACTTTCGGAGGCGCATCCTGATGTTGATATTTTCATCGCTGCAGAGGATGAGTGCCTGAACGAGAATGCATATATCGTTCCTGGTCTCGGAGATGCCGGAGACAGACTCTTCGGAACTAAATAAGTTATTTAAGCAATTTAAATAAAACCTTTGATATATGGCGTTTGATGAGGGAGACATCATTCGTTAAAGACAATCGTTAAACAAAAAAAGAAAGGGGCTATAGTTATGGCTTTTGTAAATCCAATTCCTGATAATATCAGTAAGTTTACTAACGTTTATGACGTACTTGAAGAGAGAGGATTCACTGCACAGTGCACAAATCCTGAGGCTGTTAGAAAGCTTCTCGGAGAAGAGAAGATTAAGTTCTATATCGGATTCGACCCTACAGCAGACTGCCTGCACGTAGGACATATGATTCAGGTTATCGTATTCCTTTACATGCTTAAGTACGGACATACACCAGTAGCACTTATCGGTGGTGGTACAGGAATGGTAGGAGACCCTTCAGGCAGAAGTGATATCAGAAGAATCATGACTGTTGAGGAGATTGATAATAACTGCATGCAGTTCAAGAATCTGTTCGACAGATTCCTTCCTTTCGATGAAGAGTGGAAGTATGTTGGCAACGAGGGAGTATATGTTCCTGGTCACGAGACAAAGACACCAGAGCCTGGCTGCTGCGTACACGTTAACAACGCACACTGGCTGAGACCTCTCAACTATGTAGATTTCGTAAGAGAGGTTGGTTCAAAGTTCAACGTTAAGGAAATGCTCAGAGCAGAGTGCTTCAAGAAGAGAGCTGAGGAAGGCGGACTTTCATTCTTCGAGTTCAACTACATGCTCATGCAGGGCTATGACTTCTATGTAATGGCAAGAGACTTCGGTCTCAAGATGCAGTTCGGCGGCAACGACCAGTGGTCAAATATTATCGCTGGTATCGATATGGCTAGAAAGCTTGATAACATCGAGGTATATGGTCTCACAACCAACCTTCTCACAAAGGCTGACGGTCAGAAGATGGGTAAGACAGCATCTGGTGCTCTCTGGCTTGATGAGTCAAGAGTATCTGTATATGACTTCTTCCAGTACTGGAGAAACATCGACGATGCTGATGTTAACATGGTACTCCGTATGCTGACATTCCTTCCAATGGATGAGGTTAACAGACTCAGCGCACTTGAGGGTTCAGCAATCAACGAGGCTAAGGAGATTGCTGCTTACGAGATCACTAAGTTCATCCACGGTGAGGAGAAGGCTAAGCAGGCTCTCGAGGCTTCAAGAGCAGTATTTGCCGGTGCTGGCGTATCAGAGAATATGCCTTCAACAAAGATGGACAAGGCACAGTTCGAGGGAGAAGGCTTCGGTCTTGCAGCACTTATGAAGGAAGTTGGTCTTGAGCCATCAACTTCAGAGGCATTCAGAACAATCCAGGGTGGTGGAGCAAGAGTTAACGGCGAGCAGATTACAGACAAGAAGTTCGCAGTAACACTCGACAATTTCGAGGATGGCGTTTGCATCCTGCAGAAGGGTAAGAAGAAGTTCCACAAGATCGAGCTCTAGTTCGAATAATAATCATAAGCACCGCTTCGCAGGAAGCGGTGCTTTTTTTCAAGGGCACAAAAACACCCTCCTTACTGGTTTGTCCAGTAAAGAGGGTACATATCAGAGTGGGTCTCATTTAAAGTTTCGCTGTTATTTATCAGCGTTATGAAGTTTCTGTCCCAGTTCGAAGACAAACTCTTTAAGAGTCTTTACGTGCAGGTCTCCTTCTTTTCTTGCAAGCTCTGCATTGCCTGAGTTGATTGCCTCCATTATTGCCGTGTGCTGCTTTGCCGTCTGTCTGTACAAATCAACCTTCTCATAGTAGAGATATCTGAATCTGAGGGAAAGCTCCTGGACATACTTGACAAGCTCTGTCAAAGTTTCGTTGTTGCAGCATGACACTACGAAATTGTGGAATTCCTCATCAAGCGCAATTACGGCTTCCTTGTCTTCTATCTCAGTAGCCTTCTCATATTCTTCAGCGATTCTTCTAAGTTCAACCTTCTGGTCTTCGGTGATTCTCTGCGCTGCAAGGTATGCTGTAAAGCCTTCCATATCTTCTCTTACTTCAAAAACATCCAGCATATCCTTGATAGAAATATTTGCAACATATGCGCCTCGTCTAGGCTCGACTTTAACAAGTCCGTCGTCAGCAAGTCTCCTGATAGCTTCTCTTATCGGAGTTCTGCTTACGTTCATCTTTTCTGCCAGATCGATCTCCATAAGTCTTGTCTGCGAACCGATCTCGCCAGTAAGAATCTTGTGCTTCAGTTCCAGATACACAAGCTCCTTAAGTGGTTTCTGCACCTTTAACTGAAAATCCATCATTGTTCGACTCCTTTCCTGTTTCGGTCAGCCAGAACCGCCAATTTGTCCTGTCTTTACCGATTCCCCCCGTTAACATTCTAAAGTCAGTGTCTGCAGCTTCTGCAGTTGTATAATATGCGACCATGGTAGGGCCGCTTCCGCTCATCAGAACATGCTCTGCGTTGAGCGAGTTTAACAGTTCTTTAAGCTCTTTAGCTTCCGGATATGCCTCAAGGGTATATCTCTCCATAATATTGTTCCAGAGACCTTTCGGTTGACGCTGTTCCTCCGGCAGCGAATCTATGGCCTCATACACCTCCCTGGTAGAAACACCGATTCCGGGATTTGCAATGATAACGTATCTCGTAACAGGTGATACAGGTTCAACGTACTGACCGATACCAGATACCTGAGCTGCTGTTCCTGCTATCTCGATGCCGTCCAGCTCCTTAAGAACATTTCTGTTCATTGCAGCATTCATCAGGAGTGAAAAAGGTACGTCAGCACCTGCCTTGCATCCGGCAGTCATCAGCTCATCCAGTGTAAGTGGATATCCGATAAGAGCATTCAGACCAAGCATAGCCCCTGCTGCATTACCGCTACCACCGGCAATACCAGCTGCCACCGGAAGACGTTTGTCTATAAGAACAGATACAACTCCGTTAAGAGACAGCCCGTTAAGAGCCTCTACGTATCGTCTGATTCCTTTATATGCCAGATTATCTTCTGCCGGCGGAAGCGTATCTGAGTTAATGTACAGTCTCACAGTAAGGTCTTCTATGCTGGCTTCCTGGCAGGTGAAGTCTGCAACTGATTCAGGAGACATGTCGCCGATAGCAATAATCATTTCGTCACACATATTGACAGCCTGCATTAAAGAGTCGATATTGTGATAACCGTCATCTCTTCGACTGATAACATCAAGAGAAAGGTTAATCTTGGCATAAGTGTTAAGCCTTATATATTCCATCTTATCCTCTTGCTTACTGAAACAAAAGACGCCCTTATCGGGCGCCTTGGAAGTCGTACTTATCTCTTGCCACTCTTGCCCTTCTTAGCAGGTGTAGCTGGTGCAGCTGTTGCCTTCTTCTTGATTGGGCGTGGAGCCTGAACACGATATACGTTGTTCAGATAGTCAGCGCAGTTCTCAATCTTAACATGCTTGGAGTCTGCCTTCTGCTCCTTCTTCTTGCCTTTCTTCTTGTTGAGCTTCTCCTGGCGCTTAGCCTCTTCAGCCATAACCTCTTCAACAGTCTTGCCGGTTCTCTTTGCTTCTCTGTATGGGTTGAAGTTGTTGCCTGCCTTATCCTGCTGAGCAGCGGCCTTCTCTGCAGCCTGATCTTTCTGCTGCTTGATTGTTACAAACATGATACCGCCGAACATTACGAACATCATCGCCATATTGATGATGTTGTTGAGCTTCTGATTATATGTTGTGAACTCAACAGTTGTCTTCTCGCCAAGAGTGTTACCCTGATCATCAACGAAGGAAGGGTCGATAACGAGTGTATATGTCTCACTGTTAGAAATTCTCTGAGCCTTCTGTGTGTTGTCGGCAACTACAAGAACAAGATTGTCTTTGAAGAGTACAATTGTATCGATCTTCTTACCCTTTGAGTCAACGATCTTAACGAGCTTCTCGTCTGCCTTCATTGCCTCTTTGGTTGAAATTGTATTGTTGAAGTAGAGCTTAACGCCAACGTTCTCGATAGAAGTGTTCTTCTGTCCGTTCTCCGGATATGTTGACTCAAGCTTAAGGCTGCCTGTATCTGCAAAACAGAAAGCTGAGCTTGCCATAACCATGATTGCTGCGAGAATCGCTACTAATCCCTTTCTTTTCATCTATCTGTGTCCTCCGATGTATTATTGTTGCGCTTAAGCGCAGATTTATAGATTCGCATCTCCCTGAAGAATGTCTTCAGTATACTGCTGCATTCCTCCTGGAGAATGCCTCGTTCTACATGGATTCTGTGATTAAGCTTATCGTTGCATGCGACATTGTAAATGGAGCCGCACATTCCGTTCTTTGGATCCATTGTTCCAATATAGAGACTGTCGATTCTTGCAAGAACCATGGCGCCTGCACACATTGCACAGGGTTCAAGGGTTACATAGAGATCGCAGCCACTCAGCCACTTCCTTCCAAGATATGCCTCTGCCTTCTCAAGAGCAAGCATTTCGGCATGTTCCTTGGAACGACCGTTGGTCTCAACCATATTATGAGCTCTTGCTATAATCTCGCCATCGTACACTACAACGGCGCCTACAGGAACTTCGCCTATCTCAGCTGCGGCCTCGGCTTCCTTGAGAGCCTCTGCCATGTAGAACTCTTCTTCGCTTAACGCTTTGTTTTTAATCAAATCCATAGCTGATAGATTCTATCACATAAGCGTTGTTATTTCAAGGCTTTCAGCTATTTCGAAACACCTTGAAGCTAAAGTGCGAGCTTTTTCATAAAAATCAGAAGCGGATTAATATCGTACAGCATTCCTGCAACAAAAGAATTGTTCAGCTGCTCATTGATTGTCTGTATCTGCTCCGGCATGAATATTCCCGCAAGAGGGAAGAGAAATGCCAGAAAGAGGAAGACAAGAATGATGCCTTTGATTGCCCCGATGAGAAGACCGACACTGGAATCAACAGAGCCGATAACACCCTTCTCACGCTTGCTTTTGCGAATTTTTTTAATAAGGAGCGTAGCAATTATCCACACACCGATTACGATGAGCATAAAAGCAAATATGGTAATGGCAACGTTGGTAAAATGAAGAACAGTTACTCTAAGCGAAATGTCTTCAATCGCTCCGAAGGTGTTGGACAGCACCTCAGGGATATAATTGGCAAAGTCAATAATGCCATCTTCTGCAATGGCGTTGAGCCTGTCCATCAGATGTTCATCTATTCTGGTTGCATACAGAAGCTGTGCAGTCTGTGGTGTGAACATTACACCGAGAACAAGAGCTCCTATGAGTGCAAGGAAACGTATGACAGTCTCAAGAAAACCGCAGACTTTACCTCGAACGGTCGCTATCAGGAGAATTCCAACTACTATTAAATCGAGAATCATTCTAGAAGCATTCCTCGTAAATCTCTAAAATCTCTTCCGCTGTCATAGGTCTGAATGCGCCCTCTGAGATGAAGCATGAATCTGCAATCTCCTTGAGCTGGCTCTTGTCCTCGAAGCCAAGCTCTCTGAGTGTCTTAGGCATTCCAAGCTCAGTGATGAAATCATCAAGAGCGTCAATTCCTGCAAGAGCAAGAGCTTCATCGCTCTCATAATCTGCAGGATTAAGTCTCCATACCTCTTTAGCAAAGCTTACGAACTTAGGGAGACCATCCTTATATATGTGTCTGTAATATGTTGGGTGAATTACAGCAAGGCCCTCACCGTGATTGCAGTTTGAGAATGCGCTCAGCTGGTGCTCCATGTTGTGTGCCTGGAAATCAAGCTTCTTACCTGTCTTAGGGAAGCCGTTCTCAGCCAGTGAACCAGCCCACATAATGCTTGTTCTAACCTCAAGGTTAGTAGGGTCCTTAACTGCAGCTCTGAGGTCTCTGATGATTCCATGCATCAGACCCTCCATCATGTCATCTGTTGCCCAGTAGCCGGCAGGATCACTGAAGTAGCCCTCCATAACATGTGAGAGAATATCAAATGTACCAGCCTTAATCTGACGAAGAGGCATTGTAAGAGTATATGCAGGATCCATTACTGCAAAGAGAGGATTAATCTTAGGGTATCCTCTGTCGCACTTAATATTAGTCTCTGTATTTGTAAGTACAGCGCATGGGTTGAGCTCAGAACCTGTAGCAGGCATTGTTACAACAACACCACATGGCATTGGGTCAATAAGCATCTCCTTGCCGTCCATCCAGAAATCCTGCCATGCATCGCCGTCATAAGCAGCCTGAACAGCCATAGCCTTGCAGCAGTCCATAGCAGAGCCGCCGCCAACAGCAAGAATAAGACCAACGTCGTTGGCTTTAACAATCTCAACTCCCTCCAGCATTTTGTCGAGAGTAGGGTTGGACATGATTCCGCCGAACTCGATTACCTCAAAGCCTGTCTCTGCGATAGCAGCCATAACATCATCGTAAGAACCGTTCTTTTTAACAGAGCCGCCACCATAGCCAAGAAGAATCTTGTTCTTGCCTGGTGTCATATGCTCTTTGATAAGTGATGAAAGATGCTTGTCAACAACCTTCTCGCCAAAATAAACCTTAGTTCTGTTCTGCCATACAAAATTATTCATATCTTTCGTCCCCTTTGTTATTATTCAACTATTGCAACGCCGCACTCGCGTTCCATAATCTTTGCAAATGATTCAACAATTACGTAAAGAATATTAGTGCAGTGAGTCTTTCTCTCCGGATCTTTGAAATCATAGTCTGCAATCAGATCAGGACAAATGCTTGTCTTGTACGCTGCAGCTACATCATCGTTAAGCTCTCTTACGATGTCGATGCACTTCTGATATGCCGGGTCACCCTTAACGGTTCTTCCAAAAACCTTACCAAGGGCCATTGTTGCTCCGGCAACTCCTCCGCAGAGATTGCCGCCATTACCAAATCCATAAGGGAATCCAGTACTGAGCGCAATCGCTTCCTCGCCAATACCCAGGTCATAGAACTTGTTCAGAGTGTCAAGCACGCTCTCTGAGCACATGAAACCTGTTGTAAAGTCCTCCTTGAGATAAGCCTTCATCTCTGTGATATTAACTTCTTTAACCATGTTAATCCTCCTTCAGATTACTGTTGTATATCAGTTCAATTATATTCTTTTTAGCGTATTGGTTTCAAGAAAAAAGGCCGACCTTTCGGTCAGCCGTCTTCATTAATTGGAAGGTATCAGCTTCGTTTGGACTGTAATCTCTTTGCCGTCTCTATCGATTACAAGTTCGATGCCGTCGCCTATCTTATGTTCGCGCACTCTTGCGATTAAATCACTGGAGCTTGTTATCTTCTTGCCGTCGATGCTTACGATTCTGTCGCCCGTTTTAAGTCCGGCAGCATCTGCCTCTACACTTGTTACTTCAGTGATGTATGTGCCCGGGGTCTTAACGCCACTTGCTTCTGCCTGATCGGAAGAAACATCTGTGACGGTGATTCCGATGACAGGCTTGGTGCTTATCTTCCCCCTGGTTATGAGCTCATCAATAATATCAGCGGCAGTGTTGATTGGAATTGCAAAGCCGAGGCCCTCAATGCCTGTGCCTGAACTTTTTGCAACAACAATGCCTATCAGCTCGCCGGCACCATTGAACAGTCCGCCTCCCGAGTTACCTGGATTAATTGCCGCATCCGTCTGAATCAGAGTAAGAGTTCTGTTATCAATTACAAGTCTTCTCTCAAGAGCGCTTACAATTCCCGTGGTAGCTGTTCCGCCAAGGCTTCCTAGAGGATTGCCGATAGCAATAGTGAGATCTCCCACATTAAGAGCAGCACTGTCACCTATAACTGCAACATTAAGGCCTTCAGCGGCAATCTTGATTACAGCAATATCATTATCAGGATCAGTTCCAATCAGCGTTGCAGAATATTCCTGTCCATTGTGAAGCTTAACAACAATTGAGCTTGCACCATCGATAACATGGTTGTTAGTCGCGATATAACCATCCTCTCTGACAATTACACCGCTTCCTGCACCCTGTGAAATAACAGTGCGGCCAAGCATATTAGTCGCTGAAGACTTGGTAGAAATCTCAACAACAGAATTCTCGTTCTTAGCAATAATCTGTGCAACGGTAAGTTTGCTTCCTGTAGCCTTCTCAAGAGTTCCATATGTCAGGTTCTTGTTTGCGTGTGAAGATGAAGCAACCCTGGTCGCGATAAAAGCACTCAGTGCCGACGACACAATCATGGTAATAATCATCATGATTACAACAAACCTTCTTGTCAGATATGCTTCGCTGTATCCGCGGCCTCTTGCAGGCTCACCGAGAGGGTTTTTTGAAAAAATATCTCCGTCGAAGCTTTTGGCAGCTTTCTCTCGAGGCGGGTTGATAATAGTTACATCCTCGTTTTCAAAAATATTGTGATCATCATTGTCATACATGGCGGCAGTCCCCCTTATTAATCATGTGTCTATATTATAATATCGCAAATTGTCGTAAATGTGAAAAAAAGAAAAACAGATGCGACATAAACCGTTGGCTATTACCCAAAAAAACGATATAATAAACAAGTTATGAAGAAGAATGTTACATTGAAAATTACAAGTAAACAGTATATAGAGAGTCTTGAGCCAAGCGGGGAAGCTTTTAAGAAAAGTCTTCAGCTTGAGGACTCGCTGGAGATTCTCACCGAAGGTACCGTCTACGCAAAGAAGAATGCGACATATATCGCCTACGATGAGGCTGAGGAAGCAGGTCTTCAGAATACAAAGACGCTGCTTAAGGTGTCAGATAATGCTCTGCAGATTCTGCGATATGGAGAGGGTGATGATACCAACATGGACATGACTCTGGAGCAGGGCATCCTCAACATCACAAGATATAAGATTCCAATGGTCGGAACAATGGACCTTGAAGTATATACACATTCTCTTTCCAAGGATCTTGACGATGACGGTTTTGGAACAATAGATGTTGATTACAAGATTAAATTCGATGAGTTTTATTCAAGAAGAACTAAATTAGAAGTAGAAGTTAGACCTAGTTAGGCTGGAAGATTATTCAAAAGGGAGGCGACAATGAACAGAGTAGGCTTTAGTGCGGAGAAGTATATTGAGCAGCAGACTAAATATATCCGCGAGAGAATTGAAGGAGGAGAGAGCGACAGACTTTATCTTGAGTTCGGTGGCAAGCTTGTACAGGACAAGCATGCAATGAGAGTTCTGCCGGGCTTTGATGAGAATGCAAAGATTAAACTGCTTCAGTCACTCAAGGACGATGCAGAGATTATTATCTGCATTTATGCGGGAGACATCATCACAAGCAAGACAAGACAGGACTTTGGAATCACTTATGATCTTGAGGTAATGAGACTTATCGACTCTTTCAGAAGCTATGATCTCGAGATCAACTCTGTAGTTGTTACAAGATACGAGAACACTCCATCTGTAAACATGTTCATCAACAAGCTTGAGAGAAGAGGAATCAAGACCTACAAGCACATGTTCACTAAGGGATACCCAACAGATGTAGAGACAATTGTAAGTGATGAGGGCTACGGCGCTAACCCATACATTGAGGTTACTAAGCCAATCGTTGTAGTAACAGGTCCTGGCGGTGGTTCAGGAAAGCTGGCAACATCACTTTCACAGGTATACCACGAGTACAAGAGGGGCAACACTGCTCGTTACGCTAAGTTCGAGACATTCCCAATCTGGAGCATTCCTCTGAAGCACCCTGTTAACATCGCATATGAGGCAGCTACAGCAGACCTCAAGGATGTTAACATGATCGACTACTTCCACCTTGAGGCATATGGTGAGACAGCTGTTAACTACAACAGAGACCTTGAGGCTTTCCCAGTACTCAAGAGAATTCTCCACAAAATCACAGGAAGTGAGGATGGATACAAGTCGCCTACAGATATGGGTGTTAACAGAGCTGGTTTTGCCATAATCGATGATGAGGCATGCAGAGAGGCTGCTGTTCAGGAGATTATCAGAAGATACCTCATTGCAGAGTGCTCATACAAGAAGGGTAAGATTGATGAGTCTGTTCTTGAGAGAACAAAGCTTCTTATGGAGGAAGTCGGTGCTACTCGTTATGACAGAGTTGTAGTTAAGCCTGCAGAGGATTATGCTGAGCTTAAGAGACAGCAGAATCCGGAGCGTTATGAGAACGTAATCGTAAGTGCTATGGAGCTCCCTGATGGAAGCATTGTTACAGGAAGAAGCAGCAGAAGAATGGTTGCAACAGCGGCAATGGTACTCAATGCAATCAAGAAGCTTGCTGGAATTCAGGATAATGCAATGATTATCTCACCAACAATTCTTGAGGCGCTTGGTAATACTAAGACTGGAATCTTCCATGACAAGTCAAGCCTTAACCTTGAAGAGGTAATTATGGCTCTGACACTTACAAAGATGACAAACCCTCTTGCTGAGCTTGCTCTCAGAGAGCTGCCTAATCTTCGCGGCTGCATCGCTCACTGCACAGCTATCTTAAGTGAGAAGGACGAGCAGGCACTGAAGGCTCTCGGAATTGATATCACAACAAATCCAGAGTTCTCAAACAACAACCTGTACTCAATGTAATATAGAATTATGGGTCTTGGGGTTCACAGAATCTCAAGACCTTTTTGCACGAAAGACATAGAACATGAAAGAAAGCAACGCAGTGCGCAACCTTAGAAGGCGCAGAACTTTTAAATATGCACTTCTGGCAGAGGGTCTGGTTATCGGAGCGATAACAGGCGTTCTTGTTGCGCTTTTCAGACTGGCGCTGATCAGGGCTGATGAGCTGAGAAATCAGCTTGTGGAATACGCCCACAGCGGCATGACTGGCGCGCTTGTAGCGGCGGCCGTTCTCGCCCTAATTGCAGTGGCTGTTGCGCTGCTTCTTGTGTGGGAGCCTGAATGCACAGGTTCTGGAATTCCTCAGGTTGAGGGAGAGATGAGAGGACTCATTGATATGAACTGGTGGAAAGTTCTTGCGGCCAAGTTTGCAGGCTGTGTTCTTTCTATCGGGGGAGGTCTTGCTCTTGGAAGAGAGGGCCCATGCGTTCAGCTTGGCTCAATGGTTGGAAAAGGCTTCGCCAGAACAAATAAGAGACTTCTCACCGAAGAGAGACTTCTCATCACCTGCGGAGCTGGTGCGGGACTTTCGGCAGCCTTTGGCGCACCACTTGCGGGAGCAATTTTTGCACTGGAGGAGCTTCACAAGAATTTCTCAGTTCTTGTACTGATTACTACTATGGCTTCGGCGGCTGTGGCAGATTATGTTGCGGCTAATATTGTGGGGCTGGCACCGGTTTTCAATATCGAGGTTGTACACGCTATTCCGCTCAGGTTGTACTGGACCCTTGTTGTGTTCGGGGCCGTTCTTGGAGTCTTTGGAGCGATGTATAATAAGCTCCTCGATGTTCAGCAGGATGTTTTTGCGAAAATCGGGGGCTTTGCAGAGGCCCTTGCCGGAGGAAAACTTGTTAAGTTCACAAAGCTGGCGGCGGCAGTTGCTCTTTCTTATCTGATGTTTTTTGTATATCCGACAGCCCTTGGCAGCGGTGCCTGGCTTGTTACGGATATAAGTGCAGGGGAGTTGGCGCTTAAAGCTCTTGCTGTGCTCCTTGTGGTTAAGCTTATATATTCAACAGGCTGTTTCGGCTCAGGGGCTCCCGGCGGAATATTCCTGCCGCTTCTTGTGCTTGGAGCTGTTGCAGGAGGTCTTTACTGCAGGCTGCTGGGACTAATTGGTGTTGACCAGATGTACATAACATCCTTTGTAATTGTGGGCATGGCAGGCTTCTTTACGGCAATTGTTAAAGCTCCAACTACGGGGATTATACTTATTACAGAGATGACTGCAGATTTCAGCAGTCTGCTTGCTCTGGTAATTGTATCGCTGATGGCTTTTATTGTTTCTGATCTTTGCGGGGCAGACCCGGTATATGAACAGCTTCTTGAGAAAAGACTCAGAGCTGAGGGAAAGGATACTTCTCCAGATAATTCGGCACCGAGAGCGGCCGGGGAAAGAGTTGTTCTTAAGGCGGACATACACGTTGGCGCACTTATGGATGGCGGAAGAGTTGAAGACATGGAACTTCCCGATGGATGCCTTATCGTGGCTGTAATTCGCAACAATATGGAAATTATTCCGAGTGGTGCAACGAAGCTCCATGCGGGAGATCATATAGAGATATTGTGCCGCAAGGCGGATATTGACGATGCTGTAGCAGTTATTCAGGAGAAGTGCGAGGTGCGGATATGAACATAATAGAATATGCAGCTCAGAACCATAATACTTTCGCAGAGAAGCCTTTCGGCGATATTGACAGCCTGATTCTCTGTCAGCTTTTCTATGCGAAGATGGAAGATGTTCTTGATGGAGAAGGTCTTTCCAGAACGGAGACCGGTTACACAGTAAAGGATTTCAATAAGGCTGAGTATTTCGGTTCGATGTTTAATGACAGCATTACCGATGAGAAAAACAAAGAGTTAAGTACTGTCTGTTATGCAAGCAGAAGATACAGAGATATCAAGGTCAAGAATCTGTATAACGATACGAACAATAATGATGATGCTGCCAAGCAGTTTGCCGCTGTAGCCTTTGAGATAGATGATGAAACAGATTATGTATGCTACAGAGGAACTGATGGAGATATGCTGGGCTGGGAGGAAGACTTCGACCTGGCATATAAGAGTGTAATCCCTTCGCAGAAGTCGGCTGTCAGATACATAGAGCATTTCTATGGTCCAGGAACAGAGGGAGAGACAAAGAAGCTGATTATCGGTGGTCACTCAAAGGGCGGCAACCTGGCTGTGTTCGGCGGAATAATGTGCTGTGACAGCATTCGCAGAAGGGTTGTTAAGATATACAGTCACGACGGACCGGGCTTCCGCTCAGAAACGATGCATGAGATTGAGGAAAGACTCAAGGAGAAGCCTGTTGCAATCTGCAGGCAGATTCCTCATGCTTCAGTGGTTGGAATGCTCCTAAAAAGCCAGATTCCTTGTACCGTAGTTAAGGCCTCTGCTGTGGGCATTATGCAGCATGCCGCCTTTACCTGGGAGATTGAGGGCGATGCATTCGTTGAGGTAGATGACGTGTCAGAGAGCAGTCGTTTTATCGATGGAACACTTACACAGTGGCTCAAGTCATCAACAGATGAAGAGAAGGAACTGGCTGTAGGGTTGCTGTTCGGATTCTTAAAGAGTCAGGGCATACATACGGTACAGGATATGCGTAATATGAGACCTAGACAGATTAAGGCGCTGAGAGATGCAATTCAGGGCCTTGATGAGGACACAAGAGATATCGTCGATGGATTGGTCAAGTCTCTCTTCAGAGCAGCCTTCGACGAGATGGTTCCGGATTTTCTGAAAAGAGAAGAGGACAATAATATAGAGTAGGAGGTATAGATAGATTAATGAAAAAAGTAATAATTTGCATTCTCATTCCTGCGTTCCTTTTCGGAACGATGGAGGTTGCACTGAAGATCGGTGGCGCAAGCTTCGATTCTCTGCAGCTCACATTTCTTCGATTTATAATAGGAGGAGCTGTACTTGTGCCTTTTGCCATCAAAGAGTATAGAGACAAGTTCACAGCCAGGGGAGAAAAGCTTAGCCTGAAGGACTGGGGCTGGCTGACCCTGGTCGGCGTTATGTGCATTCCAATAAGCATGCTGGCTTTTCAGATAGGAATCAAGGGCTGCAATGCTTCGACTGCAGCATCGATCATATGTCTTAATACAGTATTTACGATGCTTGTAGCTCACCTTTTTACAAGCGAGAAGCTGGACAGGAACAAAGGACTTGCAGTAATCATGGGGTTCGTAGCACTGTTCTTTATGATCAGACCATGGGATGTGCAGGAAGGCAATACAATCTTTGGTCTCGTAATGATGGTTGTGGCTTCAAGTGCCTTCGGTGTTTATACGGTTATGGGAAAACAGTCGCTGGCAAGAGTTGGTCTGTTCACACAGACTGCAGCAAGCTTCATTCTCGGCTCGGCGGTACTGCTGGTAATAATGCTGGCTACAGATAGACCTGTGTTTGCCGGTGTTGCGGACCATCCATGGCTGATTGCATATCTGGGTATTCTTGTTACGGGTGTTGGCTACCTGGCCTACTTCCTGGCAATCAAGTATTCAGATGCGACTACGGGATCTCTGGTATTCTTTATTAAGCCGGCAATTGCCCCTTTTGTTGCGATTGTTGTACTTCACGAGACCATAATGTGGAACACTATAATAGGAATTGTGCTTCTCATAAGCGCATCCTTCGTAACGCTGCTGAAGCCACTTAAGGACTAATTGTGTTTATAAAAAACGGCACCCGTTCCGGGTGCCGTTTTGCATGTGCAATATGCTGCAATTCTAGTTAGTCCTAAATAGTTGATTGTATGAAGCTTTATCTAAAACTTCTCTTTCTCAGGCTGTAGATTCCTGCACATGATGCTAAGAAAAGACCAAACATCATAGCGAGAGGGGAATTGTCATCTGTAGCAGGCTGCCTTCCGCTGTCCTTTGTATATACAACCTCAACGTAGTCGTTTGAAGTTACATTCTTCATTTCAAACTTAGCTGAATCAGTCTTGTATCCCTTGATTACAGGGTTGTCAATGCTGATGTCCTGGCCTTCACCTCTCCATCTTTAAGGGAATTATCAACACCATAACGAATACTGAGCGAAGGGAACTTCTCTGCAAAATACACCTTGTTCTCCTTGTTGTTGCCAATCAGATTGGAGAACCAGGCCGAGTTGGTGAAGACATTTACCCTCGCAGCTCCGCTGCTGGCAAGGTTAAGAAGCTGGGGCTCCAGCTTGTCTCTTATAATCGCCGATTCAACCAGCTGCCTGAATGCCGGGTGGTAGGTGCCACCGTTGATTGCGCCGCCATCACCAATTATATCTGTGCTCTTAAGACCAACGCGCATGATGTAAATGCCAGTCTCGTCAAGAATCTTGTACATCTCTTTGGTGCGAAGGACGGCTTCTTCTCTTGTCAGAGCCTGATATGCGCCTCGCTCGTACATGGATAGAAGCTCGGTGTCATCGAGAACAATTGTTGGATAGAGGCGAGCCAGATCCGGTCTTAGCTTTGCGGTCTCCTTTGCAGAGTAAAGGCAGGTCTCAAGAGTATCTCCAGGGAGACCAATCATCAGCTGAATACCAAGTCTGAACCCGTAGGATTTAATTAAATCACAGGCTTTATAGACTACAGATGAGTCGTGGCCGCGGTTGGATGCGGCAAGAACTGAATCATCAAAGGACTGAACACCAAGCTCAATGGTGGTGACGCCGTGAGCTTTTAGGTTATCAAGAATCTCTGCTGATATATAGTCAGGTCTTGTGGACAGATGAATTCCGGTTATAATCCCCGCATCGAGATATTCCTTCGCAACAGATAGATAAGATGACTGCTCATCAATTGGAAGGCCTGTAAAGCTTCCGCCATAGAAAGCAATCTCAATCTCAGTCTCTTCGGGCTTAAGTGTAGTGAGCCATTCTTCAATTGTCATGCGCACATCATCCTCACTTGGAACTTCGGTGCGAGCTGTTATCTTCCGCTGATTACAGAAAACACAATCGTTGGGGCACCCAAGATGAGGAATGAATATTGGAATAATTGCGTGTTTTTTCATACTATGCTTCCTATGTCTGTGAGAGGCCAGCCTTCGAACCATATGCATCTAAGGCCTCTGCTCTCTATAAAATCTTTAATTCTTTCATAATCGGGATGTGCAGTTAAGTCGCCATTGAAGACTATCTGGTCGTTGACTCGTCCGGATGCTCCTCCGATAAAACCAGTCTTATATCCGTCGAGATGCACGTGGCCCGGTGACACTGTCAGAACATCGAGACCATGAGCGCGAGCTTTTCTGGCAATTCCATCATCGTATGTGATTATGGAGTTCTCATCTACTATGACAATTGAGCATTTGGCATATCCCTGCGCCACATCAACAAGCTCCATGTCGAAATCAAGGATTTCAGGCGCTGTATACCGGGGGTTACAAATGAGATAACGGCCTGTGCAGGCGGCGTTAAAAGCAACTTCTTCGGGATATCCTGATTTAACATCTGGAGCTTCAATTACAGGCGCATCTGAACCCAGTCCCATGCGGCAGTAACGAAGGTCTGGATGATCACAGATTCCTCCGACGAGATGGGAAAGTGGCGCCACACGCCTGACGGCGAAGCCGTTTTTTTCCAAATAAGCTGCAAGCTCCAAAGGAGCGGAGGCAGCAAGATATTTAACAGGTTTGATATTGTTCATGGAGAGATTATATCATACAATAGAGAAGTTAAAACGGAGGTTGCTATGGAAACAGATCTTATAATGCTTCTTGAATCGGTTAAGCGCGGAGAGGTCTCTGTGGATGAGGCTGCGCTTAAGCTGAAGGGAAAAGCTTTCGAGGATATTGGATACGCAAAGGTTGATCTTCATCGAGAGAAGATGCAGGGGGCTTCTGAGGTTGTTTACGGCGAGGGCAAGACGGCGGAGCAGATTGTCGGCATTGTCAGAACGCTGATGAGCAATGGGCAGAAGAATGTGCTGATAACAAGAATGAGTGAGGACAAGGCTGCGACTGTTGCAGCGGCGGTGGAGCTCAAATATAACAAAGAGGGTCGCATTGGATATGTGGGTGAGTGCAGAGCGCCTGGCGGGCTTGGCAAAATTGTCATCGCTACAGGAGGCACCAGCGACATCCCTGTGGCTGAGGAGGCAGCTGTTACGGCAGAGTTCCACGGTAATGAAGTCGTAAGGCTGTATGATGTGGGCGTTGCAGGAATTCACAGGCTGATGGCCCACAGAGAACTTATTATGGATGCGACTGTAATTATTGCTATTGCAGGTATGGAGGGAGCTCTTGCCAGCGTTGTTGGGGGCATGGCGGATTGTCCTGTCATTGCGGTGCCGACAAGTGTTGGCTATGGCGCGGCTTTTGAGGGCCTGTCTGCTCTTCTTTCAATGCTGAACTCCTGTGCCAGCGGTGTTTCGGTGGTTAATATTGACAACGGCTTCGGTGCCGGATATCTGGCTGGAATGATTAACCATGTACACAAAAAAGACAATTAATATACTGTTAGAGAAGTAACGATTATAGATTGAAACACAAAAAAGCATTACAATTATTGTGATGCTTTTTCTTTTGTGCTGAAGAAGCATTGTACGATAATGTTTGGAAATGTATTAGAGGGATAAAAATGAGTAGACAACAGATTCTACGTGATTCAAGCATGGAAATTTCCATGAAGGATCTTCACCAGATTGGTATCAGAGGAAGCAATGTTGCGGCCGCTGGTAACTGTCCGGTAAGCCAGTGTGCGGCATATGCCAGACAGTGCCTCGCACAGAGCTGTGGTAAGTGCGTACCTTGCAGAATTGGTCTTGCAAGGGCAGCCGAGATGCTCGAGAGAATTGAGGTTGGTGATGGCCAGGAGTCAGACATCAAAGAACTCAAGGATCTTCTTGAGAGCATTAAGATCAGTGCTGACTGCGCAATCGGTTCTGCGTCAGCAGAGGCGATTTTCAATTCAATTGAAGCAATTATGGATGACATTGAGTCACATGTCAAAAAGGGCAAGTGTATCGCTTCCTTTAAACCGATTCCATGTGTTGCAGGATGCCCTGCACATGTTGATATTCCAGGCTACATTGCTCTGGCTAAGGAAGGAAGATATGAGGATGCCGTTAGGGTTATCCGCTACGACAATCCTTTTCCTGCTGCCTGCGCTCTCGTATGTGAGCACCCATGTGAGCATGTATGCAGAAGAAATATCGTGGACGCATCAGTTAATATTCGCGGAATCAAGAGAGCTGTAGTTGAGGGTGCCGGCGAGGTTGCGCCACCAGAGTGTATGCCTTCAACAGGCAAGAAAATTGCCGTTGTCGGCGGAGGTCCCTCAGGCCTTACTACTGCGTACTTCCTGCAGCTTATGGGACACCAGGTAGATGTTTTTGATAAAAGATCTCAGCTTGGCGGAATGATGAGATATGGAATTCCAAGATACAGACTTCCTAATGAGTATCTTGATGCCGATATCAACGCAATTCTCAAGACCGGTGTCGTTGCAAAGACTGATTACGCTATCGACAGTGAGAAGTTCGCTAAGATGAAGGAGGAGTACGACGCAATCTACCTTTCAATCGGTGCTCACGCAGCTAACACACTGGGCATCGAGGGAGAGAATGCTGAGAACGTGCTCTCCGCTGTAGCCCTTCTAAGAGCAATGGGAGACGGCAACCGTCCTGACTTCAAGGGCAAGAAGGTTGCAATCATCGGCGGCGGCAACGTAGCTATGGACTGCACAAGAACCGCAATGCGTCTTGGCGCAGAGAAGGTTACATGCGTATACCGTCGTAGAATCAGCGATATGACAGCTCTTCCTGAAGAGGTTGAAGGCGCAATCGCTGAGACCTGCGAAGTAATGCCAATGATGGCTCCTGTTCGCATTGAGACAGACGAAGAGGGCAAAGTAAAAGCTCTTGTAGTTCAGCCTCAGATTCCAGGTGCTTATGACAGAGGTCGTCCAAAGCCTGTTAAGGCTGACAAGCCTGAAGTTACTCTCGAGTGCGATTATGTTATCGCTGCCATTGGACAGGCTATCGATTCAGGCGATTTCGCTCAGGCCGGCGTTCCTACTAACAGAGGAAAAATCCTTGCAGGCTTCAACACACTCATCGGCGACAGCGGAATGATTTTCTCAGGCGGAGACTGTGTAGATGGTCCTGCAACAATCATCAGAGCTATCGAAGCCGGCAAGACTGCTGCAGCAAATATCGACGAGGCTCTAGGCTTCCATCATGAGATAGCAAGAGATGTTGAGATTCCTGCACCGGGTGTTGGAATCCTCGGCAAGACAGGACGTATCGATCTGCCGGAGAGAGAAGCAGCAGAGAGAAAATCTGATTTTACCCTTATCGAGCAGAACATGACTTGTCAGGAGCTTAAGCAGGAGTGCGGCAGATGCCTGCGCTGCGATCATCACGGAATGGGAGCTGTCAAAGGAGGTCGTACATCATGGTAAATCTTACAATTAACGGCAAGCAGATTGCGGTAGAAGAACATACAACGATTCTCGAGGCGGCAAGAGCTAATGGAATTCACATTCCTACACTGTGCTACCTCAAGGAGCTCAACGAGGTTGCTGCGTGCAGAATCTGTCTCGTGGAGATTGAAGGCGTGGACAAGCTGATGGCTTCCTGCAACACAGAGTGCGAGGAGGGCATGGTTGTTCACACAGATACAAAGAGCACAAGATACGCTAGAAGAATTAATCTTGAACTTATCTTCTCGCAGCACAAGACAGACTGTCTCTCATGCGTAAGAGACGGCAACTGCCAGCTTCAGGAGGTTGCGAAGGAACTCAACATGACCCGCCACATCGAGGAGGTTGATGCAAGACCTAACAGATGGAAGTCAAGCAGAATCCTTGAGAGAGATAACTCAAAGTGCATTCAGTGCTTCCGCTGCATCAACGTATGCGATAGAGTCCAGGGCATGAATGTGTGGGATCTCCTGGGAACAGGAAAAAACGCGAAGGTGGGAATCAATCCGGCCAAGAAGCATTTTCTGGAGATTTGCGCACTTTGCGGCCAGTGCATCACTCACTGTCCAACTGGTGCGCTCTATGTAAGAGATGACACAAAGAAATTCTACGATGCAGTAGAGGATCCTGACATGATTACAGTTGTTCAGGTTGCGCCTGCTGTACGTTCAGCATACGGCGAGGCTGCTGGCCTGCCGGCAGAGCTGGCAACAGAGGGCAGAATGGCTGCGGCAATCAAGTCCCTTGGCGTCGACTACGTATTCGATACAAACTTCACTGCCGACCTCACAATCATGGAAGAGGGTTCAGAGCTTCTTAAGAAGCTGGGCGACAAAGATGCAAAGCTTCCAATGTTCACTTCATGCTGCCCAGGCTGGGTAAGATTCATAAAAATCAAGTATCCAGAGCTGGTTGGACAGCTCTCATCAGCTAAGTCACCACAGCAGATGTTCGGTGCAGTAACAAAGAGTTATTTCGCAGAGAAAAACGGTGTAGATCCGTCGAAGATTTTCTGCATTTCGATCATGCCTTGTACAGCTAAGAAGTATGAGTGTGATGTTCCTGAGGTTCAGGATGTTGATGCTGAAGGCGGAATCAAGGATGTTGACCTTGTTCTCACAACCCGTGAACTTACAAGACTTCTGAGACCTGTTGATATTGCATCCCTCGAGGAGATTCCTTTCGATTCACCTCTCGGCTCCGGCACCGGTGCCGCTGTAATCTTCGGAGGAACAGGCGGCGTTATGGAGGCAGCCCTCAGAAGTGCGGCATTCCTGGTAGAGGGAAAGAATCCAGATCCTGCAGCATTCAAAAAATACGACAATCCGGGACAGGCGTGGTCTGAAGCCAGCTACGAGGTTGGCGGCACAACAGTCAGAACAGCTGTAGCCAGCGGTCTTGCAAATGCAGATGCGCTCATCCAGTCAATTCTCAAGGGCAAGACTGATGTTGATTTCGTTGAAATCATGGCCTGCCCAGGCGGATGTGCCGGTGGTGGCGGTCAGCCTATCCACGATGGCCTTGAACTGGCACATGACAGAGGTGATATCCTGAATGCCCTTGATGAGAGCAACGCAATCCGTTATTCTCACGAGAACAAGGAGGTCGCTGCAATGTACGAAGAGTACTTCGGCGAGCCACTGTCAGAGAAGTCACATCATCTGCTTCATACAGACCAGACAAAGTGGAGTCTGTAGGCTGGCAGAATGCGTAAATGAATAGGTAAGCAAAAAGGGTTCGCATAAGCGAGCCCTTTTCTGTTGGTCCAGGACATCGACGTCGGCGGGACAGCTCGTGTTGGTCCAGGACATCGGCAGTCGGCGGGACAGCCGATTCTTCCCAATACGCCGCTCGCCCGCATATTTACATCCATTTCGAACCAGCTAACCGGCTTCCGAGGGATGTAAATTGAATGGCTCAGTTAATATAGGGAAAATTTTTGCAAAAAAGCTTAAGTATATTCTGTTGTTGATGCAATATCATGGATGTAATATCGAGGGTGAGGCTCCCATAGGGAAAAAACCGTGTTCCAGACGACTCGTTCAAATTGAAGCAGCGTCAAAGAAAGACTTTACAACCGAAGAATAAATTCATTTCTGGCGTATATGCGATTAACCTCTTTGTCAGGACCCGGTATTAACCCTAAATTAAAGTGTTTTGGGTAAAAAACGGGTCTCAAAAGAGACCCTACTCTTCTATAGTGACGTTTACGTTCTAGAGAAGCGGCTTTGCCGCGTTTTCACCGGGTCCCAAAAGAGACCTTACGCCCGTATACGCCAACTTCGCTTTGTGAAGAACTAATACTTATCAAAATTGTTCTCCCAGGGACATCTATCCATATCTGTAGATAGGAAAACATCGAAAACATTGCGAGTTACGCTGACAGTATTCCCGCAAAAGACCTTGGCTTGGTTGAACGATCTGCCAAAAGCGGTGTATCGTTCAATCAAAAGAATTGCAAAGGGTGATTGTTTCTATGATATTACAAACATAAAAAATTACCGATGGCAATATCGGTCAGAGAATTGTTTCTCATGCCAAATCCATCAGTAATCTTAATAGGAGTTTAGGATACAGTTCACCTATTGTCAAGCAAAATTCTATTGCAGATCAAGAATATCTTCTTGCATAACAAAAGAAGAGAAGCATGGCTTCTCCTCTTTTTCGCTGGAGCTGGTGGCGGGAATCGAACCCGCAGCCCACGCATTACGAATGCGTTGCTCTACCTTTGAGCCACACCAGCAAATTATTTGATTGATAAGCGACTAGCTTATCAAGTCGCTTTTTTTATTGTATAGCATTGATGAAGTTTGCGCAAGGTGTGGAAAAAATCGGGAAATGCCCTGCGCTTTTGATGATATCTTCTGCGTGGGACAACCTGCGGCAAAAGATAGAGAAGCCATAGTTGCGGCTGCTGAGTAATTGCTGCTCAGTCTCACCGACAACCAAATGGCTTCCTTTTTTTGTTTGCGGCGGGGAGATAGCGCCTTTTTTGTGTTTGGGCATATACGGGAAAAATGAAAAATGTGCACCATGTGTTTGGGCATATATGGGGGAAAGTGAAAAATGTGCACCATGTGTTTGGGCATATATGGGAAAAATGAAAAATGCGCACCATGTGTTTGGGCATATACGGGGAAAAGTGAAAAAAGAGCACCAATTTTTTGGTGCGCGATTTTCGAAAATGCGAATATAGCCCAAATGAAGAATCTGCTATGTATATCCACAATACATCGCCTGGATATAAGGCTTGAAAATCCGGCGGCACGCTTTGTTGGACGGGGGCAGATGGGCAAGGGATGGGAGGAGTCACAGATTTGTCACTTTTTACGAAAAGATGGACGGGGAGTAAGGTAGTATAACAGCAGGAAATTGGTCCTTTGTTTCAACATACATTGCTAAGCACTTTTGATGATGAATGACAGCAAATCCCCATAGTACAAAAATGTTTTTAAGCTACCCTTATTGCATCAAACAGTTGCTCAAACCGTGCCCTCTCACCAACGGCATATAATATAGACTTGGCAGAGGACCAGCTTTCCTTCAACGATAGCATCTCGGCAAAAATGTAACAGAGATGCATCGACAAATTGAACTGATGCAAATTTGTGCTACAATACTGCAGAGGTGAAAAAATGGAACGATACGAAGAGACGACTGAGAACATACTAGAGAATTATGTGGGCGGATATCGCAGATGCTATCTCGATAAACCTGTCCATATGGAGTTTGCAAATGATAATCTCTGCAGCATGATTGGCTATAGAGCATGGGAGCTGACAGAAACAATTGAAAGCAAGTACACGTGCCTGGTTCATCCAGAGGATACTGAGGAATATAATAGATTTTTTTCTGGCTTCATGGACAGGGAGCGCTGTGACAGCATTACATATCGAATGCTGAATAAAGATGGTGAAAGCATATATGTAGCCGAGACAATGGCCTCCAAAAGGTCCGAAGATAAACATCTGCGAGGTTTTGCGATTATCTGCGATATCTCAGATGCAGTTGCGAAATTATCAGCACAGCGCATTGACAACAGGCCTATAGCGCAGATCAAGGTGGAAGGTACTAAAGAGGGACGCATTATCGGAACCAATGGTTATGCAGAGCGATATTTCGGGGCCGCGGTCAGACAGACATCGGTGATGGAGTATATTGCGATAAATGATCGCAATAAGGTAAAAAAAGCAATATATAAGGCGTATCGTGCAGAGTTTTCCGGAAAGGTTCACTGCACTGTGGTAAACCCAAGTGGTGTCTCTTTACCGGCGGAGCTTTGGATCGAAAGAATCAACGAAAGCGGGGAAGATGAGTGCCGCTTTATTTGTTCGTTCAGAATCGAAGACGGCAAAAGAGAGAGTGCCGAAAAAAGCATTAATTACGGAAGGAGTCTGCTCAAACAATTTGCGGAAGATGTATACGAGGTGGATACGATCGGGGAGACAGTAACCTGCATTAACCTGATGGAATATTCGCCTTTTACAACTCCTCTGAACATTCGAATGAATCTGACGGATACTCTTGAAGCGCTGCTTGGCTACACCGTGGAAAGCGACAGAGCAGGGGTGAAGAAGTACGTTATGAAGATTATAGCGGATTCAGTAGGATCGGATTTCGAGGCTTTTTCGAGAATAGGCTTTTCGTTAAGCAAGAACGCTATCAGCTATAACAATGTTCTTCTTACAGCAGTACCTATATCAAAGGGCAAGTTCTTTATGTGCTTCGATTACACAGAGCTGCATTCTCCTGCTATCAAAAGCGACCACATGATGGTGCTCAAGGATGTTGCAGTAAACCTGTTCGGATCCTTCCGCATGGTTGTTAATGGTAAGAGTGTAAGGCTGCGAAGTGGCAAAGCACAGGAGCTGCTTGCTCTGCTTATTGTTAAAAACGGAGCTTTTCTAAGCAGTCGCGAGGCTATCGGCTGTCTTTGGGAGGAGACACCTACGCCGCAGTCAAGTGCAAGATACCGCAAGACTACATCGAGACTTCTTGCAGAGCTTAATGAACTGGGCATCGGCTACCTTGTCGAATCCGATGGCGGCCATAAGCGAATCGTACCGCATCACATAAAGTGCGATTATTACGATTACATCAACGGCAAGTTTGAACCAAATGAACCGCTGCTGCCTGACTACAGCTGGAGTGAATATGTTGGAGCAAACCTTGTCACGCTTTAGTCACTGATTAGCAGAGTCTGTCCTGACGAATATGTAATACTTACACATCCAAAGTAAGTACACATATTTAAGAGGATGATATGACAATACAATCATTAATTGAAAAATTTAAAAAACGCAGAGAAAGAAACATGATTCTCAAAGCTGCTGTCAGGAATGAACATAGCAAGCGAGTAACTGAATACTGCAAAGCCCTAGGCGAAATGTATTTAGAGGACAAAACTATGATGGATATTCTTCTGTCCGCAGCTTTGCTTCATGATGTGGGCAAATGGTTTATACCGAAAACCATTCTGGACAAAACAACAGGACTGACCAAAGACGAAAGAAACATAATCGTCAGACACAGTGAGCTTGGCGCAAAATATATAGAGTCTTTTATAGGAAAAAAAGAAATCGTAGAAGCGATACTGCATCATCACGAAAGATACGATGGCTTGGGATACCCGAAAGGCATAAAGGGAGAGACTATTCCAATGCTCGCCAGAATAATAAGCGTGGCAGATTCCTACGATGTTATGAAGAATGGAAGGCACTATGCAGTTCCGAAAACAAAAGCAGAGATTCACAGAGAATTAGAAGAAGGCAGTGGCAAACAGTTTGACCCCGATATTGCAGCAATAGCGATAGATCTTATGTGGCAGGGAATAATATAATCCCTTGTGTCGCTGATGTTACAGGAGTAAACTAATAATGGTGCGGAACGGGCGATAGCAGCGTTGGCTGCTGAGGTGTTCTGCTGGAGGAGACTAATGAAGGGCATACTATTAGTTATAGCTGTATTTTTATTGCTGCGCTGGCTTGTAAGACCTCCTGCCGGAAGGAATCCTGCTGCTGGATGGGAGGAGAACAAGGAAGAGCTGATAGAACTGTGGTATGCTGATGACTATATCGATGAAGACTAAGGAGGACTAGATTATGTTTACATCACCTGCAACAGAAGCTCTGGATGCTGTTAATGCAAGCTACGAGTGCCTTGAGGCGCCTGGCGCAATCAGCGGAGAGGACTATTCAAAGGCAATTGGCGCTGAGAAGGCGGCAAGACTTTTTAAGACACTGGTAATGAAGGGCGATACAACACAGAGCATTTATGTGTTCGTTGTACCTGCACTTGCTAAGCTTTCACAGAAGGCTACAGCAAAGGCTCTCGGAGAGCATGCTCTTGAGATGATTAAGCCGATTGAGCTTAAGAAGCTGACAGGATATGTTCACGGCGGAACATCTCCACTTGGAATGAAGAATCAGTACAGAGTTATTTTTGATCAGTGTGCCGGCGACATGCCTGCTGTTATCATCAACGGCGGCGGTGGTGGATACCTGGTTGAGCTGACACTTGATGAGTTCGCAAAGGTGCTGCCTTACGAGCTGATGCCACTTATCAAGTAGCCTCATAGTGTAGATAGAATAAGCTCCGGACGCAGGTCCGGAGTTTTTGTTTTAAAAAGCGTACAGGAGTAGTCGAATATAAGCAGCATTCGCATAGGAGGAAAAAGAATTTGTATGATTTGAGGATTGTTGTTGAAGAAATCAAAGGTTTCTGCGATATGCCGATGCATGTGGGCATTGCAGGCAGTGTGGTACGGCTTCATGCGTGAATGCATGCCCAACTGGTGCGCTGACTAAAGAGCCGGAGGCCCGTAAGGGCGGTATGGAATAAAGCAGCAAAAGCTAATATAATGTGTGTAATATCTCACAAAAAGAAAGGGATTAGGTATAGAGATGTTTAGAGAGATGAGAAGATCAAGTGCTGCGCTTACTGCAGATGAGTGTAATGAAATCCTTGCGCGCAATCATCGCTGCATACTTTCGCTGAATGATTCAAGCGGCTATCCGTATGGCGTTCCAATGACATATGCGATTCTTGATGGCAACATCATTATCCACAGTGCGACGGAAGGTCAGAAGATTGATTGTATCAAGGCTGATCCGCGTGTTTGCCTCACAATCGTAGATTACGATGAACTGAGCGTAGAAGGTGTAACAAATTATTACAGAAGCGTTATTGTTTACGGCAAGGCAAAGATTGTAGAGGACAACGAGGCAAAATTCAGTTACATCAGTCGTTACACTGATGCTCTTGTCGGCAAACCTTTCCGCCCTTGCATGGGCGCAGTACGTGAAGGCAAGTTCCCTATGGATATTATTGTTATTGAGATGGAGCATGTTACAGGCAAAGCCTCACTGCCTGACACAGCACCACAGTATGTTGAGGAATAATTATGTCCCAGCCGATTATAGAGTTTGATGCCCACGGCCTGACTGTAGACCAGGCGATTAGACAAATTGAAGCCCTGATTGCGAAGTGTGATTCTGGAACATATCGCATCAGAGTGATACATGGATATCATCGCGGTAACAATATACAGCGAGCTCTTTATGATGAAATAGACAGAGGCCGGAATCCTAAAGTGGTGCGAGTAATCGGAGGAAGTAATCCGGGAATAACAGAGCTGGTGCTGCGAGAGTATTAGAAGCATGAAAATAGAGCAGTAGTCACAGGGTGGCTGCTGCTCTTTGTTTTGCCTGAATTTGTGTTGGTAGTTAGTCCGGGCTCGCCCGAACTATTCGTTTTCTTCTACCCATCTTCTTGTATACTCGATAAACTTCAGGCATGCCTTTGAGGCTGTAGCCATTGAGCGTGTTCCAATGCTGATGGTTCTGTACTGCGGCTTATCAAGCTCCAGAACTCTGACATCGAAAGGAGTGTTCCTTACAAGCAGCTCAGGGAAAATGCAGTAGCCAAGACCCTTGGAGGCCATGGCGATTGCGGCGTGGTCGTTATCCATGTGATAAGCAATATCAGGTGTAGCGTTGTTACGTGAGAAAACATTTCGCATGCCGGTGTTACTGTCGTATTTCATCGCGATGTATGGAATCTTGCCAAGCTGATCCACTGGGAATACGTTGCCTTTTATAGTCTTGCAGTCAGGTGCAACGATGGCAAGAAGGCTGTCTTTCTTAAGAGGGAAAACATCCAGGTCGCTGGAAACATCTGTCATAAAGAAGCTGCAGTCAACCTCACCTGTCATAACTCGTTCTTCAGCCTTGGCACTGTCCTCCTCGGAGGTGAAAAGCACCTGAACGCCCGGGAAGTCCCTCTTGAACTCTTTGATGATGCTAGGCAGCCAGTGAATTGAAACGCTGTCAAACACCTGAACCGTGATAGATCCCTGTTCAAGACCTTTGAGATCGTTAACACTCTGTCTGAGGGCACGCGCATCGTTGTCAATCTTCTTGATCTGAGGAAGAAGGGCACGACCTTCAGGTGAAAGTGTAACACCGCTTCTTTCGCGTATAAAGAGAGTAAGACCCAGATCTTCCTCAATGCTGTGAATAATATAGCTGATGCCTGCCTGCGTATAGCCAAGCTTGTTTGCTGCTTTACGGAAACTTCCCTCCTGAGCAACGGTCAGGAATACTTCGACACTGCTGCGATCCATATAATGTTCTCCTCTCTAGATGGTATATTCTGTTGTGAAGTAGTATATCATGAATGATAAGCGTTTGCTATCACAAATATTAGATTGTCCAGTTTTACTTTTGTAAAAAATGCTGTTACTATCTAGATACCGAAATAAGAAAACAATTTGATTCATATATACAGGAGGTATCACCATGACATTAGCAGTGGCAGTATCAACATTAGCAGTAGTAGGTCTTGGCTCAATCGGAGTATATTGCTTCGGAGCAGTTGCATATGGTTGTGTAATAGGCCTCGACAAATAATCAATACACTTTCAAGTTACTATTTACGCATTTTTATCGGAATGAATCACCTCTTTAGAGGTGGTTTTTTCTTTGGTATAATATCTGCACACGGATATTTACTGACGAAGATATTGAGAAGTGGAAGACGTAATGACACTGAATTATTTGCTGATACAGATAATAGGGTTCGTTGGGACGATGCTGTTCTTTGTTTCGTTCCAGTGTAAAAGCAATAAGAACCTGTTCAGGGTTCAGCTTTTGTCGTATCTGTTCTATGTTATACATCTGCTTCTTCTCGGCGCAATTACCGGCGGAGTCAGCTATATTCTGAATACATTCAGATCCTTCTGCCTGGGAAGTGAGTGGAAGTTCGGCAACAGTAAGGCTATGTGCTGGATCATCTGCAGCCTTCAGCTTGTGATTCTTGCAGTGACCTGGTCGGGATGGGTTTCAATACTTCCTGTTGCGGCCAATATAGGTTCCACAATCGGAGGCTATACACACAACGCTCAGAAGGTCAGAGCTGCTGGTATGTTTGTTAATTCGCCACTATGGATAATATACGATATTATAGTCGGTTCCTGGGCAGGCATTCTTGATGAAGTGGTAACAGAAGCTTCAATCATCATCTCAATTATTAGATTTGGCTGGAAGAATCTTGACAGAGAAGAATAACAGTCTACACAAAAGCCATTAGTTCTTGCGCATAAGCAACGGATTAAAGTATTATTGTTACATAAGTTTCTATTGGTTTTATAGTACGAAAGAGAGGGTTCGACCATGGGAAAATTTGTAATTAAGCAGGCTAAGACAGGCCCAATGTTCAATCTTAAGGCAGGAAATGGTCAGGTAATTGCTACTTCAGAGATTTACAGTTCAATGGATGCGTGCAAGAACGGAATCGCAAGCGTAATGAAGAATGCTCCTATCGCTCCTGTTGAGGATCAGACTAAAGAGGGTTATGCTGCAGAGAAGTGCCCAAAGTTTGAGGTTTACAAGGACAAGAAGGGCGAGTTCAGATTCCGTCTTAAGGCAGGAAATGGCCAGGTAATCGCTACATCAGAGGGATACACAACAATGGCTGCATGCAGCAATGGCATCGAGTCAGTTAAGAAGAATGCAGTGGATGCAGATATCGTAGAAGAGTAATTGCGGAGTTTCTGCAAAAATTATTAAGAATCAGTCCCGGGCTTCGCTCGGGATTTTTCTTTCGCAAGGATGCATTAAACTGTTTTTAGCAAAAAAATCATAGCATTTTCACTTTGATGTAGTACAATGTAGGTCGGCTCGTTATAGAGCAGATGAAAGGCAAAGATGAAAGCGATATTTAAGCTGATTAAAAATTTAATTAAACTTGTCCTTCTTGTGATAGGGCTCATTCTCATTGTGCAGCTTGCAGTCCTTGGGGTCGGGCGGTTCAATCTGAAGACGGATCCGGCAAAGCTTGATCACGCGGACTGTATTCTGGTCCTTGGCGCCGGCCTTAACTTCGACGGAACTCCAGGCCCTTACCTAAGGGAAAGGCTGGATACAGCCATAAATCTTTACTGGAGCGGGTATGGCGATAAGCTGCTTTTGTCCGGTGATAACGGGCAGGTAACCTACAATGAAGTGAGGTCGATGAAGAATTATGCACTTCAGGCAGGTGTTCCAGCAGATGACATCTTCCTTGACTATGCAGGCTTCTCAACCTATGAGTCAATGATAAGGGCGGAGGAGGTATTCTGTGTTGAGCGTGCAATTGTGGTAACTCAGGAGTTCCATGAGTATAGGGCGCTTTTCATAGGCAACACCCTTGGAATGAGGTGTCAGGGCTACTCGGCAGCACCTGTTCAGAGTGCAGACACTGAAGCACTGGTGATAAGAGAATTCCTTGCCAGAGAGAAGGATTTCGTTCAGGCTTTATTCAGGGTCAAGCCGACCTTCCTCGGAGAGAAGATTCCAATAACCGGCGACGGAAGAACGAGCTGGGAATAACTGCAAAGCATGAATATATAAGAAAAACCTCAGTGGTAACCCACTGAGGTTTTTCCCTTTTATAGACTTAAGTCGGTAAAGACCTTTAAGCTTATTCTATTTCTTCTTGAATGAAAGGTTACCCTCGTTAACCTCGCCTGCAGCAAGTCTTCTGAAGTAATCCTTTGTCTCCTTAACAACAACGCCGTTGAGTGCCAGCAGAGCGATAAGGTTAGGGAATGCCATCAGACCGTTGAAGATGTCTGCAAGTGTCCATACGAATGACAGTGTCAGGAAAGGTCCGATAAGTACAGCACCGATGTAGATCCATCTGTATACCTTAACTGCTGTCTGGTTTCTGTTAGTGAAGTACTCAAGACATCTCTCTGCATAGTAGTCCCATCCAAGGATAGTTGTGAATGCGAAGAGTGAGAGGCATACAGTAAGAACGATCTTACCAGCCATCATTCCCCAAGGGAGACCTGAACCGAATGCGTACATTGTTACGTTAACGCCCTCGAGACCCTGCTCGTTAGCTCCTGTAAGAACGATTGAAAGTCCTGTCATTGTACAGATAACGATTGTGTCAAGGAATGTACCTGTCATTGTAACGAGTCCCTGTCTTACTGGCTCATTTGTCTGAGCAGCAGCTGCAGCGATTGGAGCTGATCCAAGACCAGCCTCGTTTGAGAAGATACCTCTAGCAACACCCTTCTGCATTGCGATCATCATTGCTCCAAGAGCTCCACCTGCAGCGGCTCTTACACCAAATGCGCTCTCAACGATTACTACGATAGCATGTGGAAGCTTTGTGATGTTGAAGAGAAGCAGTGCAACAGTAACTACTACATAGATTACCATCATTGCAGGAACGATCTTTGATGCAACATTAGCAATTCTCTTGATTCCGCCGATGATTACAAGTGCAGCGCAAGCTGTAACAACAACAGCAGAAATTACAGTAGCCCAAGTGTATGAGTTGCTTCCGATTGAGAAAGCGATGTGAGCAGCCTCTGCATCGAAGAGTGAGTTGCAAGCTGATGTGATTGAGTTAACCTGTGTGATTGTTCCGATACCCATTGCTCCTGCGCAAGCGCCGAAGAAAGCGAACATCTTAGCAAGCCACTTCCAGTTAGCTCCCATACCATTCTCGATGTAGTAGAATGGTCCGCCAAGTGCGTGATTGTTCTCATCAAGAACTCTATACTTAATAGCGAGGAGACCCTCGGCATATTTTGTTGCCATTCCGAGGCAGGCGGCGATCAGCATCCAGAATAGTGCTCCAGGTCCACCTGCCATAATAGCTGTGGCAACTCCTACGATGTTACCAGTACCTACTGTAGCGGCAAGAGCAGTAGCGAGAGCTCCGAAACTTGAAACCTCTCCTGCAGCACCTTCCTCATTGTGAACCATGTACTTAAGAGCCTTACCCAGTTTTCTGAACTGGAAGAAACCCATTCTGATTGAGAGAAGAAGTCCAAGACCCATGAGAAGTATCATCATAGGAACGCCCCAGACCATTCCGTCAACTTTGTCTAACCACGCTGTAAAGCCATCCATTTTTAAAATTCTCCTTCCTAGTTTATGTAATTAATGCCATATGTTTTGTGAGAATTTCCATTGAATTCTCAGTGAATATGTGCTAATAATACAAATTCGGTAGAGCAATGTCAAACGAATTTGGTTGTATGAACACAAATATTAGTGTTACTTTTTATGGTGATAAGTTGCGCTTGTATAGTAGCGCCCATAAGCTGTGAGACTTTTAACTATGTGGTCAATACACCTCAAAAATGATATAATTTTACGGCAAAAAATGAACGACTACGCAGATCGCGGAATAGATTGCCGCGAAAGAAAGGAAGCAGGATTATAGAATGTCAGAAAAAGAAATAAAGAATAATGATAAAGTCGAAGAAATAATGGAGGTCGAGAAGGAAGACGACAACAGAATGGGTTACGAGCCTGTAAAGAAGCTTCTGATTACATTGTCAATTCCTCTGATGGTTTCCAATCTTGTTCAGGCTTTATACAATATTGTAGATAGTTTTTTCGTAGCGAAGATTAACGAGGACGCACTCACAGCTGTTACCGCAGCTTTCCCGGTTCAGATGCTTATCATTGCTTTTGCAATCGGAACATCAATAGGTATGAGCGCACTTCTGTCGAGATTCCTCGGTGCAGGAATGTATGAAAAGGTAAATAAAGTAGCTCACAATGGACTTCTTCTTGCTTTTGTAAATTATGCGATTTTCTTCGGGGTAGGTTTCCTTGCAGGACCTTTCATGAGAATGCAGACAGACAATCCAAGGATCATCGAGTACGGAACAACTTATCTCAGTTATGTATGCTGGCTTTCAATCGGAGTAATGATACAGATTACCTTCGAGAGAATGCTGCAGGGAACAGGAAAGACCAAGTATGTATTCTTCTGTCAGGGAGTTGGCGCAGTAATCAATATGATTATGGATCCAATCCTCATCTTCGGACTGCTGGGCTTCCCGGCAATGGGAATCAAAGGAGCTGCCTGCGCCACGATCTTCGGCCAGGTTGTTGGAGCTGCAATGGCTATCTTCTTTAATATAAAGAAGAACAAAGAGATCAGACTTCGTCTTGCATCTCTTAAGCCGGATCTGCACATGATTAAGGAGATATACAGAATCGGAATCCCTTCAATAATAATGCAGTCCGTAGGCTCGGTAATGAATTTTGCTCTTAACAAGATTCTTTTCAGCTTCTCTTCAACAGCCGTTGCAACCTTCGGTGCATACTTCAAGCTGCAGAGCTTCATCTTCATGCCGATCTTCGGTCTGAACAGCGGAGTAGTACCAATTGCGGCATACAATTACGGCGCGCGCAAGAGAGAAAGACTTGAAGAGGTAATGAGCATAAGCGCAAAGTACGCAATTGCGATTATGTCGGTAGGAACACTTATTTTCTGGGCGTTCCCGGATCAGCTGATTTCAATCTTCAGTGCATCGCCTGAAATGATAAGCATAGGAAGAGTTGCTCTTAGAGTAATCGCTATCAACTTCCCATTCGCAGGCTACTGCATTATGAGAGGAGCAATTTATCAGGCTCTCGGCAAGAGCGTTTACAGTATGAACATCTCAATTGCAAGACAGCTTGTCGTGCTGCTACCTTGCGCATATCTGCTGTCACTGACAGGCAATGTTAATATGGTATGGTGGGCATTCCCGATTGCCGAAATAGTAGGAACAGGAGTGTCTATTATGTATACAAAGAGAATAAGAAAAAAGATTATAAGCAGAATCTAATTGGTATCTAATTTCAATGTAGTGTAGTGGGGTAATGTAATGGATGGAATGAAGAACCAGAAAAGAGCTGCGATCAGGAAAAAATCAGCCAGTTTAAGCGAAGGCTACAGGAAACGCGCAAGTGAAGCTATCTGCGATGCTTTTCTCGCCAGTGAAGCTTACACAAAGGCCGAAACAATCATGTGCTATCTCAGCATGAATGGGGAACCAGCCACAGATAGAATGATTGAAGAAATGCTTGCGGATGGCAAGAATGTATGCATTCCGCTGTGCGTCGACAAAGAGGCACACCTGATGGTGGCGAAGGAGTACGACAACGCAACAGAACTTGTTCCTGGTGCCTATGGCATTATGGAACCAAAGGCAGATGCACCGGAGGTAGCGCCAGGGGATATAGATCTCGTTGTTGCGCCATGTGTATCATGCACAAGAGATGGCTATAGAATGGGCCACGGCGCAGGATATTATGACAGGTATCTTGCCAGAACAGATTGTCCGGTTGTGGCGCTCTGCTTTGAAGTTCTTCTGTCAGACGAACTTCCGGTGGATGATTATGATGTAAGAATGGACGCTGTAATATCAGAAGAAGAATTGTATATAGTGCAAAAATAGTCAAAATCCACAATAAATCGCCAATTGTTCACAAAATCGACTAAATTGTAGCGCCTTCTGGTGCTACAATTTTTTTACTATGATAAAGAAGGTTATTGGATTATATTTTAGCCCGGTGGAGGAATCCATTCAGGTAATAGAGAGCATAGCTGAAGAAGTAGCTGCAAAGCTTAACGAAGAGGACTGCTGTGATGTACACTGCGAGTTCTATGACTTTGGAGCTATTCTGATGAACGATGGAATGATTTTTGATAATGAGTCCATCGTCGTTATTGGTGCGCCTGCCGTTAATGGCAAGATTCCTATGCCATGCCTTAAACTGATGCAGCTTCTTGAGGGCAACGATACAATGGCGATTGTCGTTGTAACATATGCCGGCACAACTTATGGCAGAGCCTTGAAGGATTTGTATACATTTACAGAGATGAGAGGCTTCAAAGTAATCAGTGCAGCAGCTTTTGTTGCCAGAGTTGAGATTGGAGGCGTGTGGAAGAAGGTTATTGAGAGCAGACCAGATGCCAGAGATTTTGACATGATGACAACCTTCGGCAAGATTTCGGGCCGCAAGATAAGGCGTCTCGGTGGTTGTGATGTTGAACTGATGCAGGTTAAGCCAGCACCGCTGACAATTGGAAGAGGTAAGAGAACAGTTGCAATTGCAGTTGTTGGCAGAATCAAACGCAAAGAGCCGGAGTGGTTCATCTGATACAATATATAGTATAGACATGCAGGGGAGTGGAGAAGGAGCCACTCCTTTTTCTATATACACACAAATTAAAAGAAGAAATATCGATGTATTAATTGACATACAAAAAAATGCGTATTAGAATACATGTATACAATCCATAAAGGAGTAGAATATGACAAATCACATCAAAAGCAAATCAAATCTTCTGGAGACAGAAGCATATACATACGAAATTCAGGATGTCGAGAATCCTAATCTCTTCAGAGAGGTCTTCGAATACACAGAAGTACCTAAGGTCCATTTTAACTTCCGTAACAGCCCTTACGGAATGCCTGAGAACATCTGGATAACAGATACAACCTTCCGTGATGGTCAGCAGTCACGAGAGCCTTATACAGTTAGGCAGATTGTAGATATATATAAGATGATGTCAAAGCTTTCCGGCCCAAATGGAATCATCAGGCAGACAGAGTTCTTTGTATATAGCGATAAGGACAGAGAGGCTATCAAGAGATGCCAGGACCTTGGCCTGGAGTTTCCTGAAATTACTACATGGATTCGTGCCAAGAAGGAAGACTTCAAGCTTGTTCATGATATCGGCGTCAAGGAGACAGGAATTCTCGTAAGCTGCTCAGATTATCATATTTTCAACAAGCTGGGCATGACAAGAAAGCAGGCTATGGACCATTATCTCTCAGTAATAAGTGACGCCTTCGAAGCAGGGGTTATGCCTCGCTGTCATCTCGAGGATATTACAAGAGCAGATTTCTACGGCTTTGTAGTACCTTTCGTAAAAGCAATTCAGGATCTGTCGCAGCAGGCCGGTATTCCAGCCAAGATCAGAGCATGCGATACTCTCGGATACGGCATTCCATATAACGGAGTAGCGCTTCCAAGATCAGTTCCGGGAATCATTTACGGACTGCAGCAGTATGCAGACGTTCCAAGCGAGATGCTCGAGTGGCACGGACACAATGATTTCTATAAAGCAGTAACAAATGCAGCAACAGCATGGCTCTATGGATGCTCCGCAGTAAGCACAACACTTTTTGGAATTGGAGAGAGAACAGGAAATGTTCCTCTTGAGGCTATGGTTTTCGAATATGCACAGCTCAAGGGAACTCTTGATGGAATGGATACAACGGTTATCACCGATCTTGCAAGATACTATGAGAGAGTGATTGGATATAAGCTTCCTGAGCAGACACCTTTCGTTGGCGAGAATTTCAACGTAACAAAGGCTGGAATCCATGCGGATGGACTCCTTAAGAACGAGGAAATCTATAATATTTTCGATACAAAGAAATTCTTAAAGAGACCACCTACAGTTACGATCAATCAGAGCTCGGGCTTCGCCGGCGTAGCTAAATGGATCAATGACAACTATGGCCTTGAAGGAGACCGTGTTGTTGATAAGAAAAGCGAGGTTGTTATCTTTGTTAAGCGCTGGATCGATGAGGAATACGCAAAGGGCAGAGTTTCGGCCATTGGCGGTTCTGAGATAAGACAGAAGGTCGATGAGTTCATTACATCAGATGAGTACCTTAAGGGCACATGGTAGAAAACAGATTGGAAGAGGAAAAGATATGGGCAAGACAATAGCAGAGAAAATCATTTCGGCTCACCTGGTAAGCGGTGAGATGATTACTGGAGAAGAGATTGGCATTCGCATTGACCAGACTCTTACTCAGGATGCAACAGGAACAATGGCATATCTGGAGTTCGAATCTATGGGTATTCCACGTGTCAAGACGGAGAAGTCTGTTGCATATATTGACCACAACACGCTGCAGTCAGGATTCGAGAATGCAGACGATCACAGATACATTCAGAGTGTATGCGCTAAGCATGGTGTGTATTTCTCAAGACCGGGCAATGGAATCTGTCACCAGGTTCATTACGAGAGATTCGGCAAACCGGGCAAGACTCTCATTGGTTCGGATTCACATACTCCAACAGGCGGCGGTATCGGAATGCTTGCAATCGGTGCCGGTGGAATGGATGTTGCTGTTGCTATGGGTGGCGGCGCATACTATATCCCAATGCCAAGGATGATCAGGGTTAATCTGACAGGGGAGCTTAGACCTAATGTAAGTGCAAAGGACATCATTCTCGAGGTTCTTCGCATTCTTTCGGTAAAAGGAGGCGTTGGTGCCATCGTGGAGTACGCCGGTCCGGGAGTTAAGACTCTCACAGTTCCTCAAAGATGTACAATTACGAATATGGGAGCGGAGCTTGGAGCAACATCATCGATTTTCCCTTCAGATGAGATGACAAAAGCATTCCTCAAGGCTGAAGGAAGAGAGGAAGACTGGACAGAGCTTTCCAGCGATGCTGATGCTGAATATGCACAGGAAATAGATATCAATCTGTCGGAGCTTGTGCCGCTGGCAGCCTGCCCTCACAGCCCTGACAATATCAAGAAGGTTGCAGACCTTGAGGAAATCAAGGTTGACCAGGTCTGCATCGGATCATGCACAAATTCGTCACTTTCAGACATGCTCACTGTAGCAGCAATGCTTAAGGGTCGCAAAATCGATGACTCTGTAAGCCTTTCAATCTCGCCTGGTTCAAGACAGGTTTTCTCAATGCTGGCAGAGTGCGGTGCGCTGACTGACATGATTGATGCAGGAGCAAGAGTTCTTGAGTGTGCCTGCGGACCATGTATAGGAATGGGTTTCTCACCTAACTCGGCAGGAGTGTCCCTCAGGACTTTTAACAGGAACTTCCTTGGAAGATCTGGAACTAAAGATGGACAGGTATATCTTGTAAGCCCTGAGACAGCAGTTGCAGCAGCACTCACAGGATATATCACAGACCCAATGGTTCTTGAGGACGTTGAGCCGTATGCAATGCCTGAATCATTCAGAATCAATGACAGCGGAATCATTGCACCTCTCGAGGGAGATGAGGCAGCGGAGGCAGAGGTTCTTAAGGGACCAAATATCAAGCCTTTCCCAGAGACACATCCACTTGAGGACAATATTTCAGCAGAGGTTATTCTCAAGGTTGAGGACAATATCACAACAGACCATATCATGCCTGCCGGAGCCAAGGTTCTTCCTTACCGCTCCAATGTGCCAAAAATATCAGAGTTCTGCTTTGAGGTTGTAGATCCAACTTTCTCAGCGCGCGCAAAGGCTGCAGGCAGTGGAATTATCGTAGGTGGCTCAAATTACGGTCAGGGTTCATCAAGAGAGCATGCAGCTCTTGCACCTCTCTATCTTGGAATCAGAGCTGTAGTTGCAAAGAGTTTCGCAAGAATTCACGCAGCGAACCTTGTCAATGCGGGAATTCTTCCGCTCATCTTCGAGAATCCAGATGATTATGAGAAGATCCAGCAGGGAAGCAAGGTTGAGATGAAGAATGTTCACTCCGGACTTAAGGAAGATAAGGTGATTCTGATGGTGGACGGAGAAGAGATTTCGCTTAGGATGGAGCTTGCAGAGAGACAGAAGGCTATGCTGCTTGCCGGAGGCCTCCTCAAATACACAGCGGCTCAATAAATTGTCGTGAGCTTTGTCATCACAAAAAACTAACCAGGGGTATTACAATGAAAGACTATCCACAGGAAATTATCAAAGATATCGAAGCTGCCAAGGAGGCCTTCGAGGCGATGCTCATTGAGCAGTACGAAAGAAATAAGAGAATTGCAGAGAGAAGCGAGATTGTTTCCGGCGATGCTGACTGTATCACAATCGGTCTTGCGCCTGGAGACGGTATCGGTCCAATCATTATGGATGAAACCAGGGCAGTGCTAAAGACGCTTCTCGCTGATGCAATCGGGTCGGGCAAAATCGCTCTCAAGGACATCGAAGGTTTCACTATTGAGAACAGGCTTGATAAGGGCGAGACTGTTCCTGCAGAGGTTCTTGCAGAGATGGAGAGCTGCAATGTTCTCCTCAAGGGACCTACAACAACACCTAACGCAGCAATGGGTGGAAAGAATCTGGAGAGCGCGAATGTTTTTCTCAGAAAACACTTCGACCTCTACGCTAATGTTCGCCCTGTATGCCTTCCAGCGGAGGGAATAGACTGGACTTTTTTCCGCGAGAATACAGAGGGTGAGTACGCACTCGGTAGCAAGGGCATCAGAGTCGGCGACAGTTTCTCAATGGATTTCAAGGTAACGACTGCAGAGGGAAGCAAGCGCATCGCGAAGGCGGCCTTTGATTTCGCAAGAGCCAACGGCAAAGACAGAGTATCCATTGTTACAAAAGCCAATATCATGAAGAAAACAGACGGAGATTTTCAGGGAATCTGCCTCGATGTTGCAAAGGAGTATCCGGAGATCAAGGCTGACACCTGGTTCGTTGACATAATGGCGGCCAACCTGGTCAACACAGATATCAGATCAGGATTCCAGGTTTTTGTTCTGCCTAATCTGTATGGCGACATCATCACAGATGAGGCTGCTCAGATTCAGGGTGGTGTAGGAACTGCTGGAAGCGCTAACATCGGAAGCGACTATGCGATTTTTGAAGCAATTCATGGTAGTGCGCCAAGAATGGTAGAAGAGGGAATCGCAGACAGAGCTAATCCGGCAAGTCTGATGACTGCGGCAGTAATGCTTCTCAGACATATCGGTTATTCTGCAGAGGCGGACAAGCTGGAGGCTGCTGTTGCGGCGGCGGATGCAAAGCTGGGCGCAAGAATGACAGGACTTGCCGATGGCGGTACCTGTGCAGAGTTCGCAGCAGAAGTCGTGAATAATCTTTAATGAATAAAACTGATCGCTTAGCGGTCAGTTTCTTTTTTTTGGGCGTGAAACAATCTTTTGATGGGGCCCGGATGAGAGGCTATCCCTCTATAGCACAGAAATCGAGTGTTCGTGAATATTCGACACGGTCTTCACAATTTGTTTCTGGCGTATAGGCGGTTAGACTCTGCTTTGAGACCCGATGGTTGTGGCAAATCAATGCTGTTTGGGCTGGTTTTGCACAAAAAACGGGTCTCGAAAGAGACCCTGCTCTTCTATAGAGACGTTTCCAATGAAGAGTGAGGCTTTTTTTGATGAAACACCGGGTCTCAAAGAGAAGGCTTGACGCTATAGCGCCAAGCCTCCAAAATCTATAGCGCCAAGCCTCCAACTCCAAAGGCTTTTGGCGCAAGACACAAAAACTTTAAATCTCACCACCTTCAATTTGTGTTATACTTAACAATATGCTTCAGAATTTTATTATTTGTGTCAATGCGGTCATTCCTTCCGCTACATATCTGATTGTCGGAGTTCTTCTCAGGAAGTTCAAGGTGGCGAAGCCAGACGATGTGAAGAAGTTCACGCACCTGACCTTCATTGCGCTTTATCCGTTCCTTATGTTCGACAACATTTACGGCAGGAACATCGGTCAGAACATGAACTGGCTGCTTGTGGGCTACTGCATGGGATATCTGGCTGTAGTGATTCTTGTGACGTGGCTGCTGGTGTGCAGGTATGAGAAGAATGACTACAACAGAGGCGCAATGATTCAGGCAATCTTCAGAAGCAATATTGTACTGATGGGACTGCCTATCGGAATTAATCTTTTTGGAAAAAGCAATGTCGCCGCTGTTGCAGTTGTGCTGCTCTTTGCAGCGCCGACATACAATGTCGTATCTGTAATAATTTTTGAGAAATTCCGAAGAGGCAAAGCCGATGTACGCAAAATGATTAAAGGGGTTCTCACCAACCCTCTTATTGATGGAGCGATTGCAGCCCTTGTTGTGATGGCTCTTGGAATTCAGGTTCCGGAGATTATCATGCAGCCGGTGGTGGCGCTGTCAGATTCGACAACTCCGATTGCTATGGTTCTGCTTGGTGCATCTCTTAATATGGAGGGCATGAGAAACGAGAGCAGGCGAGTTGCAGTCAGCGTTATCGGCAAACTCATTATCGTACCGGCATTCGGAATAGTGGGAGCGGTGATGCTTGGTTTTACAGGAGTAGAACTCATCGCAGTAGTTCTTATGTTTGCAACGCCTACAGCGCTTGCATCCTTTGCAATGGCATCATCTATGGGAGGCAACGGCGAGATAGCAGGAAACGCAGTAGTCTTCTCGACAATGGTATCCTGCTTCACTTTACCAATATGGCTTTTCGCACTTAAGACAATGGGCTTGTTCTAAGTGTTAAAGAATACATTCTACACAAAAGAAAGGGAACTACAAATGGCAGAGATTAATTACAAAATGAAGATTAAACCTACACTCCTGGCAAAGGATAAGGTAAGCTACGCATCAGATCATATCGATCTTCCTGAGAATGGTGTTGATTGCTTTGAGGGCTGCAATCCTTACGGATTCCCTGAGGTGGTTTTCGATGTTGTTAAGAATTTTGACGTTAACAGACTTGGACCATATCCACACAGCACAGCATTCTTCGATGCAATTCACGAGTACTGGGAAGATGTAGTTGATGTAGAGAAGGAGAACGTTCTTTACGCAGATGGAAGCATCAATGCTATCTACTCAATCAACAATATTTTCGATGCACATGACTCAAAGGTTCTCGGTATTTCACCTCAGTTCGCTGACTACTATGAGAATGCTCAGATGCAGGGCATCACATATGACCCGGTAGTTCTCAAGAAGGAGAACAACTTCAAGCTGGATGTGCAGGACTTTATCGACAGAATCGATGACAGATACAACTATGTATATATCGATAATCCTAACAACCCAACAGGTCAGGCTGTTGCACTTGAGGATATCGTTAAGATTGTAGAGAAGGCTGCAGAATATGGAATCATCGTAATCGTAGATGAGGCTTATGGTGAGTTCATGGACAAGTCAAATTCAGCAGTTAACATCTTCAACCAGTATCTCAACCTCATCGTAATCAAGACAATGTCAAAGGGCTTCGGTCTTGCAGGAATGAGAATGGGATATATCATTTCAAATAAGGACTTCATCAGATATATGAACAAGATGAACAACCCTTATAACATCTCAGAGCTTGGAAGAGAGATTGCTGGAGCAGCACTTAGAGAAGGCGCTCAGATTGAAGACCACAAGGCCGCATTCGCAAAGATGAAGGAAGAAATTGCTAAGGTGGTAGGCAAGAACCTTCACATCGCAGAGACTCTTCCAACATGCTCACTCATTCTTCTTTATGCAGATGATGAGAATGTGGATATGAAGGAAGAGCTTTACAAGAGAGGTGCGCTGGTAGTATCCGGAGCTTCATTCCAGAGCCTTGACAAGTCATCAGCAAGAATCAGACTTCCACAGGCGAAGGATTTCCACAAGCTTCTTGCTGCAATTGAGGATCTCGAGAAGTCTCTCGATAAGTAATTTAATATGTAAAAAAACGGCTCGGGCACAGCTCGAGCCGAGTGTTTGGTGGAAGGTATTATGGTAATAACAGTTCTTTTTGTTTTGAATAGTGGGCTCCTTGGTATAGGACTTGCAATGGACGCGTTTTCGGTATCTCTGGCTAACGGTCTTAATGAGCCGGCAATGAAGAAGTCCAGAATGGCAATAATCGCGGGAGTCTTTGCTTTTTTCCAGTTTGCTATGCCTATGATTGGCTGGCTCTGCATTCACACAATCGCAAAGACTTTTGAAGCTTTTCAGCAGTTCATACCTTGGATTGCTCTGGCGCTTCTCGGCTTTATCGGAGGCAAAATGCTCCTGGAAGGAATCAGAGGAGGCAGTACGGAGGAGACAATCACAAGGGTGACCTTCGGAGGGCTGATGCTGCAGGGAATTGCGACTTCAATCGATGCTCTGTCAGTAGGCTTTACCATTGCAAACTATGACGTGCTTTCGGCTCTCATCTGTGGACTGATTATCGGTTTTGCAACTTTTATTATCTGTACTTTTGGTCTGACAATAGGAAAGAAGGCGGGAACACGTCTTGCCGGCAAAGCTTCAATTCTCGGAGGAGTGATACTTATCGGTATCGGACTTGAGATTTTCATCAAATCATTCATATAGGAGCACGAAATGATTCAGGATATTGGAACTGGAAGATTTGACAACCAGTACAGAAACGTGAAAGCGAAACCAGGGGACACGGCAATCGTATTTCAGGGGACCTGCAAGAGAGATGACTCGATTCTTGCCAGACTTGAGTGGAATGGGGATGCCCCTGACAGAGCATGGCTTCCGACTGTAGGCGAAGTATGCCAGTGTGGGTATGCAGAGGAGGATTTTATCTATCTCTTCGCTATAGAAGACAGGAGATACTTCCTTCTTGACAGATATTCTGAAGCGCTGGAGGGCCTTGAAATACTGACAGAGGGTGAAGACGGCTACGAATTCGCAGGAACAAGAACTCTTACAAAGACAGAGCCGATGGAACTTGGTATGGCTGCAATTACTGCTTATCATCTCTTTGACTGGTACAGAATTAATCAGTTCTGCGGAAGATGCGGCGGCAGAATGGTGCACGATGCAAAAGAGAGAGCAATGAGGTGCACCTGTGGCTGCGGTAACATGGTTTTCCCGAAGATCTGCCCAGCCTGCATAATTGCAGTAAGGAACGGAGATACTGTTATTACTTCACGATACGCCGGAAGAGCATATCGCGGACGCGCGCTGCTGGCAGGCTTCTGTGAGATCGGCGAGACTGCAGAGGAGACAGTTGCACGCGAGGTCATGGAAGAGGTTGGTCTTAAGGTAAAAAACATTACATATTATGCAAGCCAGCCGTGGGGCGTTGAGTCGGATCTGCTCTTCGGATATTACTGTGATGTGGATGGATCTACAGAAGTTCATATCGATGAAGAGGAACTGGCGATTGCAGAGTGGACTCCGAGGGAGGTCCTCGCAGAGGAACTTCAGGACGCTGACTGCAGAACACTGACACAGACCATGCTTGTGGCATTTATGAATAGTGAGATATAGGAAAAAATACAGGCGAGAAAAAGGAACCCCTAAGGGTTCCTTTGTTGTATCGCACTGTTCGATTATGCTTCGAGAGGACTTCCTGTCAGCATCTCATAAGCCTGAAGATACTTCTCGATTGTCTTGTCAACAACCTCCTGTGGAAGTGTCCAGTTGTTGTGGTCGTTATCAGGGTTAGCCTTGAGCCAGTCTCTTGCGAACTGCTTGTCAAATGAAGGCTGACCGTGGCCTGGCTCATATGTGTCTGCCGGCCAGAATCTTGAGCTGTCTGGTGTGAGCATCTCATCTCCAATATAGAGAACGCCATCCTCATCGATTCCGAACTCAAACTTTGTATCAGCGATGATGATACCCTTTGAAAGAGCATAATCAGCACACTTCTTATAGAGTGCAATTGTGTTGTCACGAAGTGCAGTAGCCAGCTCCTCGCCCTTTCCAGGGAAGCTCTTCTCAAGGTGCTCGATGCTCTGCTCGAAGCTGATGTTCTCATCGTGATCGTCGATCTCAGCCTTTGTTGATGGTGTGTAGATTGGCTCAGGGAGCTTGTCTGACTCCTTAAGACCCTCATGGAGCTTGATTCCGCATACCTCACCAGTCTTCTGGTAGCTTGCCCAGCCACTTCCTGTGATGTAACCTCTAACGATGCACTCAACAGGCATCATCTCAAGCTTCTTAACCATCATGCTGTTGCCATCATACTTAGGCTGCTGGAAGAATTCAGGCATGTCCTTAACATCTGTTGAAATCATGTGGTTAGGAAGGATGTCCTGTGTGAAGTCAAACCAGAACTTTGAAATCTGTGTAAGAACAGTTCCCTTCTTAGTAACCTGATTGTTCAGAATAACGTCGAAGCAGCTGATTCTGTCTGTTGCAACAAGAATCAGAGAATCTCCGTTATCATATATCTCTCTAACTTTACCTTCTTTGATAGGCTTCATTTCTACTGTCATTATTACACTCCCTTTTTTAAAAATTTATCCCCTGTGTATAACAGATTCTAACACAAAGAATCCCAGTTGTGTGGAGTAATGAAGAATCTTTCGCTATGCAAGAGTTCTCTTTGCGGCCTCTACTACGTGTGAAACTAGTACGCTTGTTGTTACTGTTCCTACTCCGCGAGGAACTGGTGTGAGTGCCTTGCAGCAAGGCTCTACTGCTTCAAAATCAACGTCACCGGAGATTCCGCCTTTTGTCTCATCCCAGTTGATGCCAACATCGATGATAACCTGGTCAGGGTTAGTGAACTCAGGTGTTACTGAGTGAAGCTGACCTGCTGCACAGATAAGAATATCTGCTTCTCTTGCAACTGCTGCAGGGTCAGGAGTCTTTGTGTGGCATGTCGTAACGGTAGCGTTCTCGTGCATAAGCATCATTGATACAGGTCTTCCAACTACCAGTGATCTGCCGATTACTGCAGCCGACTTACCTCTCATTGGAACCTCATAGAATTTGAGAATCTCCATTGCAGCCTGAGCTGTGCATGGAGGGAAGCCTGTCTTTGTGTTAGTGAATACGCCTGCCAGTGAACCGTCTGTGCAGCCGTCCACATCTTTAGCAGGATTCAGCATCTGACGAGCCTTCTCGTTGTCCAGCTGCTTAGGAAGTGGTCTGAACATAAGGATTCCATGGATTGCAGGGTCCTCGTTGATCTCTGTGAGAGTCTTGTCGAATGTCTCCTGATCAACATCTGCAGGGAGAACAACGTTCTTAACTGTAACGCCGATCTTCTCGCATCTCTTTGTTGCACCCTTCTCGTATGAAAGGTCATCCGGTCTCTCGCCGACTCTGAAGATGCAGAGTGTAGGGTCGATTCCCTTGCTTCTCAGCTCTTCAACATCAGCAATCATCTTTGCATTAAGCGCCTCTGTTACAGGTGCGCCAAGTAATACTTCTGCCATATTGTCACCTCTATTAGAATTTGTCTGCTACCATCTTGTAGATATCATCTGCCATTGGCTCATACTTAGCCAGAAGGCCGTGAGCCTCATTGTTAAGAGCTTCTGCATAGTCTCTGTCTTTCATCGACTTTGTGTTGATAAAAACATTGAGAGACGCAGCCTGAATTGCCGCTTTGCATGCTACCGCAGCGCAGCCTGCATCGGAAATAGCCAGCTTTGAACCTTTTGCGGCAAATTCTGCAACTACATCGAGCGCTTCTGCACAGGTTCTCATAATATCCATTGGAACGGAGCAGCCAACTCTGAGTGCTGCCTCCATAACCTCATCTCTAGTCGGATCATCCTTAGGGATGCTGTACGCCTTTGCAAGTGGGGCAAATGCCTCTGCATCTCCGTCAACCAGTTCAAGGAACTTCACTCTCAGCTCCTGAGACTTTGCCATAAGTCTCTGGATATCCTCCTCAACATCGGCATACTTCTTCTTGCCTGTTGTGAGTTCACCAACCATATCTCCAAGGGAAATTCCTATTGAACCGATGAGGGCAGCTGCACCACCGCCGCCTGGAACAGGCTCCTTTGAAGCAAGAACTTCGGTAAACTCAGTAACGGTCTTATCTACTAACATGTAGCACCTCTTTTCGTATAATGATTTATTTCTGTTAAAATGGGTTAACCTTAACAGAAAAATTTTATAATAACCAAAAGTATCAATCAATAGAAACACTGCAATTTTTGAAGTCTGCGAGCCTAACGACAGGAAAATGTGTTATGATAATAAAGATGGTTTTCACAAAAGAAGGAGAAAGCAAATGAATTATAATATAAATGAGAATGGCAATATCGTATTTCCGATTCCGGAGGGTGTGGATATTCCATGGAAGAGCCAGCTGGGAGAGCTTCCTCTGACTCTTGAATATACCAATGGCACAATATATGAGAAGCTTGAAGCTGTTGCAGAGAAGTATCCTAACAATGTTGCATTCAGCTTTATGGGCAGGAACACAACATACAGACAGCTGATTCGCAATATTAACGACTGCGCCAAAGCACTTAAGACAATCGGCACAAGAGAGAACGACAGAGTCACCATCGCGATGCCGAACTGCCCTCAGGCCATATATATGCTTTATGCAGTCAATCTTGTAGGCGCCGTTGCCAACATGATTCATCCTCTCTCGGCAGAGAAGGAGATTGAGAACTATCTTAATATGTCCAAGAGTGTAACTGTAGTTACGCTGGACCAGTTCTACAATAAGATTGAAGCTATTAGAGAGAACACAAGTATTGTTAATGTTATTATTGCAAGAATCAAGGACGAGCTCAGCAAGCCAATCAAGGCTGGATATATGCTGACCGATGGTCGCAAGATTCAGAAGATTCCTTACGATGCACCGGTTATTCAGTGGCCTCAGTTTATTAAGCTCGGAAAAGCCTGCAGCTGGAATTATAAAGTTAAGAGAAAGCCAGAGGATGTTGCGGCAATTCTGTATTCAGGCGGAACAACAGGAACAACCAAAGGAATTGAGCTGACTAACCTTAATTTCAATGCCCTGAGCGAACAGGTAGTAGCTGCTAATCCAATGTTCCGTGTTGGAGACAAGATGCTGGCTGCAATGCCGCTCTTCCATGGTTTTGGCCTTGGTGTCTGCATTCACACAATGCTCTCCCAGGGAGGCTCATGCATTCTCGTTCCAAGATTCACAGCAAAGAGCTATGCAAAGCTGATTACCAAGCACAGATGCAATTTCATTGCAGGAGTTCCAACTCTCTACGAGGCACTCCTGAGACTTCCTTCAATGGAAAAAGCAGATCTTTCCTGCCTCAAAGGTGTATTTAGTGGAGGTGACTCACTCTCCGTTGAGCTCAAGAAGAAGTTTGACAAATTCCTGTATGACCACAAGGCATCTATTCAGATCAGAGAAGGCTATGGAACAACAGAGTGTGTTACAGCATCCTGCCTGACACCGCCGCTTAAGTTCAAGGAGGGAAGCATAGGAATTCCTTTCGCTGATACATACTATAAGATTGTCAAGCCGGGCACAGATGAGAAGCTCCCATACGGTGAGGAAGGAGAAATTGTACTTGCTGGACCATCGGTAATGAAGGGCTATCTCGATATGCCGGAGGAAACAGCCGATACTCTCAGAACTCATAGCGACGGACTTACATGGGTTCATACCGGTGACCTTGGCATTATGGATAATGAAGGCTTCATCCACTTCAAGGGCAGAGCAAAGAGAATGATTATTTCTTCAGGCTACAACATTTATCCGGCACAGCTTGAGAACATCTTTGATGCTCATGACAAGGTTCATATGAGCTGCGTAATCGGAGTTCCTGATGATTACAAGATGGAGAAGGTTAAGGTCTTCGTAATGCCTGCAGAAGGTGTACCTAAGAATGACGAAACTAAAGAAGAGCTTATGGCATATGCACGCAAGAACATCGCAAAGTACGCAATGCCATATGATATCGAGTTCAGAGACAGCCTTCCTAAGACTCTTGTCGGCAAAGTAGCTTACAGAGTTCTGGAAGAGGAAGAGCTTGCCAAGATTGAAGCGGCAAAGGCTTCAGAGGAAGCGACAGAATAATATGAAATGTAAAAAAGATGCCTCACGGCATCTTTTTTACTTGGGGGGTTATATATAGGTAAATGCTATGCGTGTAGAAACGCTTAACAAAACCTGCTTAGAAATTACACATAATATATAAGTTTTGTTGACCTTTGAGAAGTGAGAAAATATAATATGGTACAAGAGATTCTTATACCTGTAAGTGAGGAGATAATATGGATTCAGATAAACTCAGGGTGTTTCTTAAAGTAGCTGAAACAGGCAGTTTTTCAAGGGCTGCAGAGGTTCTCGGCTATACGCAGGCAGGCGTATCTTATGTCATAAAGAGCCTGGAAGAGGAACTTGAACTTCAACTTGTTGAAAGAAATTATAATGGCATAAGACTAAGTGAGGATGGAATTGCACTGTATCCGGAGGTTTGCAGGGCGGTTCACGCAGCTGACAGCTTTCGCTTTGCAATTGCAGGTCGAAAGAACAATACGAGCCTTACGCTTCACATCGGCGCCATTGATACTATTGCGACAAGATGGTTTGCCGATGCCATGCACTACATGATGGATAACTACACAGGCTTCCATTTCGATATTGTCAAAGGCAATCCTTTCGAAATAAACAGATGGCTTGAGGAAGGCGTAATTGACCTGGGTTTTACAGAGCATGCGTGGGCTTCAAGAGATTTCTACTGGGGAGAGCTTACAAAGGATCCGTATTACGGAGTGTTATACAGCAAAGAGAATATTACAGCACCTTGTCCCTTTGAGGCGTTCCATAACAGGGAGTTCTTCGTGGCAGATTACGGCGAGGACAGGAATTCCATAACATATCTCAGGAGCAGGAATGTTACCCCTGTATATTACCCTGATAAAATCAGCAATACACTGATTGTCAAAAGCATTGCTCTTGGCATGGGGTCGACAATAATGCCGGCAAGCATGCTTATAGACAGTGGAATGACGCGAATCGGTTCCAAGTTCTTTCCAAAAGTCGTCAGGATGGAAGACAATGTAATGCGTGAGCTGGGCTATATTGTTCTTGAATCAAACAGACAGAATCCGATGATAAAGCAGTTTGTTGCCGGTGTTGCGGCCGCAATAGAGAAGGATGTGATGTGGAACGAATTCGTTGAAATGGATGTGTGGACCTACAACGACCTGATAGAAGCTAACAAAAGAAACATTCTCAGTAAAGAGTCTCAAAAATAAATGAATTTTGTAGTAAAAATACAAAATTTAAGCTCTAAATTGTTGACTTTGCATACTGTTGAGAGTAAAATATTCCTAATGAATACAAGAAAGGAAACAGTTACATGCAGGCAACTTTCGCAGTAGTGATTAGCATTCTTATTATTAGCGCTGTTCTTGGACTACTTCTAGTCGATGGAAACAGCGTTAAAAGTCATGCCACAAACTGCTAGTAACTGTTACGCGCTTTACGCGCGGATTTAAATCAGATTATAAGCCGGATGACTTTTAACGCAGGTCATTCGGCTTTTAATATTTTATAGACTATTTTTAAATTTTTTAAGACAAAGGAGATAACAGTGATGATTAACGACATTAAGATTTTCGACACAACACTTCGCGATGGCGAGCAGGCCCCTGGCTGCAGCATGAACCTCAAGGAGAAGATTGAGGTAGCAAAGTGTCTAGAACGACTTAAGGTTGATATCATCGAGGCTGGTTTTGCTATTTCCTCTCCTGGAGATTTCGAGTCAGTAAAGACAGTTGCTGAGACAGTTAAGGATTGTACAGTTGCTTCACTTTCAAGATCAGTACAGAAGGACATTGATGCAGCATACAATGCTGTTAAGGGTGCAGTAGATCCAAGAATCCACGTCTTCCTGGCAACATCACCACTTCACATGGAATATAAGCTCAAGATGACAGAAGATCAGGTTATTGAGAATGCAGCAGCTGCTGTAAAGTATGCAAGAAGCCTCTGCTCAAATATTGAGTTCTCCTGTGAGGATGCTACAAGAAGTGATTACGATTTCATGGTAAAGGTTGTTAATGCAGTAGTTGCTAACGGTGCCACAACAATCAACCTCCCAGACACAGTTGGATATACAACTCCAGACGAGATGAGAAACCTCATTTCATACGTTCAGAGTCATATCGACAATCCAGAGGATGTAATTTTCTCTGTACACTGCCACAATGACCTGGGTATGGCTACAGCTAACTCTCTTGGAGGAGTACTTGGAGGAGCTAGACAGATTGAGTGTACAATCAATGGTCTTGGAGAGAGAGCCGGCAACACTTCACTTGAGGAAGTAGTAATGGCAATGCGCACTCGTCCGGACATCTTTGCATCACAGCCAAGAATCGACACAACACAGATCAGCAAGGCTTCTAAGACTGTATATAACATCATCGGACAGTCAGCACCTCTTAACAAGCCGATTGTCGGCAAGAACGCATTTGCTCACGAGGCTGGAATTCACCAGCATGGAGTACTTGCTAACAAGGCAACATATGAGATTATGACTCCAGAGTCAGTTGGTATCACAGCCAATAATCTGGTACTTGGTAAGCATTCAGGAAAGCATGCCTTTGAGACTCGTCTCAAGGAGCTTGGATACGAGCTGTCCAAGGAAGAGCTGCTGGCTTGCTTCGAGGAGTTCAAGGTAATCTGCGACAAGAAGAAGACAGTAAACGACAGCGATCTTGAGGCTATCGTTAACCACAGTGTGATCAAGGATGAAGAGGGTGGCTACAAGCTCAACTGGTTCTCTGTTAACACAAGCAACTTCACAACAGCTACATGCACAATCAACCTTGAGAAGAACGGTAAGAATTACGAAGCAGTATGCCTCGGAGATGGCCCTCTTGATGCAGCATTCGGAGCTATCAACAAGATTGCTAAGCCAGGAGAGCATACATTTGCAGACTTCTCAATCTTCTCAATTTCAGAGGGCAAGGATACAATCGGAGACGCAACAATCAAGCTGACTAACGAGAACAAGACTTACACAGGTCACGGTCTTTCTACAGACGTTATCGAGTCATCAATCGTTGCATACATTCAGTCAGTTAACAAGCTGATTAAGCAGAGAGAAGAAGCTGCTAACTAATCAGATAGTAACAGGAGGATATAGATTATGGGCATGACTATGACGCAGAAGATTCTTGCGGCACACGTGGGAGTGGAAAGCGTTAAGGCAGGCGAGCTTGTAGAAGCAAGACTCGATCTGTGCATGAGTAATGACATTACATCACCTGTATCTGCAGACATTTTCGAGCAGGCAGGCTTTGACAAGGTTTTCGACAAGGATAAGGTAGCAATCATCCTCGATCACTACACACCTTGCAAGGATATTGATTCAGCAAGACTCTCAAAGAAGGCAAGAGAGTTTGCAAAGAAGCAGGATCTCACACATTTCTATGACACAGGCGTTGTAGGAATCGAGCATGCGCTTGTACCTGAAAAAGGTCTTGCTGCTCCAGGCGAGATTATCATTGGAGCCGATTCACACACATGTACATACGGAGCTCTTGGAGCTTTCTCAACAGGCGTTGGCTCAACAGATCTTGCAGCAAGCTGGGCATCAGGCCAGAGCTGGTTCAAGGTTCCTTCAGCAATCAAGGTAATGCTGACAGGCAAGCCTTCAAAGTGGGTAACAGGTAAAGATGTAATCCTTCACCTCATTGGAGAGATCGGTGTAGACGGGGCTCTTTACAAATCAATCGAGTTTGCAGGCCCTGGTGTTGCAGAGCTGAGCATGGATGACAGATTCACAATTTCCAACATGGCTATTGAGGCCGGCGGAAAGAACGGAATTTTCCCTGTAGACGAGAAAACTCTTGAGTACATCAAGGGCAGAGTCGACAGACCATACAATGTTTACGAAGCTGATGAGGATGCTGAGTACGAAAGAGTCGTTGAGATTAACCTCAGTGAGCTGAAGAATACAGTATCACTTCCACATCTCCCATCAAACACAAGAACTGTTGATGAGGTCAAGGGAACTCACATCGACTCAGTCGTAATCGGTTCCTGCACTAACGGCCGTATGGAGGATATGAGAATCGCAGCAGAGATTTTCAAGGACAGAAAAGTTGCAAAGGGCATCAGAGTCAATATCGTTCCTGCAACTCAGGATATCTATCTCCAGTGCATCGAGGAAGGCATAATGAAGATTTTCATCGAGGCCGGATGCGCAGTTAATACTCCAAGCTGCGGCCCATGTATGGGTGGCCACATGGGAGTAATGTGCGAAGGAGAAAGAACAATCTCAACAACAAACAGAAATTTTGTAGGTAGAATGGGTCACGTAGAGAGTGAAATCATTCTTGCAAGTCCTGCTGTAGCTGCAGCTTCTGCTGTTGCAGGTTACGTGGCAGGTCCGGAAGATATTATGTAAGGAGGTCATCATGGTAAAAGGTAAAGTTTACAAATTCGGTGATGACGTTAACACTGACGTAATCATCCCTGCAAGATATCTCAATGATCCATCTCTTGAGAATATGGCAAGACACTGCATGGAGGACATCGATCCAGAGTTCCCAAAGGTTGATCATACAGGTGACATTATGGTTGGCGGATGGAACTTCGGATGCGGCTCATCAAGAGAGCATGCACCTGTGTCAATCAAGGCTTGCGGAGTATCATGTGTAATTGCAGCAAGCTTCGCAAGAATTTTCTACAGAAATGCAATCAATATTGGTTTTCCGATTCTTGAATGCCCAGAGGCAGCAGAGGCAATTGCTAACGGAGATACTGTAAGCGTGGACTTCGAGACAGGAGTTATCAAGGATGAGACAACTGGCGAGAGCTTCCAGGCAGCAGCATTCCCTCCATTCATTCAGGCAATTATCGAAGCTGGCGGACTGATTAACTACAGAAAGAAGGCATAGGGCATATGAATTATAAGATTGCATTAGTTAAAGGTGATGGTATCGGTCCGGAGATCGTAGACAGTGCTGTAAGAGTTCTTGAAGTTATCGGAGAGAAGTACGGACACAGTTTTGAATTCAATGAGTACCTTGCAGGTGGTGCAGCTATCGATGCCTGCGGAGATCCACTTCCTGAAGAGTCAGTTAAGGGATGTCTCGCAAGCGACAGCGTGCTTTTCGGAGCAGTAGGCGGACCTAAGTGGGATGGCCTCAGCGGAGATGCAAGACCAGAGAAGGGACTTCTGAGACTGAGACAGGCGCTGGAACTTTTCACTAACTTAAGACCTGCAAAGCTCTACGGAGGGCTTAAGGATGACAGCCCGCCCAGAGCTGACATCGTTGCAAAAGGTTCTGACATTATGATTCTCAGAGAGCTGACAGGAGGCATCTACTTCGGTGAAAGAGGCTACCGTGAAGGCAAATACGGCAAAGAGGCTTACGACACCGAGGCATACAGCGTCATGGAGATTGAGAGAATCGCACATGTCGCTTACCAGACAGCAATGAAGAGAGGCAAGAATCTCATCAGTGTTGACAAGGCAAATGTACTTGAGACATCAAGACTCTGGAGAGAAGTCGTTCACAGAATCGGCGAGCAGTATCCAGAGGTCACATGCAAGGACATGCTGGTAGACAACGCAGCAATGCAGCTTGTCAGAAATCCGGGTCAGTTCGATGTAGTGGTAACAAGCAACATGTTCGGAGATATTCTCTCAGATGAGGCATCTCAGATTACCGGTTCAATCGGAATGCTTGCATCAGCATCTCTCGGTAATACCAAGAGAGGTCTGTATGAGCCAATCCACGGCTCAGCACCTGACATCGCAGGAACAGGCAAAGCTAACCCAATCGCAACAATACTTTCAGCAGCAATGATGCTGAGATACTCCTTCGATCTTACAGAGGAGGCTGATGCTATTGAAGAGGCTGTCAACAAGGTTCTTGATGCAGGATACAGAACTGCTGATATTGCCGGCGGTGCAGAGGGAGCACTCAGCTGCACTGAGATGACAGACACTATTATCAGTTATTTATAGACTTTAGTTAATTATATTTTGGAGAAAGGTGAAGATATGAAACTCAAAGGATCAGACATCTTAATGGAATGTCTTCTGGAGCAGGGCGTTGATACAATCTTCGGCTATCCAGGTGGAACTGTAATCAATCTGTATGATTCTATCTACAAGTATGGAGATAAGATCAAGCACATTCTTACAGCTCACGAGCAAGGCGCATCACATGCTGCTGACGGATATGCAAGAAGCACCGGTAAGGTTGGAGTTTGTATTGCTACATCAGGTCCGGGAGCAACTAACCTGACAACAGGAATTGCGACAGCATTTATGGATTCATCTCCTGTTGTATTCATCACATGTAACGTAGGCGAGGCGTTCATTGGAAAGGATTCATTCCAGGAGTGCGATACAGTCGGTATCACAATGCCTATCACAAAGTGCAACTACCTCGTTAAGGATGTTAACGAGATTGCAAGCACAGTAAGAGCGGCTTTTGCAATGGCTAGATCAGGTCGCCCAGGTCCTGTTGTTATTGATATTCTGACTAACATCAGCGGCCAGGAAGCTGAGTATGAGAAAGTAGATCTCGACAAGCACTATGAGTCAGGAAAGCTTGCAACTCTTAAGAACAGACCAACACATAACCTCAAGCCACATGAGCCAGAAGGCGATATCGACAAGCTCATCGAGATGATTGAAGCATCAGAGAAGCCAATGGTAATCTGCGGAGGCGGAGTTGTAAGAGGTAGAGCACAGGCTGAGTTCCTCGAGTTTGTAGAAAAGGCAGACGCACCTGTAGCAATTACAATCATGGGTGCCGGCGGCTTTGACGGATCAAATCCACTCTCAACAAATATGATAGGAATGCACGGTTCACAGGCTTCCAACAGAGGAATCGATGCTTGCGACCTTCTGATTTCTGTAGGCTGCAGATTCAACGAAAGAGTAACTCTTGATGTAAAGCATTTTGCAAGAAATGCAAAGATTGTCCACATTGACATTGACCGTTCTGAGATTGACAAGAATGTTAAGACAGACCATCACATCGTAGGCGATGCCAAAAGAGTTCTTGAGATTGCCAACAAGAAGCTTAAGCAGCAGGATCACACACCTTGGAAAGAGTATGTATTCCAGTTCCCTAAGGAGCAGGAGTACGAGTCAGGTGGAGATACACTGACACCTAAGCAGATTACAGAGGCAATCGCAAAGATTCTGCCAGAGAAGACAATCGTAGCAACTGATGTAGGACAGCATCAGATGTGGGCAATTCAGCACCTCCATTTCACCTATCCGGGTCAGCTGATCACATCAGGCGGATTCGGTGCTATGGGCTTCGGTCTTGGAGCTGCTATCGGTGCGAAGGTTGGTAATCCTGACCAGTGCGTATGTCATATCACTGGAGACGGAAGTTTCAGAATGAACTTCGCAGAGCTCTGCACAGAGCAGAAGTACGACATTCCTGTAATCACAGTACTTTTCAACAACTCAGCTCTTGGAATGGTAAGACAGTGGCAGACTCTTATGTATGATCACAGATACTCACAGACATACATGGATAGAGGTCCTGATTTTGTTAAGCTGGCTGAGGCTTTTGGAATCATGGGAATGAGATGCACAACTAAGATTGAACTCGAGGCAGCTCTTCAGGCAGCTCTCGAAAGTGGCAAGAGTGCTGTAATCGAGTGTCCAATCGACATTGACGAACTGGTTCGTCCAATGGTACCAGGCGGAAGAGCTATTACTAACTTTATCGTAGACTAAGGAGGAAAGATATGAATAGAGAAACTATCCACACAATATCTGTCCTTGTAGATAACGAGGCAGGAGTACTGTCACAGGTATCGAGAATGTTTTCGAGAAAAGGATACAACATTGAGTCCCTTGCAGTAGGAACCACTCATAATCCAGCAATTTCAAGAATGACAATTGAGCTTCTGACCACACAGGAAAAAGCAGAGCTCACATGCAACCAGCTCAGAAAACTGCTGCCGGTTCATTCTGTAAAGCTGCTTTCAAGTGAAAGTGCAATAAAGAGAGAGCTTCTGCTCATAAAGATTGCAACAGCTGACAGCATCGAGAGAAACGAAGTTATGCAGATTGCAAACATCTTCAGAGCATCTGTAATCGATGTATCAACTGAGTCAATAACTCTGGCGATTATTGGAGACAATGAGAAGAATCATGCTTTCGAGAATCTGCTTGAGCATTTAAATATTATGGAATTAGTTAGAACGGGTATTGTGGCCCTCGAGAGAGGAACAAGTACAATTGACGAGGACACAAAGGAGAAGGGAGAATTCGACTATGGCAAAAATGTATTATGAGAAGGACTGTGATCTTAACGTACTTAACGGAAAGACTATCGCAATTATCGGTTACGGATCACAGGGTCACGCACACGCAATGAACCTGAGAGATTCAGGATGCAACGTTATTATGGGACTTCGTCCAGGAAAGAGCTGGGACAAGGCTACAAAGGACGGTTTTGAGGTTTATACAGTTGCTGAGGCTACAGCAAAGGCCGACATCGTAATGATGCTCGTTAACGACGAGAGAGCAGCTGACATCTACAAGGAGTCAGTAGCAGCTAACCTCAAGGATGGCGCTGCACTTGCATTTGCTCACGGATTTAATATCAGATATCAGCAGATTCAGCCTGCTGCAAACATCGACGTATTCATGGCAGCGCCTAAGGGACCTGGACACACTGTAAGATCGCAGTATGTTGCTGGAAAAGGTGTTCCTTGCCTCGTAGCATGCGAGCAGGATGCAACAGGAAAGTGCATGGATATCGCACTTGCTTACATCGCTGGAATCGGTGGAGATAGAGCTGGAGTAATGGAGACAACAATGTACGAGGAGACAGAGACAGACCTCTTCGGAGAGCAGACAGTTCTCTGTGGTGGAGTTGTAGACCTCATGCAGTGCGGTTTCGAGGTTCTCGTAGAGGCTGGATATCAGCCAGAGAACGCATACTTCGAGTGCATTCACGAGATGAAGCTCATCATCGACCTCATCAACAAGGGTGGAGTTGCAGCTATGAACTACTCAATTTCAGATACAGCTGAGTTCGGTGAGTACGTATCAGGACCAAGAGTACTTCCACATGACGAGGTTAAGGCTAACATGAGAAAGGTTCTTGCAGACATTCAGGACGGAACTTTTGCCGGCAGATGGATTGCTGAGAACAAGAATGGAAGAACATTCTTCAACTCAAAGAGAAACAACCTTGCTAAGCACCAGATGGAGGTTGTTGGAGCAGAGCTCAGAAACAACATGCTCTGGAAGGATACACAGGGCGGAGACGAGGGTCTCGACAGCGCTTCAAACTAATTCCCACGGACTTAGTTAATACTTGTTAGAACAGAGGATTTCGGCCGTTTTCGGCCGGAATCCCTTTAGAAGTTATAAGGAGAATTATAAATGCGTTCAGATGCAATCAAAAAAGGCGTAGAAAGAACTCCTAACAAGAGTCTTCTTTACGCTCTCGGTTACACAGATGAGGAAATCGAGCGCCCTCTTATCGGAATCGTAAGCTCATATAATGAGATCGTTCCAGGCCACATGAATATCGACAAGATTGCTGAGGCCGTAAAAGCCGGCGTTCGCGCGGCAGGCGGTACTCCTATTATGTTCCCTGCTATCGCAGTATGTGATGGTATCGCAATGGGCCATACAGGAATGAAGTAATCTCTTGTAACTATAGTCCTTATTGCCGATTCAACAGAGTCAATGGTAGCAGCTCACCAGTTCGACGGACTTGTAATGATTCCTAACTGCGACAAGAACGTACCTGGACTTCTGATGGCAGCAGCAAGACTGAACATTCCTTCAATTTTTGTATCAGGCGGACCAATGCTCGCAGGTAAGCTGAAGGATGGAAAGAGAACATGCCTCAGCCACATGTTTGAGGCTGTAGGTGCGTACAAGGCTGGAACACTTGATGAAGCCGGCGTAGCAGAGATGACAGAAAATGCATGTCCTACATGTGGAAGCTGCTCTGGAATGTACACAGCTAACTCAATGAACTGCCTTACAGAGGCAATCGGAATGTCACTTCCTGGCAACGGAACTATTCCTGCAGTATATTCAGCAAGATTAAGACTTGCTAAGCACACAGGAATGAAGATTATGGAGCTTGTTGAGAAAGATATCAAGCCAAGAGATATTATGACAGCGAAGGCTTTTGACAACGCTGAGACTGTAGATATGGCGCTTGGCTGCTCAACAAATACAATGCTTCACCTTCCTGCAATTGCACACGAGGCTGGAGTAGAGATTGATCTCGACAAGTCAAACGAAATCAGCAGAAGAACACCTAACCTTTGCCATCTTGCTCCTGCAGGATCGACTTATATGGAGGATCTTGATCTGGCTGGTGGAGTATATGCAGTAATGAAGGAGCTCACAAAGAAGGATCTCCTCCACACCGACCTGATTACAGCAACAGGCAAGACAGTAGCAGAGAATCTTGAAGGTGTAGAGAACACAGATGAAGAGATTATCAGACCTATTGATAATCCGTTCATGGCAACAGGCGGAATTGCAGTTCTCAAGGGTAACCTTGCTCCAGACGGATGTGTTGTAAAGGCAGCTGCAGTTGCTCCTGAGATGATGGAGCACGAAGGTCCTGCAAGAGTATTCGACTGCGAGGATGATGCTATTGAGGCAATCTATGCTAAGAAAATCAATCCTGGCGATGTAGTAGTAATTCGTTACGAGGGTCCTAAGGGCGGTCCTGGAATGAGAGAGATGCTCAATCCAACATCTGCAATCGCAGGTATGGGTCTTGGCGAGAGCGTTGCTCTTATCACAGACGGACGTTTCTCAGGTGCTACAAGAGGCGCTTCAATCGGACACGTAAGTCCGGAGGCAGCATCAGGCGGTAACATCGCTCTTGTACAGGAGGGAGATATCATCTCAATCAACATTCCGGAGTGCAGCATTGTACTCAATGTTTCAGATGAGGAGCTCGAGAAGAGAAGAGCCGCATGGGTATGTCCTGAGCCAAGAATCAAGACAGGCTATCTTGCAAGATATGCAAAGATGGTGTCATCGGCAGATAAGGGAGCAATCCTCCTGCCATAATAATGGAACTTTTAAATCGATAAAGGAGGCATCATGCTTAAAGAGGAAGTCAGCAAAATGCTATTCTTCAAACCCGCAAGAGGGAGCATAATGTCGGAGTTAATCGAAGCAGAAGAACGGTGCTCCGGGGGCACAGATAAAGCGGCTCTCGAAGCTTCCGTTCTTTCGGTAGTGAATCAGTTAATATCACTTTCTTCCCGAATGGGAATCGACGGAAATCTCTGGCAGAACTATATCGTATACTTCGCTCTTACGGACGAGAATGCATATACAATATCAAGAGAAAGAACTGAAGCGAAGGAGGATTCCTTCTCGGCTCTTGCTCTGTCAGATTTTCGAATTATTAAGACTCTGATGAGCTATGAATTCGAGAGCCTCAGAGAAGTTCTGAGCGATACAGTGATTGAAGCAATCCTCGATTTCAGAAACGACAATGAGCCATCAGAGTACGCAGGACGCGCAGGCGGAATGGTAGTTGAAGTTAGAGACAAGCTTAAAGCCGCAGGCAGCGACAAAGATTTTAAAGCTGTACTCGACGACCACTACAAAATAAGGGGAATAGGAGACTTTTCTTTTACAGACGCGTTCAGAATTGTCGAAGAGGACGGAGATGAGCTCCGTTTCAAACCAATCCGTGCGACAGAGAAGATAAGCTTTGACGACCTCATCGGATACGAATCGCAGAAAAGCGAGCTGATGAGGAA
>JAGHUT010000060.1 GCA_018064645.1 Candidatus Crickella merdequi | reverse complement strand
CAAGGCCCTGAAGTTCCGTCTTTAATCGCCGTCGGTACTTAATGAAAGCGAGCCCTTGGCGATGCTTGAACTTAGTACCGCTACGAGCGATTAAGAGCGGGAGCGTGCAGCCATTGAATCGTTCATCTCTAGATAATTGAGAGTCTCGAAGACTCACGGCTTTTTGGACTGAAGGCGATTTGTGCCTCACTAGGGCTGTCTTTAATCGCCGTCGGTACTTAGTGAAAGTGAGCCCTTGGCGACACTTGAGCTTAGTACCGCTACGAGCGATTAAGAGCGCGAGCGTGCAGCCATAGGGAGGTGCAAATCGTCACTCACGCACAAAAAAAGAGAGGTCTTCGCGACCCCTCTCAATTATCAAACTAGCCCTGCACCTGCTGTACTGTCTGTCCACCAGCCACTGCACTTGCTGCAAGCATTTTCTCCTTAAGCTCAGCCTCAATCTTAGCAAGCTCTTCCTCTGCAGCTGCTCTCTTCTCGCGTCCATCAGTCTGAATCTGAATAAGTTCGTCGAGAGTGCTGATGAGCTGATTGTTAGTGTGCTGGAGAGTTTCGATATCAACGATTCCTCTCTCTGCACTCTTAGCTGTCTCAACTGTTGTTGTATGGAGAAGCTCTGCATTCTTCTTGAGCATCTCGTTAGTTGTCTCATCAACCATGTTCTGAGCCTTAACTGCCTCAGCAGTATGCTGAAGTCCAAGTGTAAGGATCATCTGGTTCTTCCACAGTGGAATAGTGTTAACGATAGCACTGTGAATCTTATCTGACATGATGATATCATTGTTCTGAATCATTCTGATCTGAGGTGCATTCTGCAGACAGATTGCTCTTGTTGCCTCAAGGTCGTAAATCTTCTTGTCAAATCTGTCAATCATGTTAGCGAAGTCCTGAGCCTCCTGTGTGTCCTCAGGAAGGCCTGACTCTGCAGCCTTCTTCTGAAGTGCTGGAAGTTCCTCGTTTCTTGCCTTGTCAAGCTTGATCTTAGCTGCCTCAATGTACATTGAAAGCTCCTTGAAGTACAGCTTGTTCTTATCGTAGAGCTTATCGAGAAGTGCAATATCCTTAGTCAGAGTCTCTCTGTGCTCCTCAAGAGCCTTAACTACTCTGTCAACATTGGCCTCAGCACTTGCATACTGAGCTCTCATCTCCTCAATCTTAACCTCGCCCTTATTAAAGAGCTTAGCAAAGAATCCCTTATTCTCATTTGTGTCTTTCTTAAGGTCAACCATAAGAGTTGAAAGAAGCTCACCAACATCACCGAGGTCCTTAGTACGAACGCTGCTGAGAGCAGCATCGCTGAAATCGCTCATTTTTCTCTGTGATGCAGCACCGTAGCTGAGAATAGCATTAGCATCTGTAAGGTCAATCTTCTCAGCAAAGTCCTTAATCTGCTTCATCTCCTCTTCTGTGAACTTAGTAGCTGCCTCAGCCTTAGCCGCCTCAACTTCCTTAATCTCTTCCTCAGTAATTGTCTCAACTACTGGTTCATCATCAAGAGTCAGAGTAATTCCTTCGTTCTTAATCTCATCCATTGTACTTCTCCTTTATAGATAAAATATTATTCTGAAATGTCGAAATCCGACTTTGTTAGACCATCGTAACTGAGTTTGCTGTTGAGCGCAGCAATCTCTGATGAGAGAGCAATCATGTCCTCATCGTATGTTCTCTCGTACAGGCTGTGAAAAGCATCATCACAAGTCTCAAGAGCTTTTACCAGCTCCGCCTTGAGGGCTGATGTATCATCATTATTGATACCTGTCATATATATCTTCGCATATTTCTCAGCAATTTCAACCGTTCTTGGGAGATACTGCGTATAGAATTCCTCAATTGTTCTTCTTGCCTCTGGTTTCTGCTCGATTCTTGCAAGAATCTTTACAACCATTCGGTCGATACAGTCAAGCTTCTCTGTTACAGTCTCATCCTCGATAACCTCATTGGCTTTCCTGATTCTAAGGAGCAGCTTCATCTCCGGAGACAGTGAATCAAACGCCGCCTGCTTCTCAGCCTTTGCCTTTGCTTCTTTTGCCGCCAGCTCGGCTTCCTCTTTCTTGCGCTTCTCTTCGTTAATTGCAACTTCATCGATTCTTACTGTGAATCTGGCTGTCGCTCTTGAAGTTCCGATCAGAGAACAGCTGAGTCTGATTGGATTATAGCCAGCCTGCCATGCATCTCTGATAGCCATTGCAAGCTTTGTAGCATAATCTTTACCCATACCTGTATTATTTACAAGATACATACTTGCCTGATAAAGGTTATTCCTCTTGATATACTTCATTACTTCATCAAGATGATATAAGTTACCAGACATTCTGACTGTTACGGGTGGTAAGTCTTTTCTCATTTATAAATAATCTCCTATAACTGGTTTACTGCTGCAACAAGTGCATCGGCCTCCTCCTGTGTAGTAGCCCAGCTTGTGCAGAATCTTACGAGAGTCTGATTGTCACCAATCTTACCCATATTGGCAAAAATAAATCCTTCATCGAGCTTCTCAAACTGCTCATCAGTAAGAATATAGAAAAGCTGATTAGTATCTGCAGAATCCATGAACGCCTTAACGCCCTTAGCCTTAAATGCTGCATTAATCTGATCTGCAAGTCTTACAGCCTTATCTGTAATTTCAAAGTACAGACCATTCTCAAAGAGAGTCATGAACTGAACACCCATTGTCCATCCCTTTGCAAGCATAGCTCCGTGCATCTTCATGATGTTGCGGAAGCCCTTGTTGAGTTCAGGATTATTGAGAACAACTGCTTCACCGAACATAGCACCGCACTTTGTTCCACCAATATAGAATGCGTCTGCCAGTCTTCCAAGATCCTTCATTGTAATGTCGCAGCTTCTTGCAGCAAGGCCATAGCCAAGTCTTGCTCCATCAATGAAAAGATAGAAGCCGTACTTATCGCACACTTCTCTGATTGCTTCAAGTTCAGCAAGTGTATAGGTTGTGCCGTACTCCGTAGGCAGAGAAATATATACGCACTTAGGCTCAACAATGTGCTCAAACTGCTCTGAAGTAGCATGAACTTCAGCAAGCGCATCGATCTGTGCCGCTGTAATCTTGCCGTCTGTTCCAGGAAGCTGAAGAAGCTTATGTCCTGTCGCTTCAATTGAACCTGACTCATGCTCATTGATATGACCGCTGTCAGGACAGATAATTGCCTGATATGGTCTTGTCAGTCCAGCAAGAAGTCCGATTACATTAGCCTGTGTGCCACCAACAAGAAAATGAACAATTGCCTCCTCGTTGCCGATGTACTCCTTAATCATCTTTGCTGCTGCTTCGCACATCTCATCTTCGCTGTATCCACCGAAACTCTGGTTATTTGTATCCACTAAAGCCTTCAGCACTGCTGGATGTGCACCGTGATTATAATCGTTATTATATCTAATCTTTTCCATCGTCGTACCCTCTTTCATTCAGTAACTATTTACCGCTTTATATTATAGCACAGCAAATATAATTATTATGAGAAAAAATCGACCCCTTAGGATCGATTTTTCAACATCTTAATTCGCTATCACTCCAACTGCATTGTTAGTAACAAACAATGGACCGCCCAAAACAACGAACTTTTTTACCCCTGCCGTTAACACATATTTTGCTGCAATCTGAGCACTACTTTCCGAAGTCATTACCAATGGTGCCCCAATAGCTGCAGCCAATGGACCGCCTGACAAACCGTCTGGGAAGTTCATTCCATATGCGAGTACAACATTTTCATGAGTACCTGATAACAACTGTTTTGCTACTTCAACAGACGTTTCATATCTGTTGGAACCAGCTATACGAGAAACCGCTTTTGTAGAAAAATTACTTTTAATTTCCTTCTCAATCGCTGTAGAAACAGCAGCTGTTCCACCTATTATATAAAAGCTATTATTGTCGCACTTCTGAAGAAACTTCTTTTGATTTTCTGTAAGAGTACTGCCAACAATTAGCACCGGTTTTCTTACTGCCGATACAGAAAGACCATCTGCAAACTCTCTAGAATCACAAATCAGATAATCCTCATCATGAACATCTGCATCTATACAAACCTTCACCGCCATCTCGTATTTAGGAGTTGTTTCACTAATAAATTCTTGCTTTTGAGTTCTTTCCTCAACTGCCTTTTCATATACTTCTTTTGCCTCAGCAAGTGCTTGTTCTGCAGCTTTCTTCTCGGAATCTGCTTTCTCTGCAGCTTCTAAAAGTTCCCAGTAATTAACTCCAACGATCGTCTTAACATTCTCACAGGCATCTTTTGCTCGTTCAAGTTCCTCTCTTGCCTGGACAAGTGATGCCGGCTCGTAGTTTAATTCGTTCTGTCTCGCAACAGCATTATTATAATTGTTTATAGCAACCGTTCTGTAATTCGCCAAGTCTGTTCTAAACTGAGAAGTTGTTGTAACAACAGAAGTAGAACTACCAGAGCCAAATTCCTGTGCATGTGAAGGGCTTGGGCTTCCTTTTGTAGTGTAGCCGTATCCTGTATAAAGAGATTTAGTATAGTAATCATTCAGTTGTTTATAATGTGGACCATTGCTTGCTTTCTCGTTATAGTACCATGTATTCCACACAGCACTTGTGCTGTATCCATAAGCAAGATTCTCCCCCGTCCAAGGAGAGTAATTTGAATCAATTACTTTATACGCATATGTATGGGCAAGACTGTGATTAGCTGAATATATAGCAACACTTACGGCCGATGAAGTCATAAGATTGTAATCAATCTTTCTACTTTTACCACTTACTGAATTGCTTTTATCAATCTGCTGTGATGCAATTACTAGATTATCATAACTAACCGCATTACTTAGTGCTGTATTGAAAGCTGAAGAATTCGCTACAGACTTTGTACCTGAATAATTTCTCGCTCTCGTTCTCCAAGTCTCGATACTTACCGTTGCCTTACTATTAAGAAAATACCAACCGACATTATTCTTTACTGCTGCGGCATTCTGAACAGCTGTTGATGCTGCGTTTTTTTCTTCTTCCCATTTCTTCTCTTCATCCTCAACCTTTTTTTCTGCATCAATCACATCTGACCGCATTTGTTGTGGATCTATTCCATTTTCCTCAAGTTTCGCATCAGCATTTGAAAGAGCTTCTACAGTATCATACAGCCTCATCTCGGCCTCAATCTTAGCCTCATATGTCTTGTCATATGAGGCTTTATATTGTGGAATAAGTTTATTTAATTCTTCAATCCTACTAGTTGTAGTATCAAGTGATTCCTTTAAGGCGTCTCTTTCTTTAAGTCTGTTGTCTCTTGCTTCCTCTAAAATCGCTAGATTTGTATCAAAACGTGTTGCTCCACCGAGTCTTTCAACGCTAATATTTCTGCCCATTGCCCTTATTGCATTTTCAAAGCGCAATGAAACAACACCTGTTCCTCCCAGCAGATATACGTGACCGCCATCTTTTATATTTTCAGAAATAAACACTTTTATCTTATCTTCACTTGAAGCATTTACAATAAGGAGCGGGCCGCCTTTTACTGTAGCAAGATATCCTCCTGAGAGGGCATCTGGGAAATAATCTCCGTTTGCAACAACCACAGAATCAAACGGATCACCGCCCAAAGCTTCCCTAAGTTTTTTTGCTGTTTCAATTGATGTATCGAATCTGTTTAAGCCATAGCACCTTTCCACAACAATTGAATCTTCATCAGTCGCATTTGCATTTGACGAAAAAGGGAGCAAACCTGACACTATCAATGATAATAT
>JAGHUT010000073.1 GCA_018064645.1 Candidatus Crickella merdequi | reverse complement strand
ACTCCGCTGCAGAGTATTACAAGGGCTGTGAGGGTACAGATTACAATAGTGTCTGCAAACACCTCAAATATTCCGAAGAGGCCCTGCTTAACAGGATGGTCAACATCAGCTGTTGCATGAGCGATAGAACCTGTTCCAAGACCGGCCTCGTTGGAGAAAATACCTCTTGATACACCCTTACGCATGCAGAGGAAGAGACTTCCTATTGCACCGCCGGTTACAGCCTGTGGATTAAAGGCTCCCTGGAAGATTGATCTGAAGACATCAGGAACTGCCTGAATATGAATAAGAATAACTCCAAGAGCAAGAAGTATGTACAGTACAGCCATCAGAGGTACAAGCTTCTCTGTAACTTTGCCTATTCTCTTTACACCTCCAAGGAGGATTGTTGCAACAAGAATACAGATGATTATTCCAATAATCAGATTGCTTGTTCCAAGATTGTTGGCATCAACTATATTGAAGCTGATAAGCGCAGTGTTGATAGCTGCTGTAATTGTGTTTACCTGAGTAGCATTTCCTGTTCCGAATACAGTAAGAGTGCCGAAGCCTGCAAAGAGATATGCCAGCCATACCCAGTTCTTTCCAAGTCCATTCTTTATGTAGTACATTGGTCCACCAACGTAGTCACCATCAGAATTAACTTCTCTGAAGTGAACAGCAAGTGTAACCTCTGAGAACTTGGTGCACATACCAAGAAGGGCAGACATCCACATCCAGAAAACAGCACCAGGACCGCCGATTGCTATGGCGCCGGCAACACCGGCAATGTTACCTGTACCAACAGTTGCAGCAAGTGCTGTACAGACAGCCTGAAAAGGTGTGATTGCACCTTCCTTAGCTTCAGACTTTGTAAAAATCTTGCCGATTGTTGACTTAATCGCATAACCGAACTTGCGGAACTGGATGAAACCTGTTGACAGTGTCAGATATAAACCAACACCTACGATGCAGATCATCGCAGGAACACCCCACACAAAATCGTTTACTGCTGTATTGATTGCAGCAATTCTTTCTAACATTATCTTTTCCTACCTTTTCATAATTAGCTGCCTGCGTGTGAAAAGTGACGCTTATCACACGCAAAAGCGCAACTTTGAACAGTTTAGTGGAAAGGGTGGTATCGAGTCAACAGTATGCGATGTTTTTCTATGTATTTATTATTTGCTTTGTATGGCGTTCTTAATTACAATAGTATTTGTGTTAAATAGAAAGGGTACTTGAGTATGGAAAGAAACAAAGCGAGAATTCAGCTGCTGATTATATGTCTGCTTTTTGGAACAATTGGAACTTTCACAAGATTCATTGATATGCCATCCAGCGTAATCTGCTTCGGAAGAGCCTTCCTTGCTGTAATAACAATAATAATCGTTCTTATGATGAAGAAACAGAAGGTTGACTGGCAGGCGATAAGGAGCAACTTCATACTGATTGCGGCCACCGGTGTGTGCATGTGTGTAAACTGGGTATGTCAGTTTGAAGCATTCAAATACACAACAATAGCAACAGCAACATTGTGCTATTATATACAGCCGATGTTTTTTATCATCATGGCTACAATTGTATATAGAGAGAAACTTTCGCTTAAGAAAATAATATGCATTCTCACAGCTTTTACCGGCATGGTTCTTGTGTCCGGAGTGCTGAAGGTGGGCTTTAATCTTTCAGAACTTAAAGGTGTTATATATGCAGTTGTAGGCGCCTTCTTCTATGCGGTAATACTTGTACTTACCAAGAGCTTCAAGGATGTGTCAACTCTTGATTCAACTCTTGTACAGCTTACCATAACGACAGTAGTGATGCTCCCGTATATCATGCTTACAGAAGACCTGGGCAGCCTTCATATAACAGCACAGGGTATAATCTGCCTCATGATTCTCGGAATAGTGCATACAGGAATAGCTTATTCCATATACTTCAGAACTGTTCAGAATCTTGATGCTCAGACTGTTGGCATTATCAGCTATGTAGATCCTGTTGTAGCAGTTATGCTGTCAGCTTTCCTGCTAAAAGAACCGCTTACGCTTGTTATAATTATTGGTGCCGTACTTATTCTCGGTGCGACAGCCGTAAGTGAGCTGACAGGAGATAAGTAAATATAATCATTACAGATAATAAAAGAGCCTGTGCAGAAGCACAGGCTCTTGCTGTTGTTAAGTTGTTTAGAATACTCCGAATGCGTGGAGAATAACGATCAGTGTCATGATTGGAATACATACCTGAATTGTGAATCTATCCCAAAGGTTAACCGGTCTTCCGCCACCTTTCTCAAGCTCCTTGCTCAGGTTATCAAATCCCCAAACATATGCAACGAAGAATGCTGTAAGGAGTGTTCCACCAGGGAGAAGAACGTATCCTGAGAAGCAGTCAATCCAGTCATAGATACAGTAGTAATGTACACCTGCAAAGTCTACCCACGGAATCATGAGACCGCTGAGGAGTCCAGTTCCCTGTGAAAGTGAAGCAAATATTCCACCTGTAAAGATAATCAGTGATGTGATTATTACAGCCTTCCATGAACCGATGTTAAGCTTCTCTCTTACAACCATGATAGGAATCTCGAGGATTGTAAATGCTGTTGAGAATACTGCGAATACCAGTGACATGAAGAAGAACAGTCCGATGATATGTCCGCCAGGGAACTTCTCAAAGATAGAAGTCATAGCGAGGAATACCAGTGAAGGACCTGAAGCCATCTCTGAACCTGAACCAGCTACTGATGGAATGATTACGAATCCAGCAAGAATAGCGATTGCAGAGTCACAGATTACAACCCATGTTGAGACACTTCTAAGGTTCTTGTCATCTGAAATGCTTGCTCCCAGTGTGATGAAGATAGCCCAACCAATACCTACTGAGAAGAGAACCTGCATACATCCGTCTGCAAGAGTCTTACCGTTCAGCTTGCTGAAGTCTGGTACGAGATACCACTTAAGACCTTCAACTGCACCTGGTGAAATCATAAGAGCCCAGATACCGCAGACAATAAGGAGTACCAGAAGAGCAGGAAGGATAACCTTACAAATCTTCTCTACCTTATCAGTGATTCCGAATCCAAGGATAATTGCTGTAAGAGCGATTACGCCGAATCCGTAAATCAGTGGTTCAATCGGATCTGAAATAAATGCATTGTAGTAAGCAGCCTTGTCTGCACCGAAGTGAGCACCTGTCAGATAAGCTACAGCATACTTTACAACATAACCGGAAACGATCATGTAGTAGAAGTCGATCATAGCTGTACATACAGTGTTGATAACTCCGATGAAGCTCCACTTCTTATTGATCTTGCCGTATGCATCTACAGCGTTAGCTCTTGAGTGACGACCGATAGCTGTCTCAATCATAACTCCAGGCTGTCCAAGAAGAACTGCAAAAATACAATAAACGATGAGGAATGTTCCACCACCATCACCATAAGTAACGTACGGGAACTTCCAGATGTTTCCGAGTCCGATAGCAGCACCGGCCGCTACCATGATATACCCGAAACGTGAGCCAAAGTTGGCTTCCGCATTTGCGGTCTTATTATTTGACATAACAAAAACTCCAATCTTTAATTCAATAAATTCCTGTAATCCGAATTGGTAGAATTACAGGTTGTCCGCGCTGGTTCGTATGTGAGCCAGCAAGCCATAACCTCTCGACAGTATTTTAATTTAATTGTGACAAACTTGTCAAGTTTTACGAGTTTTTTGCATACAATAGTAGAAAATGCATATAATTTTTGTTGTTTGACCAGTCTGGACTATATGGTAGAATAGATGGAGTGACTAAATGAATGTATTAATGTATGAAATGGAGAACGACTTATAATGAATGCAGAGAAGGGTTATAAGATTGTTGGAATTCTTGCAATTCTAATGGGTATAGTGTCAATGACAATCGGCAAGTTTATTCTTGCTTTTATTCTGTTTGTATTTGGTATCGGCGTGTTCTGGACATCGCGTAAGGGCAGCTACAACGATAAGAACCTTTATGACAAGAAGGTTCCTGCCAATGGAAAATCTCTCGAAGAGCTTTTTGCGTTTATTGAGAATACAGACACACCTTTAGGCAATGCATGGATGGGCAAGTTCAAGGGCAGTGATGCAATTATCTTCGGACCTACAGCGTTCAAGGACATAGTGTCAATTGCACTTGAGAAGAATACTTTTATTATCAGGAATACCAATGTTGTAGAATATCTCGAAGCTGATGAGGAAGACAAACACAATCTCGAAAGAGTGCTTGATACATCTGATATGGCAGTAACACCAAAGAGATATTCAATTTTTGCTGCACTTAAGGTAATGAGTGCAGTTATGGTTGGAGATCTTGTACCTCTTGTTGAAGGCTTTGCAGAAGGAACAAGAACCAATGCACCTGAATCCATCACTATGTTTGAGTTCTTCAGACATAATAATCAGGATGACAAACTCTATGATATGGACGACAATGTCATCCTGGATATAGACTCAAATAAAGTTCCACTGAGGGTAATCGTCAAGTCAGAGGAGGGCGAAGAGCTGGCAAGAGTTATTTGTCGCAATCCTGCATTCAAGGATGCTACTAACGAGATTTTTGACATTTATTCAGATGGAGATGTATTTGGTTCTATCTATCAGGATAGGAAATCCGACAAAAACAGATATATTATACAGACAGTTAACGGCGATTTCGTTGCTGAGTCTTTTATGGCGGTGCGTAAAGCCAATGTGTCAGCAAATTACGAGATTTCATATAATGGAGAGCGTAAGGCTGTAGTATTTGGAACAGCCAACCTGAACTTCGGAGAGGAAGGCGGCTGGCTTCAGAATAATGTTATCTGCAGCTTCGATGAAGAGTATATTGTATTGTATACGGTGTTCCAGCTGTTCCTCATGAATACCAGTGACTGGCTTAGATAAATTGCAACGCTAAGCGCAATATAGTATAATTAGTTATTGCTTTAAGGGAGGGTGACAGATGAAGAGAATACTTCTGCCAATAGACGAAACAGCTCGAAGCCTGGTGGCACTTGCACAGGTTAAGAAGCTTTTTTCACCGGATGATGCTGAGATTATTCTCATGATGGTTGATGAGAGACTTGACTATACTTCAAGCAGAGAGCGCAATGACATTGCTATCAGCAATCTTGAACAGAAGCTTGATTTAGTTGATAGTGCTCTTGATGACTATACAGTAATCAAGAGAGCCGAGATTGGAAAGGCCGGTCAGAAGATTGTCAAAGGTGCGAGAGATCTTGGCGCTGATCTGATTGTAATGACAAAGTCATCCAAGGATGATATGAAGTATAATCTTGGCAAGACTACAGAGTATGTTGTTACTCATGCAGGCTGTAATGTAATGGTTGCAACTGAGTCTGTTCCTGGTAAGCAGGAGTATCGAGGTCTTATTTATAAGAAGGCGTCTGCTGTTGTTAACCTTAGAGGCCAGCTTAGTCTCAAGCAGAGCGAATGCCTGATTCCAAGTGTTTCATCTAACTGCATTTATCACATTGAAGTAACACGCGGCAAGATCAGATTCCTTCACAGGTCATACAATCCTGTTACAAGAGACTGGGACCTTCCACCTGTTCTCGGTGATGATGAGGCTCTTGATATTATTGCAGGAGAGTCTGTTGATATCAGAGTCAGGGCCAACAGTGTAGAAGGCAAGGCTGACAGAATCAGAATTATCAACAGGAATATGAAGACAGAGGCTGTTTTTTCATATAAGATAATGGCAGATACAACAGAAGCTTAGGTTTCAATTCGATTGACAAATAATCACACAATTGTTATTCTATATAGTAACCAAACAGGAGGTCAGAATTATGACAAGAATTAAGACAATTTCAACAAGAAACATGGCTAAGTCAACAGTTACAGGTGGATGCGGCGAGTGCCAGACATCATGCCAGTCAGCTAGCAAGACTTCTTGCAGCGTAGCTAATCAGCACTGCGAGCAGAGCAAGGAGAAGTAGCAATTAGAGGTGCTGCTCGAAAGAGCGGCACTTTTTTTATGTAAAACATTTTATTAAGGAACAAGGATTAATGATTCATCAGTACAAATTAAACGGTTATAACATTGTAATGGATGCCAACAGCGGCTCTGTTCATTCTGTTGATGAAGTAGCTTACGATATCATCGAAATGTACGAGACTGCTTCAAAAGATGAGATTAGCAGGGTGATTCTCGAAAGATACCCTGAGATTTCACAGGCAGATATAGACGAGACTTTTGCAGATATTGAAGAACTCAAGAAGGAAGGCCTTCTCTTCTCAATCGATCCCTTCGAGGAGATGGCAGATGAAATCAAGGTTAAGCAGTCAGTTCTGAAGGCAATCTGTCTTCACGTTGCTCACGGATGCAATATGGATTGTGAGTACTGCTTTGCAGGAAAGGGTGAGTATAGCGGCAAGAGTGGAATTATGTCACTTGAGGTAGGAAAAGCTGCGCTTGTCTATCTGGTGCGCGAGTCAGGAAGCCGTAGGCATCTGGAGGTTGATTTCTTCGGTGGTGAGCCTCTTCTCAACTGGGATGTCTGCAAAGAGCTTGTTGCCTATGGAAGAGAACTTGAGAAGAAACACGACAAAATCTTCAACTTTACCCTCACGACAAACGGAGTTCTTATCGACGATGATGTAATAGATTTTACTAATAAAGAAATGGGCAACGTGGTACTCAGTCTCGATGGAAGACAGGTTACTCACGACAGAATGCGTAAGAACAAGACTGGTGACGGAACCTACGACAAGATTGTAGATAAGTTCAGAAGACTGGTTGATGCAAGAGGTACCAAGGAATACTACATGCGTGGAACTTACACCGCGTATAACAAGGACTTCGCAGCCGATATCATTCATATGGCTGACATGGGCTTCAAGGAGACAAGCATGGAGCCAGTAGTAAGTGATCCGACAGTTCCATATGCACTTCACGAGGAGGATATTCCACAGCTTTACGAGGAGTATGAAAAGCTTGCCCTTGAGATGCTTGAGAGAAGGAAGAGAGGCGAGGGCTTTAATTTCTATCACTACACAGTTGACCTGACAGGTGGACCATGCATCTATAAGAGAGTTGCAGGATGCGGCGTTGGAACTGAGTATCTGGCTGTAACTCCAACAGGAGATCTTTATCCTTGCCACCAGTTTGTTGGTGATGACAATATGAAGGTTGGAACCATCTACGATGGAATAACCGAAGACCACGTGCTTGATATCTTCCGCAAGGGTAACAATATGTACACACGTGACAAGTGCAAGGGTTGCTGGGCAAAACTTTACTGCGCAGGAGGCTGTGCTGCCAACAATTACCACTCAAATGGAGATATTAATAAGGTGTATAACTTCGGATGCGAGCTGCACAAGAAGAGGATAGAGTGTGCGGTGATGCTGGAAGTAGCGAGTCAGGAACTGTAAATTTTTATTCTAGAAACAATATTTGTCTTACAAAAGGATGTAAATGTTTCCGGCAGAACTGCCATTTGGAGCGGATTTCTTCAAGGAGCTCCATTGGCAGGCTCTAGAGGAAATATTTACATCTTTTTATATTGGAAATGCCATATTCATTATTATTATCCACACCGGCAGTGATACCATCGACAGCAGTGTTGTTGCTGCTACTATCTCAGCGTAAAGCTGCGAGTTCTTGTCGTAATTGGCACATATTGCTACTCCGATTGCTGCGCTTGGGAAGCAGACAGACAGGGTGAAGGCAAGCTTGACAATGTTGTCTATTGGAAGCAGACTCGCTATTCCGAAGGCCAGCGCCGGGAACAGCACCAGATTGACAAAAGTCGTAAACATTATGTATTTAGACTTGATTACTGAACTGATACGCGATGTTCCAAGCTGAAGTCCAACAAGAATCATGGATGTCGGAATTGTTGCATCTCCAATTGTTGTGATGATGTTCATGAAGTAATCAGGAATCTTTATGCCTGCAAAAAGCAGGAATGTTGAGATGAATGCTGATACGATGATCGGATTGATAAAAGGCTCAATTGCTTCTTTGAGACTTTTCTTGCTTCCAAGGGTTCCTGTCTTATAGTTGACCTGCCATACTCCGATTGTATATAGATACAGGTTAAGGCTTATATTCTGAATAACAATGTAATAGAATGCCAGGGGACCGAATACTGACTGTGTAATCGGGAATCCCATAAATCCTGAATTGACAGTTGTCATTCCTAAGGCATGAACATTTGCATCAAGAGGATCAATTCCTTTGATTCTTCGGGCAATATAGAGAGCAATTACGCTTGATATAAAGAAGAAAGCTAACGTAATAAAAAGCATAAACAGGGTATTAAACATTATGCTTCTGTTAAGCTCTGCACCGCCAACTGAACTTAGAAGAAGTGCGGGGCATGTAATATAAATTATAAAAGTTGTCAGGTGCTTAATTGATTCATCATTCAGTACATGGAGCCTGTAGGCTGCGAAACCAATAAGAATATAGATGAATACTACAAGCACTTTGCTTACAATAACTGCCATTTGAAACTCCTTTAAATCATACATTGTCATTATATACCTGTACTTGTTCTATAACAAATGCATAATACACATAAGAAGCCATCGTCTTGAAATAAGAAGGCATTGTGGTATAATTTCAACTGATAAATTATATGCTTTTCTATAAAATTGGAGGATTCAATGCAGAAGGTTATTCTTGCATCGAGAAATGCCGGAAAGATTCGCGAAATCGGTGCGATTCTTTCCAAATATGACATGGAAGTTATCTCAAGAGATGATGCCGGAATCCCGACTTTTGAGGTTGAGGAAACAGGTAAGACTTTTGAGGAGAACTCATATATCAAAGCTAAGGCAATTATGGATATTGCCAATGTTCCTACTATTGCTGATGATAGCGGCATTATGGTAGAGGCTCTTAATGGTGAGCCTGGTGTGTATTCTGCTCGTTTTGCCGGAGAGGGATGTACTCCACTTGATAACAATATCAAGCTTATGGAGATGCTGAAGGATGTTCCTGACGAGGAGAGAGGAGCAAGCTTCGTGTCTGTAATTACAATGCTTTTCCCAGACGGACGTAAGCTTGTGGCAAGAGGAGAGGTTCACGGAACACTCCTTAGAGAGATGAAGGGTGAACATGGATTCGGTTACGATCCATTGTTTGTGCCTGATGGATGTACAGAGACTTTTGGAGAGATGGATCCTGCGGAGAAGAATAAGATAAGCCACAGGGCCAGATCTCTCGAGAAATTGGAGGAGTTCTTTACTGAATAATATGGAAGAAGTAAAGAAGGATGCAAAGAGAATAGAAACTGAAGAAGAGAAGCCTTTAGATTTTACATGGGACAGACTTGTAAAAATGGGATTTCATGTTTTCAGACAGTTTGATGATCCGTATTATGCAGGTTTTGCAGCGCAGATTGCATACTTCTTCTTCATGTCAAGTATTCCGGCGCTTATTGTATTGACACAGGTGCTTGGAATTTTTGACGTGTCTCTTGACTTTATTATTGACTGGATGAACAGACACATGGATTCTCATCTCAGCGGATTCGTAATGAGTTTGTTTACACAGTCTTCTTCTGTAGGTTTTACTAATGTGCTGCTGGTACTGCTGGCTATCTGGGCGGCTTCAAGTCTGGAGTTCTCCCTTGCCAGACTTACAAACCACATCCTTACTGATGGAAGATACAGATATACATACTTCGGCGAGAGAATCAAATCAATTCCGATGGCTTTTCTCATTATCATTGTAATTGCATTCTCTCTCATCGCCTATGTATATGGTGAATGGATTATCAACAGACTTGTTGAGAATAGTGCGCTGGCAACATTCCTTATCTGGTTAAGAGGGCCATTGCTTTTTGCCATGTTCTTTGTGATGGTATTTGGTGTATATGTTATTCTTCCGAGGGTTCGTGTTTCGTATAAGGCAATGATTCCAGGTTCAATAATAGCAACTATCGGAATGGTACTTGTTACATATCTGTACTCATTCTATGTAGGAAGAACTACATCCTATGACATTTTGTACGGATCTTTTGCCAACATCGTAGCTCTGCTTCTCTGGTTCTTTCTTATCTCATGGGCGCTTTGCATCGGAATGATGTTCAACAGGTCCTGGGATATATATATGGCAAAAGGAAGACTTAACCCAAAACTCATTAAGGAGACTCTTAAGAAGCAGATCGGAATTAATGAGAAGAATTTCAACCAGTATTATACAAGTAATCCTGCAAGATTCGACAGAACAACTGATACACTTGCTAATCAGCTTAGCAGAAGATTTGTGCCTGGTTATGCAGAAGCAAGAGATAACTGTGAGGACAAGTATGATAATGCTCCTGACAGAGAAAGAGATAGTTAGATAGATATGGACAAAGATATAGCGAAGAAGATAGAAGGTAAGAGATTGCTTTTCATCATTAACCCAAGGTCTGGAACTATGCAGGCGGCTAAGATGATGAGCGACATTCTGCAGATTTTTTCAAATGCGGGATATCTTACAACTGTTCTGATGACAACTGCAAGCGGAGATGCGAAGCGGTTCGTAATTGATTATCACGAGCTTGCCGATATTATTGTCTGCTCGGGTGGAGATGGAACTCTTAATGAGGTTATTGACGGTGTTATAACCTGCGGCGCTGACTGCCGTATTGGTTATATTCCATCGGGAAGTACTAACGATTTCGCGACAAGCATGGGCCTTCCAAGAGGCGTTATTTCCTCTGCTGAGAGAGTTATCGAAGGTAAACCGAGAACTATTGATATAGGCAGTTTCAACGGACGTCACTTCTCATACGTGGCATCCTTCGGTGCTTTTACCAGCACTTCATATAGTGTCCCTCAGAATCTGAAGAATGTACTTGGACATACAGCATACCTTCTTGCAGGAGCCAAGGACATTATGAGTATCAAGCCTATTCACGCCAGATTCATTGCAGATGAGGGCACTCCTAATGAGCAGATATGCGAAGGAGACTATCTGTTTGGAGCTGTGTGTAATTCCACCTCCGTTGCCGGTATTCTTAAGCTTGATCGCTTCGACGTTGATATGAATGACGGCTTGATGGAGATTCTTCTTGTTAAGACGCCTAAGAGTCTGGCGGCTTTTAACGAAATCGTTGTTCACATGATGGATGGAACCCTTGAAACTGACGAGATTGAATTCTTCAGTGCCAGAGATATCAGGGTTGAAGTTGAGCCAGGCACACCATGGACTCTCGATGGCGAATACGAGAAAGGTGCAGACGTAGTAGAGATAACAACTCTTAGAAGTGCAATTGAGCTTATAGTATAAAGAAAGGGTATTATTCAAATGAAAAGTTTCATGACAGAGTTTAAAGAATTTATTTCAAGAGGAAGTGTAATGGATATGGCCGTTGGTATCATCATCGGCTCAGCATTCACAGGAATCGTAAATTCACTGGTTAACGACGTTATTATGCCGCTTATCGGTGTTGTTATTGGCGGACTTGATTTCAGCGCACTCAGTATTGTTGTTGGCGAAGCAACAATCAATTATGGCCTGTTCATCCAGAACATTGTTAACTTCCTCATCGTTGCTTTCTGCGTATTCTCAGTTATCAAGGCAATCAACAAGATGAGAGATGCAGTTAAGAAGCCTGAAGAAGAGAAGGAAGAGGAGCCTGAAGAGGATCCTGCTGACATAGCACTGCTTAAGGAAATCCGAGATCTTCTTCAGAAATAAGTGGGGCAGCAGAATGATAATTACACATATAGGACATGCATGCTTCTCCATCGAGAAGGATGGATACAAGATTATAGTTGATCCATATGAAGCAGGCTCAGTTCCAGGGCTCAATCCTCTTGATGAAGAAGCTAATATGGTTCTTTGTACACACGGCCACTTCGATCACAACGCTGCTCAGGAAGTTGTCGTTGTAGATGCCGCAGAATGTCCATTTTCAATACACGAGATTCATTCATATCATGATGAGGCTAAGGGAGCCAAGCGAGGACCTAACACAATCTATATCTTTGATGATGGTGTTAGCAGAGTTGCCCACATGGGAGACATCGGCTGTGATATCAACGAAGATATGACAGAAGAGGAGAGGGCAATGCTTACGGGGCTCGACGCAATGATGATTCCTGTTGGCGGAACTTACACTGTGGATGCGGAGCAGGCGAGTGCAATCATAAGACAGCTCAATCCAAAGATTGCAATTCCAATGCATTACAGAAGTGATTATTATCAGTTCGGCTTCGATAATATCACTACTGAAGAAGACTTTATCGATGCCTTTGGAGATGTTATGAAGAAGCACAGCTTTTCGATAGAGTCAGAGGAAAAGCCGATTATGCAGGTAAATATTCTTCGTGTCAAGAATGCAGAGAAGCAGTTTTAGTATTATGTAAAAAAAGCGTGCACTTATGTGCACGCTTTCGTTGTATTACGGATTATTGCAACTATCCGATTACTCTTGCCTTAGTTACGCATTCGCAAGTGAATACCTTATCGCAGTCTTCCTTAACCTGCGCGATAAAGTAACCGTAGTCACCTCTCTTGCCGCCAGCGAAGTCTACCAGACAGTCGCCGTAGAACTCTCTAACCTTAGCCTCTACATCCTCGATAGCCTTCTCGCACTTGATGCAGATGCAGTGCTTCTTTGTTCCTTCCTTGCAGTCAAGAGTAACTCTTGGGAAGTTAACTGAGTTAACGATGTTGCCGCAGCCGATGTAATCCATGAGCTCGTCAACAGCCATGATAGCGCAGTTCTCCTCAGCCTCTGCAGTTGAAGCTCCGAGGTGTGGAGTAGCAACGATTCCCTTCTTGCCGATGTACTCTGGCTCGAGGAGGTCTGTCATGTACTTTCTCATCTTGCCTGACTCGAGAGCCTCGAGAACATCATCAACTACGATGAGATCAGGTCTAGCATAGTTCATGAAGATAACGCCGTCCTTCATCTTTGCGATGAGGTCCTTGTTAACCATTCCCTTAGTTGTAGGGAGTGATGGAACGTGAATTGAAATGAAATCACACTCTGGAACCATCTCCTCAACTGAATCATAAAGCTTAACATCAGCTGTCATGCATGGATGTGGCTTGAATGCCTCGTATCCAACAACTGTCATTCCGAGAGCCTCTGCAGCGTTTGCAATCTTAGCTCCGATAGCTCCAAGACCGATGATACCAACAGTCTTACCCATGATCTCTGTACCAGCGAACTGCTTCTTGCCTTTCTCAACATCAGCAGCTACATCGCCTTCAAGTGTCTGTCCCCATGTAATACCCTCGTACATGTTTCTAGCACCCATAATCATTCCAGCAATAGCCAGCTCCTTAACTGCGTTTGAGTTAGCTCCTGGTGCGTTGAATACTACGATTCCCTTATCAGCGCACTTCTCAAGTGGAATATTGTTAACGCCAGCTCCAGCTCTTCCAATAGCAAGAAGATTGTCTGAAAGCTCCATATCGTGCATCTTGAAACTTCTTACAACGATTCCGTTCGCCTTATCAACATCGTCAGTAAGCTCATACTTGTCAGTGAGTCTTGAAAGACCAACCTGTGAAATGTTGTTAAGCGTACCGATGTAATACTTTTCCATTTTTAAACCTCCTGTTCCTCAATCGAGGATAATCAATTTATTACTCCAGTTAGTATATCATCAGGGGGCAGGGCTTTTCAATATTTGCAATTGGTTGTTGTTTACATTAAAAGGGGATTTCGGTATAATTTTTATAGAAATCTTTGCATTATATATTGGGAAAATTTCGCGAATGAGAACAGATAACAAGTTGTTCAATTTAATAAAGAAATCAATGGTGGTTATTGTTTCGGTGCTCATGATTATGGCTCTGGTAACCACCATTAGTTGTGATACATTTGCTGCAGCAAAGGATAACTCAAAGACAAAGGCGAAGGCAAAGACAGCAGCGGCTACAGCAGCTGATCTTAATAAGAGTGTTTCAGAGGTTGAAGCGGGCTCAGCCATCGTTTTTTCATCTTCCACAAGCCAGGTGGTTTACTCTCTTCATCCTGACAGGAAGCTGCAGCCAGGAGCTCTTACAAAGCTGATGACTGCAATGATTGTCATCGATAATATGCATAGTACTAAAGAGTATTCTGCGAAGATTGAAGTTACTCCAGAACAGAAATCGAAAGATGATATGCTGCCTAAGGCTGGAAAGAATATTACAGTTGAGAAGCTCATTGAACATATGCTGCTTAATAATTCAGATGTAGCGGCCGATATGCTGGTGAAGTACTCATCTTCAACACCGGATACTTTTATCAGCGAGATGAATTCAAAGGCAATTGCAATGGGCCTTATGAACACACAGTTCACCAATGCAACAGGTGGATACAGCGCAGGTCAGTATTCATCAGCAAGCGATCTTGCTGTTATTACTCAGTATGCTCTCAGATACGAGAAGATTATGCATATTCTTGAGCAGACAAGAAGTGATGTTGAGTTCGATGAAATAACCTCTTCGGTTAAGAGTGTTATTGCAACTCCTGACAAGAGCAGTGTTATTCAATACATGGGAGTTGCATCTCATAAGGACATGCAGCTTGTTGTTGTTATGCTGGATGTCAACGAGAAGACAAGGCAGGATGAGGCAAAGAGCCTTTTCAAATACGGATATAAGAATGTAAGCATGAATTCTATTGTGCCTAAGGATAAGAAGGTCGGTAAGGCCAGAGTAAGGCACGGAGCATGGACTAAGGTAAGCGCATACACTGCAACCAAGGGATACGCATACATTCCACCGGAAGGAAGCTCTGATCTTGTACAGACACAGGTGGTAATGTTTGACAATATCAATGCTCCTCTTGACAAGGGGGCGAAGGTTGGTGAATACAGAATATATGTAGCTGATGAACTGAAAGGTACAGTTGATCTTGTAACACATAAAGAAATAAATACAGGCTGGTTCCCTTCGTACATCTATATTTCAAATCTGGCAACTATTCTTATATGTTTAGTAATTCTTGGCATTCTCTATGTTGTGTTTACAATTTTCAGACTGAGAAGAGAAGCAAAGAAGAGAAAGGCAGCGAAGCGACAGGCAAGAATTGCAGAGCTTGCTCGTCGTCAGAACGAGATTGAGGAAGACAGAAGAAGACGTGGATGGACCTACCATCCATAAAGAGGCGGAGAATTGTTCGATATTGAAGAAGAATTAAAGAAACTGCCCAAGTGCCCGGGCGTATATATGCATAGGGACAGCCTAGGTGAGATAATATATGTAGGCAAAGCTGTTAACTTACGCAATAGAGTAAGACAGTATTTTCGCCTTAACTCACAGGCAGACCCTAAAGTGAGAGCTATGGTTTCGAATATCGCAGAGTTTGAATACATAACCTGCGCAACCGAAATGGAGGCTCTCATTTTGGAATGCAATCTTATCAAAAAACATATGCCTAAGTACAACATTCTCCTTAAGGATGATAAGACTTATCCTTATATCGAGGTGACTGTTTCGGAGGCATATCCAAGAGTAATAAAAACAAGAAGGCTTCTTCGCGACGGTAACCGCTATTTCGGTCCTTATTCAGATGCCGCTGCAGTTTCAGTTATCATGAAAATGCTTGATGAACTGTATCCTCTCAAGAAATGTGCCAAGCAGCATTTCAGGGAGGGCGTGCGTCCGTGCCTGAACTATTTTATCGGTAAATGCAAGGGCGTGTGTACAGGTAATGTAGACCATAAAGAGTACAGGAAGATGATCGATGAGGTAATAGATATTCTCAGTGGTCATGATTCAGAGATAATAAAGAATCTTGAGTCGCGCATGTATGAAGCGTCGGAGCTGCTTAACTTTGAGGAGGCCGCAAAGTACAGGGATTACATCAACTCGCTTCGCCAGCTTGGAGAGACTCAACGAGCTTCAATGGTTAAGGATAGAGATGTGGATATTCTTGTACCTATAGTTACCGACAAAAATGGAATAGTAGTTCAGTATAAAGTGCGGGACGGCAAAATGATCGGCAGGGAAGTTGTTTATATGACCGACGAGGCTTTTGTCGCTAATGAAATGGAGAGAGGCGAGCTGGTAGCGGCATTTATCAAGCAGTACTATCAGATGAGCACCTGGCTTCCAAGGGAGATTATTCTTGACAGACATATAGAGGATGAGGACCTTCTTATGGAGTTTCTCAACAGAATCAACAGTGATAATGCAGAAGCCAAAAGCGATGTAATGCATAAGACAAAGCTGATCGTTCCGGAGAGAGGAGAGAAAAGGGCTCTTCTTAAAATGGCGCTTGCCGACTCAATTGAGCTGTCCAAGTCTCTTGATGAAAGGGCAATAAGAGAGCAGGAACGCAGGAAAGCTCTGCGCGACAGCATTGCTTCACTTATTATCAGATGTTGTGAACTTAATGGCAGTGAACCTTGTCTGATAGAAGATGATGACAGGGAATACAGAGTCGAAGCCTACGATATATCTAATATGAATGGTCTTGATAATGTTGGCGCAATGGTTGTATATGAGGGACGCAACCCTGTGAGAAATGACTACCGTAAATTTAAAGTAAAGAATGCAACCGGCGGTGATGATTACGGAAGTCTTCAGGAAGTTATTTATCGGAGGCTTTAGAGACTAAAGGCTGGTGACGAAGGTTCCGATAAATATCCTGATATCATGTTCATCGACGGCGGACTTGGCCAGGTTCATGCTGTTCAGATGATTGTAGATGCTTTCCGCATGTCGATTCCTGTAGTTGGACTTGCCAAAGATGATGCCCACAGAACAAGAGCAGTTGTATTTAATGACGGCTATGAGATTGAACTTAAGAATAACAAGCTTCTGTTCAGTTATGCAGGAACAATCCAGGAAGAGGTTCACAGGTTTGCCATCACATTTATGAGAGGAACGAAGGGCAGGAAGATGACTCATTCAGTTCTTGAGGATATACCGGGAATAGGTCCGAAGAGAAGAGGCAAGCTGCTGGCTCATTTCGGCGGAATAGAGGGCATAAAGAATGCTGATTATACTGCACTTATGGAAGTTGATGGAATGAATTCAAAAGCTGCCGAAAGTGTAATCGAGTTCTTTGAAAAAAGGCGATAATTCACGGTTTATTGTATTGATATTTGCTTGCTAACTAGGGCGCTTCGTGTTATATTAAGCAAAGCATTTATAATGTTAATGAAAAGGAGATAATGGCATGTCAGACGAGATTAAGAACGTAGGTATCGAAGAAGAAGAGGATATTATCACTCTTGAGTTTGATGATGACACAGCAGTAGACTGCACTATCATGGGCACATTCGAGGCTAATGGTAAGGAGTATATTGCACTGGAGCCACAGGATGGTACAGAGGATGTTTATATCTACGGATATAAGGAGCTCTCAGATGATGAGTTCGAGCTCATCGACCTTCTTGACGATGAGGAGTTTGATGCAGCTGCAGCTGTATTTGATGAGATCATGGCTGAAGAGGAATAATTTTTCAATCGATTCTTCAAATTGTATTAGACAAAACACGACAGTTCGTGTATAATACAAGGCGTGCTATGATTTAGCACGCCAATATGCGGATGTGGCGGAATTGGCAGACGCGCACGGTTCAGGTCCGTGTGAGTAACATCGTGTAGGTTCGAATCCTATCATCCGCACCACAGATAATCCTTGAAATCTTAACGGTTTCAAGGATTTTTTAGTTCAGGTGATCATAGTAATTCTGTTCTGAACGTGCATAAAGTCATCTTCACAATTCGTTTCTGGCGAATAGATTTATAGGGGTTGTTTTGAGACCCGGTACAAAGCTGATTTTATCGGTAGAATGAACTGATTTCTGGCGAATAGGAGAATAGGGTCTCGTGTGAGACCCGTTTTTTTGCAAAAATCGCTCAGTGAGCGATAAGTACCGGGTCTCGAACTGAGGGATACCTCGCTATAAGCCAGTCTTCAATTGTGAAGATGAATACTCCTAAATTGAGCTGGGCCCTGAAATTTTTTCATATCTTGCACACCTTCATTAGTGCTATAATCAACTCAAGGAGGTGGGAACCATGAGAGAAAATGAAAATGTTTTTGAGGCGAGTGGTGAACACAAGGTCGACCTTAATTCAAGAGAGCGTACAATTGAGCAGCTCAAGGCAATTTACCAGGATCGGAAGCCTGGCGAGAAGGTTGATTTAAGCAACGCTATTATTGAAAGAATGGACCTTTCCGGATGGGATTTAAGCAACACAGACTTCAGAGGTGCAACATTCACGGATGTGGTTTTTGACGGTGCGAATATGGACAGCTGCAACCTTGTCGGTGCCTGGTTCTTTGGAAAGAATTCAATGAGAAATGTTAAGCTTACCAATTCTAATCTTAGAGAAGCCGGAATGCGATACGTTGATATGACAGGAATTGATATATCAGGTACCAACTGTTATGCAGCGTGCTTCGAATATACTACGCAGGATGGACTTATCTACGATGAGAATACAGAGTGGTACGAGATGAAGTGTCCACCGGAGGGACAGGCTTTTATCTGCTGGAAGTGCTGCACTGATCTTCGAGTTGTTCAGATGCTGGTGCCAAGAGAAGCCAAGAGAGTAATGGCAACACAGGAGACCGGACGCACCAACAGAGTCAAGGTTCTTTCGATAAAGAGTATTGACGAGACAGAAGTTTTTGACTGGGCGCAGTCAACTGTAGATCCTGACTTTTTCTACGAGACAGGCAAATGGATTGAGCCGGCTAACGGATTCGAGGAGAATCGCTGGAGAGATTCATCGCAGGGAATTCATTTCTTCCTGGAGAGACAGCAGTGCGTTAACTACCAGGCACCGCCGGAGCTTCAGGTTCATGATGAAGACAGCAGATGGTAGAAGGGGGATAGACTATGGCAGAATTTGCAGATTTCCTCAAACTGGATATAAGAGTGGGAACTATAGTTTATGCGATTCCTTTTGAGAAAGCGAGAAAGCCTGCTTACAAGCTGAAGGTTGATATGGGAGAGGAACTTGGAATAAAGAAGTCTTCTGCACAGATAACTGAGGTATATCAGCCGGATGACCTTATCGGCAAGCAGGTTATGGCAGTAGTTAATTTTCCGCCAAGACAGATTGCAGACTACATGTCTGAAATCCTGGTGTTAGGCACTTATAGCGAGCAGGGCGTTGTCCTCATTACACCGGACAAGTCTGTAGATAATGGAGACAAGTTGGGGTAGAGAAATGAGACTATATGAGACAGATGATTTTTATCCATTAGGAGTGTTATTTAAAGCGTGCGGCCTTGAGGTTAAGCCTGAAGAGAAGCCGGAAGGCATTGTTAAGATGTGGCGCGTAGATGATGAGGATGGAGAACTGATTGCAGCTGCTACAGCGCAGGTTCTTAACGGAATATATGTTGCAAAGCATCTGGCAGTTACAGAGGCGTGTCGCGGCAAATACATCGGAAAAAAGCTGCTTAATCTGATAGAAGAGGAGCTTATCGGTCGAGGAGCTAAGGAGATGTGGCTTGCAGGAAAAGTGCCGGAGTATTACATCAAGTTCGGCTGGGAGACAGTTCCTGCAGAGGAAGCACCGCCATTCTCGAAATGTCTTGTTTGTAAGCAGTTTAACAACGGATGTTATCCAAGCATCATGAGAAAGAGAGTATAGCAGATAACAGACTAACCCGCGTCATCGACGCGGGTTGTTTTTTTAACTGAGTCAGGCGGAGAATCATAAAACAAGTGCTGTTTCAGAATTTCGACAAGACACGCAAATTGTCGACTTTTTTATTGAGACTGTAACCTTTGTACGTTAAACTATAGGTCATGGTCTTTAATGTGTAAATTAAAAAAAGGAGGAAACGAAAGCCAAACCTGTCGAAAGACAGCGTCGGAAAGCTAGAGGGTCTAAGTCCGTTACGGGATATGATAGCCAGTTGCCCATAGATAAACTGTGGAAGTTTATGGAGGGTTATGAAGAATCATTATAAGAAATTTTTTGCCGTGATAATGGCTCTATGTGTTGTTGCGGGAAGCAGTGCTGTATCTTTTGCAGCCACATCAGACAGACCTGTTGCAACATGGGATCGTTCAAAGTCAAAGGTTGCTACAGCAATTGATGGAAACTTTGAGTCAACAGTGACATTATCTCTTCCTGCAGCTGAGGAGAATCTTGCCAGCGATGTAGTGTTTGTAATTGATAATTCATCATGCATGAACGAATCTTTTTCAAGCTGGGTTGATTTAATCAAGACTCTTGAAATAGCGGCAAAGGAGAATGGTGCAAAGGTTAATGTAGGCGTTGTTAACTTTAAAGGTGTGGCAGAGTCTACCGGCCTCATAGCACTTGGTGAAGAAGCAACAGCAGAGGATATGGTTGAAGATGTAAGAGAAGCAGCAGCGGCCCTTGATAAGAAGGCAAGTTCTGATTCTGCTTACAAGGGTTCAAACCTTCACGCCGGACTGGTTGCAGCAAACAAAATGCTGAGCGAGGACACATCAGTTGAAGCTGAGCGCAAGTATGTAGTAGTAATCTCTGATGGAATTACCTACACATGGGATGATAATGGAACTCAGGTAGGAGTACCTTATTTTGTTAACGATGGTGGAGCACTTAATTATTATTACCCATCCAATTCTTCTTATGAGGTGTTTAAGGGTTCAATAAGCTGGACACCGGAGAATAATGACTGGGGTTCATATTTTGCATCACAGAAGGGTGCAGTTGATAACACACTTGCATCTAAGTTTGTACAGCCATATACAAGAGATAAGAGTAAATATTCTGCATTCCTTGACAAGCCGGCAGCAGAGTCGAAGCCTTATGCTGATACTGTAGACATTGCGCTTTACAAGTGCTTAGAGGAGTACAATGCATTACTTGACAATGGTTACAAGTGTTATGCTGTATATTCCGGTACAGTTGTACAGTATGGTAAACCATTCATGACATATCTGACATCAATCAGTACAAACCCAACTGTTGACTTTAATGTAATCCAGAACGAGATTCTTTATCATCTTGGAAAAGGTTCAAAGGTAACAGATGTTATCGGTTATGGCGTGGACAGCACTGGAGCAGCTTACGATTTCGCTTTCGTAAATGACATCGACAGACTTTTCATTAGAGAAGGTCAGCAGGAACTGGATAAGACCCAGATTGATGATACAACTTATGGATTTGGTAAGATGGATGATGGATCATATAAGTATGTAATCCACTACTATGCAAACGGTGTAGATGGACAGTCAGATGAGTGTTATATATGGGATATCAATACAGGAATCAGCAGCTTCAGCAGCACTGAGTTTGAGTATGTTGTTAAGCTGACAAATCCACAGACTAAGCCGGGTAATTATGATAACCTGATGACTAACATTTCAGCAACACTTACACCGGTTAGCTCCAACGGACTTGTATATGCTGCAGAGGACTTTGAGAAACCTGTAACATTCTACACAGTACAGAACCAGCAGGGCGGCGGCGACAAGGATAAGGATGCAGTTGATACTGCAGACCACATGAATGTCGAAATGTACTTAGCTGTTATGCTGATTGCAGCAATGGCACTGGCCCTTAC
>JAGHUT010000059.1 GCA_018064645.1 Candidatus Crickella merdequi | reverse complement strand
ACAGAAGGTGAGGGTGTACACCTGCGCCTTCTGTAGTGTTGTCGCTGTTTGTTTATTTATGCACCGATTGCCTTGTCGATTTCTTCCTTTGTTCTGCTGCCTTCAGCGAAAAGCTTCTTTAATTCTCTGTAATCGCCGCTCATCAGAGCGCTTCTGTACTGAACAAGCTCATCGATAAACGCATCAATCTCTTCGATAAGATTGTCGCGGTTATCCATGCAAAGTTCTGTCCAGGCTTTTTCGTTCAGATAAGCAACTCTTGTCATGTCACGGAAGCTTCCTCCTGCAATTGGAAGCCCGTCAAACGAAGCATTGCCGCTCTTTACAAGAGCACTTGGAACAATGTGGCTAAGCTGCGATGTAAAAGCTATAGTTTTGTCATGGTCGAAAGGCGACATGAATGCGAACTTGGTGAACCCGGCATTGCTCAGAAAGTTGCATACCATGCGGCTCAGGAACATATCGTCACCGTCCTGACATATTACGAATGTTGCGTGTCTGAAGAGATCTGCTCTGCTGTTGGTATAACCATCAACATTAAAGCCTGCCATAGGATGGCCGCCAACGAAGCACATGTTAGTAGACTTGGATAGCTCGAAGCCGATCTCGCAAATTCCGCGCTTAGTTCCGCAGCAGTCGACTACAGGCTGAGTCTTACGCATCTTATGAGCGTTGTTCTTCAGCCAGGAGATTCCTGCAGCTGACGGAGTAGCAATCAGAATCATATGACAGTCCGGAATCGTCTCATCAGTAAGATAATCGTCGATAGCGCCATCCATAAGGGCTTCTTCCATTACCTCAATGTCCTTATCTGCGCCGTAAACAAATACTTCGTTCTTCTTGAAAGCCTTAGCCAGGGATCCGCCAATGAGTCATAATCCAACAATACCGATTTTCATTAATACAATACCTCGTAAAAAAGCTATAAAAAACAAAGGACTCCACAGTATGCTGTGAAGTTCTTTGAAAGGTGGTAAAAAATTTCGGGAGTTAAATACACACTTATCTGCACAGCAAAATCATTCTTTTGAAAGAATGTAGTAGTAATAATATTCTGCTGCGTAGTAATAAGTTCTTCTCATGTAATTTAACGTCCCTTTGTGTGGTGTATGTACTGCATGTACAAATAGGATTTTACAAAATCTCTACTAAAAAATCAATGATTTTTGTGAAATAATACAAAATAGACAAAAATATATCAATTTTACGAAAAAAACAGTCGACCCGAAGGTCGACTGCAGTTTTGTTTCGATTAACTGTTACTCTCCGAGATATACTACTGTCTCGATCTCGCAAAGGAATCCTGCAGGGAGCTGCTTTGCAGCAACACAACTTCTTGCAGGCTTTGATGTGAAGTACTTAGCGTATACCTCATTGAAAGCAGCGAAATCAGCCATATCTGCAAGGAAGCAAGTTGTCTTGATAACCTTGCTGAAGTCTGCACCAGCTGCCTCAAGTACAGCAGCAATGTTCTTGCATGCCTGCTCACATTCAGCAGCTACGCCGCCCTCTACAAGCTTGCCAGCGGCAGGGTCGATTCCGCCCTGACCTGAGAGATAAAGAAAATCACCTGCAATATAAGCCTGTGAATATGGGCCTAATGCTGCAGGAGCATTGTCTGTGTGGATAATCTTAATCATGGGTAAGTCCCTCCTTAAATATTGCTTTTCATAACTAAGTACATTATACCCTATGAACAGTCTAAATCAATTGACATTTGCCTTTATAAAGCATAGATTTATTATGTATGAAAAGCGGGGGTATACCATACAAGAATGAGGCAAAATGGAGGATTTGAGATGAATGCAAATATTACAAGAGCGCAGGCGTTAGAGCTTCTTCAGAAGTATAACAAGGAACCGTTCCATGTACAGCACGGACTGACTGTAGGTGGCTGCATGAAGTTCCTGGCAACAGAGCTTGGATACGGCGAAGACGCTGAATTCTGGGAGCTTTGCGGACTGCTTCACGATATAGATTTTGAGTGCTGGCCAGAAGAGCACTGCATCAAGGCACCTGAGCTGCTGGCAGAGATCAACTGCAGTGAGGAGCTGGTTCACGCAGTATGTTCACATGGATACGGCCTTTGCTGCGATGTTGAGCCTGTACACCAGATGGAGAAGGTGCTTTTCGCAGCTGATGAGCTTACAGGTCTTGTTGGTGCTGCTGTAATTCTTCGCCCTTCACACAGCTGCAAGGATATGGATACAAAGAGCCTTAAGAAGAAGTATAAGGATAAGAGATTTGCTGCAGGCTGCTCAAGAGAAGTAATTGCTAAGGGCGCTGAGATGTGCGGCTGGGAGATGGAGACTCTGTATGACTACGTTCTGAGAGCAATGCAGGCAACAGAAGATGATCTCAATGCAGAAATGGAGCGTCTTGGACTCTAATGATCACACTTAACGACGAAGCAGTTAAATATATGGAGAAGCTTGGCTTCCACGATATTGTAATTGATGTCATCACATTTACAAGCTGATGTGCACCTCCCAAAAGGGAGATGTCAGTAGGTTTTGCTGACAAGGATGAAGACTATTATGTCAGTCAGAATTACATTGTGGATGAGAGCCCGATGGGTAAGGTGTACTATCCGGCTACAGGCGCAATGCAGACGGGGGACATTGGAGTGCGCTATGAGGTTAAACCGTGGATTTCGGCGTTCTATGTCGATGGCCTGAGAGCGCTTCCTGCGCTGAGGCTGGGCATGGGCACCAAGTCGCCCAAGTATTTCGTGGAGTTGCTGTCCAACATATATCCGAAAGCATTCGACGAGTACAAAGCCAATAAGAATGCAGAAATGTTCTTCATGAATGCAAACGACTGGTTCCTCGTTCAGGCGAGCGATACACTCCTTCGAATGTATATAGGATTCGTAGAGAATGTGTGGAGAGAGGGCAATGGCAAAATGCTCGGCGTAGCCGAGCAGATTCTCAGGTCGCTGGCTTCCGACTCGCGAGGAAGGGTTTTCCTCGAAGAGGGGATAACAGAAGAGTTTGCGAAGAGTGACTTCCTGAAGAAGATTGTATAAGAGGTGCGAAGGCACCTCTTTTTACATGACAAAAAATCACCATGAAATGACATAAAGAAAAATATTTTAGAAAAAATGTCAAATATAGTTGACAAAGTGTCGTGCAAGAGTTATATTGTAGTCACAACATGGAAATAAACATTTCAAGGAGGTAATAGAAATGAGTTTAGCATACGCATTAGGATTTGTATTTGGAGTTGCAGTTGCAGCAGGAATTATCTGGCTTGTTAAGAAATTCATATGGAAGGGTCAGAAGGCGAAGTATGATGAGAGACAGCTTGTGGAGCAGGGCAAGGCTGGCAAAATCGGAATGTATGCACTGATGATTTACAATGTTTGCTACGGACTTATCGACATGGTATTCGGTATTGAGAATGTGAGCACTTTCACCGCAATGGTTGGCGGATGCATCTTCGCAGTTCTGGTTTATGCATGTGTGTGCATCTGGAACGAGGCATACTTCCCAATTAACCAGAGTTCGAAGAAGTGGATCATCCTGGTGGCAGGACTTGGCATTCTTAACATCGTAATCGCTGTAATGAACAGAAGTCATCTCGAAAGCATACTCGATGGCTACGCAATCAACTTCTTTGCTGGTATAATGTGCATAGTTGTGGACATAGTTGCCATCGCCAAATTCCAGCTTGTTAAGAAGGCAGCTGTAGAAGATGATGCAGATGATGAAGATGAGATTGAGGCTTAATCAGGAGGGGCAGGAATGAAGAATCTGAGACTTAAGGCAGCAAGAGCTGCAATGGATCTGTCTCAGCAGGCGCTGGCTGAAGCGGTTGGAGTCTCAAGACAGACCATCAACGGAATTGAGAAAGGCGACTATAACCCGTCAATCAATCTGTGCATTTCAATATGCAAGACACTGGGCAAGACACTGGATGAACTTTTCTGGATAGAGGAGGAAGAATAATGAGAATCCTGGTAATCAGCGGACCGAACCTGAATATGCTTGGAATCAGAGAGCCCGAGATTTACGGAAAGAGCACTTATCTTGATCTGGTAACCTACGTAACCGACTGCTGTACTGCAGTCGGCTGCGTGTGCGATACTTTCCAGTCAAATCACGAGGGTGCAATTGTGGACCGCATTCAGGCGGCATACGGAGTAGTAGATGGAATTGTAATCAATCCGGCAGCATATACACATACAAGTGTTGCTATTCTGGATGCACTTAAGGCAGTTGCCATTCCAACGGTGGAGGTTCACCTGAGTGATGTGGACGCAAGAGAGGAATTCAGACATATTTCATACGTATCACTTTATGCTGAGAAGGTAATTAAGGGCAAAGGTTTTGAAGGGTACAAAGAAGCAATTGATTATCTTAGTGACAAATTGCGCCAATCTGTGATAGAATAACCCTGGGTCGAGTTAATTCGGATATTGCTTCACTTACAGAAGTGGAAAGACAGAAAGATTATGTTTGAAGCAAAAGACAGGGTTAACGTTATTAATGATAGAAACTGGACGCGAATGCGAATCGCTTTTGCTGTATTTGCAGCATTAGCATTGGTGTTCGCGTTTTCGTGTATTTATAAATCTGCAAAGACAGCAGAAGAGGACACAAAGGGTGTTAATAACCCAGGAGCAATATTTGATGATACCACTTATACATCTCTCAACGAGGGATGGACACTTACTCATGAGAACGGAGATAAGGAGCAGATAATTCTTCCGGTGACCATTAATGTGACACCAGGAGAAAGTTTCATGCTGACAAGGGACTGGGATAACGAGAATATAGTAGACCCTGCGCTTATACTGTACTATGAGCGTTACGGTGTACAGGTATATGCAGACAATGCTCTTATCTGGCAGGTGAATACAACAAGTCTTGCTTCAAGAATTATGTTTACGGATCCTGGATTTGTAGAAATCCCGGATGGCGTTTTTACCCCTGCGGAGTTGAGAATCAGATTCTCGGGAGCAGAAGACGGTGAGTACGTTCTGTACGAAATGACATGCGGAACAATGGCCATGGCAGAGCGTGACATGATCAAGCACGAAATATCAACAATGATTATTCTTGTTGTAATGCTGTTCATGAGCATTTCAATTCTGATTGCGTATGTTCTTTATGCAATTAGAAGATTCAAAGAACCGAGACTGCTTTGTCTGACTGTTTTTCTAATACTGTCTTTCCTGTGGGGTGCGACAGATTCATTCTCGGCAGTGCTCACCGGCATTCCACCTGAAGTAATCGGTACGACACTGTATTTATCGCTGATGGCAATGCCTATTCCGATGGTCGTATATATATGGCTCACCTGCAAGAGGAGAGGCCTGGTGCTGCCGGCTCTTGCGTACTATGGTGTAATTAACATTGTAATCAGAGTAATACTAGCCCATTTTGATTTGGTAAGACTCGACAGCTCGATTATAACGTCACATTTATATTCACTTGTTGTAATTGTCACATCTCTTATAGCGCTTGTCAGGGAGATAAAGCGAGACCGTGAGAATAAATCAATTAAAATCATGCTTGCAGGAGGCGCTTCGCTCAGCTTTATGGCAGCTCTTGCGCTTGTTCTTTACTGGATGGGAAGTGCAATGTACTACAGGAACAGCATGCTCATCGGCGCACTTGTATTCTTTGTATTCCTCATGACTGGAACTGCAATGGATTATACAAGACGTGCAAGGAACGAACAGAAGAAACTGCAGGAGTCTGAAATCAACGAAAGACTTTCATATATTGATTCGCTTACCGGTCTAAGGAACAGAAGAGCATTTGAAAAAGCTGTAACTGAAATCGAAGCAGATACATCTATTGATAATGCCATGCTTGTAATGTTTGATGTAAATGGCCTCAAATACACCAACGATAATTATGGTCATGCGGCAGGTGATGACTTGATTATTGCTGCCGGTGAAGTAATTGGAGAGACCTTCGAGAGCACTGGTGAATGCTACAGAATAGGCGGCGATGAGTTCGCTGTAATTGTTAAAGAACCGGAGCTCACAGGTAGTGAATATAATGAGATTCTTGATGGTCTGATTTCCCAGTGGAATTATGTCTCCAGCTGGAAGCTTTCAATTGCAAGAGGCTATTGCAGTCTGCTTTCAAGCAGAGGAGAGCGTATAAGCGTAAGTGACTGGAAGCTTGGCGCCGATGTTGAAATGTACCGAAACAAGCTTGCTTCATCTTCAGATGTCAAAAGAGATCAGGCGAAGGACCTCAAGCAGATTATTGATACTATTGTAACGACTATCGAGGCAAAGGACGTCTATACTGCAGCACACTCCGAGAGAGTAAGCGAGCTGTCCGTCTTTATCGGAGAGAAGCTGGGACTTACTTCGAGTACAATGGAGAAGCTTAGCACAGCCGCTTATCTTCACGATATCGGCAAAATCGGAGTTCCTGACTTTGTTCTGAATAAACCGGGCAGACTCACCGACGATGAGTTTGAGCTTATGACAAAGCATACCGAAATCGGAGCGGATATTCTTGCGAAGGCCAGCGGCTTCAAGGATGTGGCAAACATCGTCAGGTTCCATCACGAGCGCTATGACGGTAAAGGCTATCCACGCGGCCTCGAGGGAACGGATATTCCGCTTGAATCAAGAATCATTGCAATCGCAGACAGTATTGATGCCATGACTTCAAAGAGAGTATACAGAGACAGCCTGTCCGTAGATGAGTGCAGACACGAGATAGAGCGTAATGCAGGCATTATGTATGACCCTGCCGTTGTAAAGATCGTTCTGGATTACTGGGACGGCATCAAGGACATAATACTTCTTCATCCTAAACGGCTTATAGGCGGAGGCTTTGAACACAGATAAAAAACATATGTTCTTTTGCGTTGAAGTAACTCCCGTTTAGTGGTAAAATCAAATCACTATTCATCGCAAAGGAGACATCATGCCGGAATTCAGAGTTCATTCGGATTTTGAGCCTATGGGAGATCAGCCACAGGCAATCGAGACACTTGCAGAAGGAATAAGACAGGGTAAGAGGGCGCAGACTCTGATGGGAGTTACCGGTTCTGGTAAGACCTTCACTATGGCCAAGCTCATAGAGAAGGTACAGAAGCCGACTCTCGTTATTTCACATAACAAGACTCTGGCAGCACAGCTTCACGGAGAATTTAAGGAGTTTTTTCCTGAGAATGCCGTAGAATACTTTGTTTCATACTACGACTATTATCAGCCGGAAGCATACGTTGCCAGCACAGACACATATATAGAGAAGGATGCCGATATCAACGATGAGATCGACAAGCTCAGACACTCAGCAACAGCATCGCTGCTTGAGAGAAGAGATGTTATTATCGTTGCGTCGGTTTCTTGTATTTATGGACTTGGTTCGCCGAATTCCTACAGGAACCAGCTTATCAGCCTGCGACCTGGAATGGAGAAGGACAGAACAGAGTTTCTTCGAGAGCTGACTGCCATTCAGTACACAAGGAATGATACTGATTTTCACCGAGGAACCTTCAGGGCCAGGGGCGATATCATAGACATTTATCCTGCCGGAGGTGAGTCTGCTGTAAGAGTGGAGATGTTCGGAGATGAGATTGAGTCAATCAAGGAGATTAATCCTGTCACCGGAGAGATAACCGGCGTAAGACAGCACATCAGCATTTTTCCTGCATCTCACTATATTACTGATAGAGGCACTATGGAGATTGTGGCGAGGAATATCAGAGCCGAGCTAAAGGATCGTCTTGACTGGTTCAAGGCTAACGGCAAGCTTCTTGAAGCTCAGAGGCTTGAGCAGAGAACACACTATGATATCGAGATGATGCTTGAAGTCGGTACCTGCAAGGGAATTGAGAATTACTCAAGGCATATCAACCTTCTCGAACCGGGCGAGCGGCCTTACACCCTTATCGACTACTTCCAGGATGATGATTTCCTGATTATCATTGATGAGTCGCACGCGATGCTGCCGCAGCTGAGAGCAATGTATCACGGTGACCATTCCCGTAAGGAGTCACTTATTGAGTACGGTTTCAGGCTGCCAAGCGCTTTCGATAACAGGCCTCTCAAGTTTGAGGAGTTCAGAGCGCTTACGGGACAGACTGTTTATGTCAGTGCGACACCTGCAGCATATGAGCTGGAAGAGGCTGGCGGCGTAACTGCAGAGCAGCTTATAAGACCGACAGGACTCCTGGATCCGATTATTGAGGTGCGCCCTGTTGAAGGACAGATTGATGACCTGATCGGCGAGATATATAAGACAACTGCAAAAGGCGAAAGAGCTCTTGTAACGACTCTCACCAAGAGAATGGCAGAGGATCTTTCCAAATATCTTGGTGAGACCGGCATCAAGGTCAGATATCTTCATTCTGAGATTGATAATTTTGAGAGACTTGAGATAATCAGAGATCTTCGTCTTGGCAAGTTTGATGTACTTGTTGGAATCAATCTTCTTAGAGAAGGTCTTGATCTGCCTGAGGTATCCCTTATTGCAATTCTTGATGCAGATAAGGAGGGCTTCCTCAGGACAGAGACATCGCTTATTCAGACAGTCGGAAGAGCGGCACGTAATGAGAATGGACGAGTAATCATGTATGCCGATTACATCAGCAAGGCCATGAGAACTACCATTGATGAGACGGCAAGAAGAAGAGCTGTACAGGAGCGGTATAATGAGGAGCATGGTATTGTTCCTAAGACAATCATCAAGCCTGTAAGAGATATAATTGAGGCGACAACTGAGTACAAGGGCGAGATTGACCGTAAGGATGCCAAGTCAATGACAAGTGCTGAGCTTCAGAGAACAATAAGAGAACTTGAGAAGTCAATGAAGGAGGCTGCTAAGAACCTTGAATTCGAGAGAGCAGCCGAGTTGAGAGACGTCCTCTTCGAGCTCAGAAGCAGCTCAAGAGCAACAAGAGGCGGCAAGTAATACAGAAGGATATAATTGTGGAGAAGAATATTGTAATCAAGGGTGCAAGAGAGCACAACCTTAAAGGGATAGATGTGACTATTCCAAGAGATAAGATGGTGGTACTGACTGGACTATCCGGGTCCGGCAAGTCTTCTCTTGCTTTCGATACAATTTACGCAGAAGGCCAGAAGAAGTATGTTGAGAGTCTGTCTTCATATGCCAGACAGTTCCTGGGTCTAATGAAAAAACCAGACATTGACAGCATCGATGGACTTTCACCTGCTATAAGTATCGACCAGAAGACCACCAACAAGAATCCAAGATCAACAGTAGGAACAGTAACTGAGATATACGATTACCTCAGACTTCTGTATGCTAGAATTGGAATTCCTCATTGCCCTGTATGCGGACGAGAGATTACAAGTCAGTCAGTAGACTATATCGTGGATGCAATCAGGAACCATGGAGAAGGAACAAGAGTAACTGTTTTTGCGCCTGTTATAAGGGGTCGCAAAGGTGAGCATAAGACTGTACTTTCAAGAATACAGAGAGATGGTTTTACAAGAGTAAGAATCGACGGAGAGATGATGCGTCTCGACGAAGGAGAGATTGCTCTCGTTAAGAACAACAAGCACACAATCGAGATTGTTGTAGATAGAATAGTTGTGCGCGAGGAGAACAGAAGCAGACTTGCAGAGGCGATTGAACTTGCTGTAACTGAAGGCGAAGGAATCTGCAATGTGCTGATTCAGCCGAAGAACAGCGAGGACGGTGTAGCGGCTCCAAAGGAATTCGAGGAGGTCTACAGCACTAAGCTCGCATGTCCTGACCATGGGATCAGCATTGAAGAGATGGAGCCCAGGTCATTCTCCTTCAACAGCCCTTTTGGAGCATGCGATAACTGCAGCGGTCTTGGCTTTACTCTGGCGATACCTGATGAAGCAGTTGTATCAGATCCAGAGAAAAGCATCGCCAATGGCGCAATGGGTTCTGTTTTCTCAACTATGGATGCTATGGGCTTCTACAGACAGATGCTGAATCAGCTGGCCATAGACCACAAGACAGACCTGAATGTTCCATATAAGGACCTGCCTGCTGATTTTGTAGACGAGCTCCTTCACGGAACAGGAACGCGCAAGCTTAAGTATACTTATACCAGCAAGGCGGGAAGGATTTCCCATATGAATCACACCTTCGAGGGCGTTATTCCAAGCCTTGAGAGAAGGTGGGGCGAGACCAACTCCGACTATATCAAGGATAAGATTACTGAACTTATGACAGAGACTGAGTGCCCTGTCTGCAAAGGAAAGAAGCTTAAAGATATCATACTGGCAGTTACTGTTGGCGGAATCAACATCATTGAATTTACAGATATGTCTGTTGAAACAGCCCTCGAGTTCGTAACAGAGCTTGAGCCTAAGCTTTCGGAGAGAGACAGGAAGATTGCGGCGATGATTCTCAAGGAGATAAGACAGCGACTCAGCTTCCTTAAGAATGTTGGCCTTGGTTACCTGACACTTTCCAGAACAGCAGGAACTCTTTCAGGCGGAGAATCCCAGAGAATCCGACTTGCGACTCAGATAGGCAGCGGACTTGTTGGTGTGCTGTATATTCTTGATGAGCCATCAATAGGCCTTCATCAGAGAGACAACGACAAGCTCCTTGCATCACTTCGCGGACTTACCGATATGGGCAATACACTGATTATTGTTGAGCACGATGAAGATACAATGTATGCCGCAGATCATATTGTTGATATTGGTCCAGGCGCCGGTGTCAACGGCGGAGAACTTGTTGCACAGGGAACGGTGGATGATATCAAGGCCTGCACAGAATCCATAACAGGACAGTTCCTTTCGGGTGCAAGACATATAAGTGTTCCGACAGAAAGAAGAGAGGGCAATGGAGCTTTCCTTGAAGTCATAGGTGCTTCAGAGAATAATCTTAAGAATATTGATGTAAAAATTCCGGCAGGTAAGCTTGTATGCGTAACGGGTGTTTCCGGTTCCGGCAAGTCTTCTCTTGTTAACGAAATAATATACAAGGGTGTGTCGAAGGTTACCAACAAGACACAGGATGCTCCAGGTAAGCACAGAGAGATTAAAGGTATCGAGAATTTCGACAAAGTAATCGATATCGACCAGAATCCTATCGGCAAGACTCCTAGATCCAACCCTGCAACATATACAGGAATGTTTACACATATCCGTAATCTTTTTGCAGAGATGCCTGAAGCGAAGACAAGAGGCTACATGCCGGGAAGATTCAGCTTCAATGTGAAGGGCGGTCGCTGCGAGCATTGCTCTGGAGATGGAATTATCAAGGTTGAGATGAATTTCCTTCCTGATGTGTATGTTCCTTGTGAACAGTGCGGCGGTGCAAGATATAACAGAGAGACACTTGAGGTCAAATACAAGGGCAAGAACATTTCTGATGTGTTAAGCATGACTGTTGCGGAGGCTTTGCCTTTCTTTGAGAATCAGCCGGCAATATACAGACACCTTAAGACTCTCAACGATGTAGGTCTCAGCTATATAAGCCTCGGTCAGCCTTCAACACAGCTTTCTGGTGGAGAGGCTCAGCGAATCAAGCTTGCAACTGAGTTGTCAAAGAGATCAACAGGAAGAACTCTCTATATTCTCGATGAGCCGACAACAGGACTTCATTTCGCAGATGTTGAGAAGCTGCTGTATGTACTTGACAGACTTGTTGATGAGGGCAATACAGTTCTGGTAATTGAACATAACCTCGATGTAGTCAAGAGGGCAGACCACATAATCGATCTCGGCCCAGAGGGTGGAGATGGAGGTGGTACTGTTGTTGCAACAGGAACGCCAGAAGAGATTGCTGCCTGTGAGAAATCATATACCGGACAATATTTAAAGAAACTTCTTGACAGAGGCTAGCAAAAAAGATATTATGCTGATATCAAAATGATATCAGCATTTTCTTTTATCAATCAATAATAACGACTTAAATGTTTAGGAGGATAGTATGGATAATATGATTAATCATCAGGTGGAGGAGAGGGTAATTAAACCTATGAGCGGTATTGCAATGCTTATTATCTGCATTCTCATGCTGCTTCTGTGCCTTCCTGTATTTATTCTTGGATGTGGGGCATGCGCATCATATAGAGTAGGTCTTGGCCTTATCATGATACTTGCATCAATACTTATGGTTTTCTTTGGAATCCTTTTCCTTTGCGGACTTCACCAGGTTAACCCAAATGAGGCACTGGTTCTCGTCTGCTTCGGTAAGTATCACGGAACAGTGAAGAAGCCGGGCTACTACTTTGTTAATCCTTTTGCAAGACCTATAGTTCCATCATCAACACTTGCTGCTATCGACGAGGCTAACATGATGGCTGTTGAGGATGTAGGCAAGAAGGCTAAGAAGTCAAAGAGTGTTGCCGCACCTAGAAAGAGAGTTTCACTCAAGGTTAATACTCTTAATAACGACAAGCAGAAGGTTAATGATTCAGAAGGTAATCCAATCATTATCGGATCAAGTGTAATCTGGAAGGTTGTAAACCCTACACATGCAGTATTTAACGTTGAAGACTATGGCGATTTCCTGTCAACACAGTGTGACCTTGTAATCAGAAATGTTGCAAGAATGTACCCATACGATGATTTTAATGAGAATGAGAATCAGACAAGTGGAGAGAAGACTTTAAGAGGCTCAAGCCAGGAGATTGCAGACATCATGCAGGATGAGCTTCAGAAGAGAGTTCAGAATGCAGGTCTTGAGATTATCGATGTAAGACTGAGTAATCTGGCATACGCTGAGGAGATTGCAGCAGCAATGCTCCAGAGACAGCAGGCGTCAGCCATCATCGCGGCAAGACAGAAGATTGTTGAGGGCGCCGTTGGAATGGTTAAGATGGCTCTCGACCAGCTGGATGAGGATGGCGTTGTTGTTCTTGATGATGAGCGTAAGGCTTCAATGGTAAGCAACCTGCTCGTAGTTCTCTGCGGCAACAAGGATGCTCAGCCGGTAATCAATAACGGATCTATCTACTAGTAGACTTTGGGGAGAATGAGGATGAATGTCGAAGAGCGTGAGTTAAAGCTCAAGGCAAAACAGAAGGAACTTGACCAGCTGGAGGCTGATATCAGAAAGAGGGAGAAGGCTCTCAAGAAGAAGGAGCAGGAGAAGAAACAGATTCTTCTGAGACTGTCGCCGAACCTCTGGAACGATATTGCTGAATGGGCCGATGCGGATATAAGATCGATCAATGGTCAGATTGAATTCCTGCTTACTGAGGCTGTCAGACAGAGAAAGAAGAAGTAGCCGTATAGTTAAAGTGTGCCAACGGGAGTTGGCACGCTTTTGTCATTGATGATATAATAAATAAGATGAAACAGATTGAAATTACAAAGAATGATGCCGGAAGAAGACTGGACAGATTCCTTCGAAAGTACCTGCCCAAGGCTTCGCTTAGCTCGATTTACAAGATAATAAGAAAAGACATAAAGGTCGATGGCAAGCGCAGAGGTGAAGAGTACATGCTTTCAGAAGGAGAAATTGTTACTCTGTACCTTTCTGATGAGATGATTATGCAGCTTCAGGGAAGCACAGATGATGGAAAGAAGGAGCCTCGCAGCAAAGCGAAGAAGACTTTTACCATTATCTATGAGGACGATAACATTCTGGTGGCAGATAAGCCTTACGGATTGCTGACACATGGCGACAGCACGGAGAAGAAGAATCATCTTGCCAACCAGTTCAAGGATTACCTCATCGAGAAGGGCGAGTATAATCCCAGACAGGAAAAGGTTTTTGCGCCGGCGCCGGCCAACAGACTGGACCGCAATACAACAGGCCTTGTTCTGTGCGGCAAGACAGCACCTGCACTTAAGGGCCTTAACCAGATGATCAGGGAGGATCAGGTCAGAAAATTCTATACAACGATTTGCTACGGCCTGATCGAGGAGGAACTGTACCTTACAGGAAGTCTTATTAAAGACCATGAGACCAATACAGTTAAGGTGACAAAGGCACCTGCCGCAGAACGTCAGGGAGATGCCAAGGACATTGTTACCATCGTAAGACCTGTAGAGCAGTTAACAGGAGGAATGTTCGAAGCGACACTTGTTGAGGTTGAGCTTGTGACTGGAAGAACACACCAGATAAGAGCGCATCTTGCAAGCATTGGACACCCCCTTCTTGGTGACTATAAGTACCAGACACGCAATGTTTCTAAATATAATCTTGATTTGAAGAAGAAATACGGCGTAAACACACAGCTTCTACACAGTAGCAGAGTAGAATTCAGTGGAGCAGCGGAAGGCCTGGAGTATCTTGAGGAGATGAGCTTTAAGGCACCGCAGCCTGAAATTTTTGGAAGAATAATTAAAGATCTTCGAAAGAAGAGATAGGAGATAATGTGAAAGATTTTGCAAAAAGCCTTGTGGTAGATGTAGTCATAGCGGTCCTGCTTGCGTCAGCGGTTCTTTTCTTCGTTAAGCCTACGATTGTCAAGCAGACCTCAATGCAGGACACGCTGCAGCCTAATGATTACATAATCATGTACAAGAGGGCATATGTTAAGGAGCCGCCTAAGCGTGGAGACATTGTGATTTTCCAGTCTGAACTTACGGATGAGAAGGGAAGGGCGAAGCTTCTCATCAAGAGAGTAATCGGACTTCCGGGAGATGTAATCACAATCAAAGACGAGCAGCTCTATATTAACGGAGAGAAGTATAAGGAAGAATATATCAAGGATGGAATCACACCGGGAGCTATTGCTAATTGTACAGTTCCTGAGGGAAGATATTATGTGCTTGGCGACAACAGAGTTGTTAGCGTGGACAGTCGCTATGAAGAGGTTGGCTGCGTCAAGCTGAGTCAGATTAAAGGTAAAGCAGTGCTGAGGCTTTTCCCATTCAATAAGATTGGAAAGCTGTAAGCGGAGGGAGATAATATGGCGCGTAAAGCACGCAAGCTTGTTGCGAATAACAAGAAGGCAAGACATGATTATTTCATAGAAGAGAGCTATGAAGTTGGCATCGTTCTTACCGGCACAGAGATCAAGTCAATACGTGCGGGACGATGCAGCATCAAAGAGGCTTTCTGCAAGATTGATAAGAATGGAGAACTTCATATTATCGGAATGCACATCAGTCCTTTCGAGCAGGGTAACAGATGGAATGTGGAGCCTTTGAGAGAGAGGAAGCTTCTTATGCATCGCCGTGAAATTAATAAGCTCATCGGAACGCTTAAGACAAGCGGACTTACACTCGTTCCACTGACCGTATATCTGAATGAGGAAGGTCGATGTAAGCTGGAGATCGGTCTTGCTCGAGGCAAAAAGAATTACGATAAGAGAGACGCCATCGCTAAGAAGGATGCTGAGCGTAAGATCGATAAGGCAATTAAGGACAGTCTTAGACGGTAAGTTAAACAGTGCACTAAACAGTAAGTTAACCCCATCAATTTGAAAAATGCAGCGATGGGGAGTATAATATGTGTCAGCGCTCATAAGCGCAAAGGAAGATAGAAGAATGAAAAAAATCAAAGATTTACTTCATGATGGCAATGATATTCTGCTTGCAGTAGTTGTAATTATCATTGCAGCAGGTGTGATTTTCTGGAGAATGACAGATATTCTTGCATATCCTGACAAGGTTGCGGCACAGGCGGCAGCCGAGGCTAAGAATAAGGCTGAAGTTGTTCAGGAAGACACACAGTCAGCAGATGATGGAGATGAGGCAGGTGAGGAATCAGGTGATTCTGACAATGCCGATGAGGAGCCTAAGGGCTAAGACAAAGGAGATATAATGGTTGATAAGTATAATCTGACCATGCTTACTGATTTCTACGAAATCACCATGGCGAACGGTTATTTCAACACACCAGCCAAGGACTATGAGGCAACATTTGATATGTTCTTCAGAAGAGTTCCTGACCAGGGCGGATTCGCAATTATGGCTGGAGTAGAGCAGCTGATTGATTATCTGAAGAATCTGAAATTTTCAGAGGCAGATATCGAGTATCTTAGAAGCAAGAACTGCTTCTGCGAAGAGTTTCTGGAGTACTTAAGGAACTTTGAATTCGTATGTGACGTGTGGGCAGTTCCGGAAGGAACACCGATTTTCCCATATGAGCCAATTGTAATTGTTAAGGGACCAGCCATTCAGGCCCAGTTTGTTGAGACAATGGTTCTGTTGACAATTAACCACCAGAGCCTTATCGCAACTAAGGCTAACAGAATTGTAAGAGCTGCACAGGGCAGACCTGTTATGGAATTCGGAACAAGAAGAGCTCACGGCGTAACGGGTGCTGTTAACGGCGCAAGAGCTTCATACATTGGAGGCTGCATCGGAACAGCGTGTACAATTGCAGACCGTGATTACGGCACACCTGCTCTTGGAACAATGGCTCACAGCTGGATTCAGACTTTTGACACAGAGTACGAAGCATTCTACGAGTACACTAAGCAGTACCCTAACAATGCAACTCTGCTCATTGATACTTACAATGTTCTCAGCTCAGGACTTCCTAATGCCATCAAGGTATTCAAGGAGCTCAAGCCGGCTAAGATGGGTGTAAGAATAGACTCAGGAGATATTACATATCTTACAAAGAAGACAAGAGAGATTCTTGATGAGAACGGTCTTCAGGATTGTTCCATTGTCATCTCCAACTCCCTGGATGAGTATCTCATCAGAGATGTGCTCCTCGAGGGTGCTCAGATCAATTCATTCGGAGTAGGCGAGCGAATGATTACAGCAAAGAGCGAGCCGGTTTTCGGAGGCGTATACAAGCTTGCGCAGGTTGAGAAGCCGGATGGAACAGTTCTGCCTAAGATGAAGATCAGCGAGAATGTTGAGAAGATCACTAACCCTGGCTTCAAGAATGTCTACAGGTTCTATGGCAAGCAGAGCGGCAAGGCGATTGCCGATGTCATCACCCTCAGATCAGAGGGTAAGCCTGCAGAGGATGGATACGAGATTTTCGACCAGGTTAATACATGGAAGAGAAAGACTCTCTTCAACTACGAGGTTCGCGAGCTGCTTGTACCAATCTTTGAGAGAGGCAAGTGCGTTTACGAGTCACCAAGCATCTCTGAGATTCGCGATTACTGCAAAGAGCAGGTGGCAACACTGTGGGATGAAACTCTGAGATTCGAGAATCCACACACATATAAAGTGGACCTGAGTCAGGAACTCTGGAATGTTAAGAATGAGCTTCTTAACAAGTACGGAACAAATCCTTCGAAGTAATAGTTTATCAATATCGCGAGGCGGTTGCCGCAAAAACAATCGCTTCGCGACACATCTGGGGTTGTAATGGTTTCGACAGGGATGTGGAACAAGGATAAGCGAGCGGTGGTGGTGATCCACCTAAAAAGTACCCGTTAAAAAGAAACGCTAAATCAAACAACAATTTCGCACTCGCAGCATAGTTCTGCACCGCGTGTCAGCCCGGGTTTCCCTGTAGGCTCGGAATCTGGCATCATTTATACAGGACAACCTTGCGCGAGCTCCTGGTAGCGTAAGGGAACAACAGGATAGCCTGGCGACAGTCTGCTGACGTGACGGTCGCTCAGGCGAAATTCAAAGCATCAGCTGCGCTCGGAGAAAGTCCTTCGGAAATGTTCTTGGACGTGGGTTCGACTCCCACCATCTCCACCAAATGGAATGCTTGCGGTATTTTGTACCTATGGTTTTGGACTCATACCGCAAGCGGTAAAAAAGCA
>JAGHUT010000007.1 GCA_018064645.1 Candidatus Crickella merdequi | reverse complement strand
TCATGCGGTTGGCATATCTTTTCGGTGCGTCTTGAGACGCTGCAAGTTCGAGGCCCTTCTAGGGCCTGTGCAAACCACCAGTTTTACTGGTGGTTATGATTTATCATAGTAAACGAATTATTCAAAAACTTCCTTAATGCTGTCGTAGTGGAGGAATATTCCCTGCGCCGCAAACTCTTTAATCTCATCAAGTGTTGCCAGCATATAACCTGCACATTCGCCTTCCTGAATGTGAACATCAGACTCATCTATATCCATTACAAAGCGGTAAATATCAACGAAATAGTTATCTCCTTCACCTGGATTCTCGCGGTGATAGGTGAATCTGTAGCCGCCTTCAGCCTGTGAAGCATCAATTCCTGTCTCTTCAAATACTTCTCTTAGAACAGCATCGCGAGATTCTTCACCAGCCATTGCAGCTCCGCCAGATACTTCCCACCAGCCGGGAGCCCATGCTTTAGTCATAACTCTCTTTGTAATCAGGAATCTGTTATCAGGTGTCGAAACAACGCCAAGCACTGTAAGATGATACTCATCATCTTTAAGAATCCAGTCATTCTTCTTCATAGTGCGACCTGTACGCACTTTATTCTTATCGTAAATATCCCATAATTCCATAGTCGTACTCCTCTGTTATAGCAGAATTATTGCCCTGACAGGACACACCGGCGCGCAGTAACCGCATCTTACGCATTTGCTGCTGTCAATAGATGCAAGCCCATTCTCATTCCAGTATATGGCCTGACTTACGCATCTCTCCTTACATGTTCCGCAGCCTTCGCAGTCACTCTGATCGATTATCAGTTTCTTGGCTGAGATGTCAGGTGCATAGGAAGGGGACAGCCGTTTATCAAAGTAATCGACAGCAGCATCGACCTGGTCCATAGATGCCATTCCGATCATAACGCAGCTGTTGCCTTTAACCGCTGATGCATAATCAAGGCAGGGGATGTAGTTCTCAATAAGATTGCCTCCGCCGAAGGCTTTCATTGTAAAAACTCCAAGCCCTTCATCGCTACATCTCCTTATTGCCTGTTCCATTTCTTCTTTTGAACCTGGAACATCTTCACCATCTCTAATGGTTCTGATTCCGAGACTGTCCTTATTGATAAGGGCAAAAACCACGTCGCAGTTATTTGTTTCGGCCATATGAGCACATGCATCTGCATGATGTGTAGATATGCCGATGGCCTGAACAAGTCCTTCAGTTTTCAAATCCTTGAGGGCCTGCCATGCACCAGATCTGGCTTCAAAGTCGGCAGTGCCGCGAACCTCATGAAGCAGAAAAATATCAACGCAGTCTATATCAAGATCGCGGAGACACTGGTGTACTGCATCAGTGGCACCATCGTAATCACTCTCAAGAGTCTTGCTGCAGATAACAGGAAGAGGCCTTCCATCAGCTTTGAGAGAATCAAGAGCTGGCCGTACATACATATATGTATCGTAGTACTGAGCAGTGTCAAGGAAGTTGATACCGCGGTCTATTGCATAACGAATTATGCTGCAGCCTTCTTCAACTGACAGGTTCTTCTGTGAAAAACCCATAGTCAGCGTTCCTATTCCAACGGGTGTAACCCTTATGTCTGTCTTGCCTAAATTCTTTTTTTCCATACGATATATTATACACGAAATTAATTAGTTTATCTCGGAATATGGTACAATACAGAAAGAATGTAACGAAAGGGTACGAACATGAGGATAGGACTTAGAGATATTCAATACAAATTGCTGCAAGGCTTCTTCTGGATGCTTTTTGGACTGGCAACTATTTTCATTACAGTATTCATGCGCTCACAGGGGATAAGCGCAATTGTAATTGGAGTAATAATCGCCGCAAGCAATGTTATTGCTGCGCCTGGACAGGTTCTTGTAGGCACCCTTGTGGACAAATATGAGAAGATCAACTGGAAGAATCTTATGCTCTTCCTTGGAGCTGTTGAACTGGTGCTTCTTGTTATAATGATAATTTTCAGGCAGAATCATCTGCTCAACGCAATATTGTTCCCTGCGTTCTCCATTCTTCTATATCTCCAGAATCCACTTGTTAATTCAGCTCTCTTCTATTACACATCGAGGGGTGAATTCATCGATTTCGGAACTGCAAGAGGAACGGGATCTCTGGCATACGCATTTATGACATTCATAGTGGGTAACAGCATTGTAGCTTTTGGAGAGTTCTCAATCGTTGTAATCGGCCTTATTATGCTTGTCATGGCCGGAGCGCTTGTTATGACGATGCCAATCTACAGCAAGGAGCAGGACGCACTGAATCCATCAATCAAAGATGAGCCTGAACTTCTTGCTGACAATTCAAGTATCGTCCAGTTCATACGCAAATACCCTATGTTCATGATGACTGTCCTCGGCTCTGTTATGTTCATGTGCTTTCATAACATGATTCACACTTATATGATTATGATTATTGAAAGTGTAGGAGGCAACAGCGGAACTCTAGGAACTGCCATGTCTATCGAGGCTTTAATTGAGCTGCCGGTAATGTTTGGCTTCTTCTTTCTCATCAGAAGGATATCTAGTCGAAACCTTATGGCCATTGCCAGTATAGGTTTTCTTGTAAAAGCCGTTGGCTACTTCTTTGCTTTCTCCATCGGAACTGTTTATATGGTTCAGTGTATCCAGATGATAAGCTACGCAGTCTTTGCATCTGCTTCAGTTTACTATTCTGATGATATGATGGAAGCAAATGATAAGGCAAAAGGTCAGGGCTATATGACGGCAGCTGTAGCAATTGGCGGAGCCATAGGTAATGCTGTTGGAGGCTGGGCGGTTGAAGCAGGCGGGGTAAGGCTTGTGGAAGTCATTGGAATAGCTTTTGCAGCTGCAGGAGCATGTCTGGTATTAATCGGTACAAGAAAGAAGGAGATTTAGAATGGCAAAAGCACTATTAGCAGTATTCAGCGCAAGCGGTAGAACTCTTAAGAAGGGAAGAATGCTTGCAGAGGCCACAGGCGCAGATCTTTATCAGATTAAGCCGGCCGTACCATACACAACAGAAGATCTTGACTGGAAGAATATGAAGTCAAGAAGCAGCATAGAGATGCAGAACAGGGAAATACGACCAGAGATAATTAATGATGATATTGACCTGTCAAAGTATGATACAATATTACTTGCGTTTCCAATCTGGTGGTATGTAGCACCTACAATTGTAAATACATTCCTTGAGAGCTATGATTTAACCGGCAAGAAGATTGTCCTTTATGCAACTTCCGGCGGAAGTGGATTTGGCAATACCATGGCTGAACTTGAGCCTTCAGCACCTGGTGCTGATATGGTTGTTGGCGGAATGATGAACAGATGCTACGAGAAAGAGATGGAAGACTTTGCGGATAAGCTGTCTAAATTATTATAAAAGGTATGGGAGATAGATAATGAACGAACTTAACTTAAAGAATTTTGAAGAAGCGGCAGAGACTGTCAAGAGGGTAACCCTGCCGACTAAACTTGTATACAGTGAGAGCCTTTCAAGACAGACTGGCGGAAGCATTTACCTTAAGCCTGAGAATATGCAGTACACTGGAGCATATAAGGTAAGAGGTTCCTATTATAAGATTTCAAAGATGACTGATGAGGAGAGAGCTCGTGGTCTTGTTACAGCATCGGCTGGCAATCATGCTCAGGGCGTTGCATATGCTGCTCAGAGATATGGCTGCAAGGCAACTATTGTAATGCCTACTGTAACACCGCTCATCAAGGTAAACAGAACAAAGAGCTACGGTGCTGACGTTATTCTTTATGGTGATGTATATGATGATGCCTGCAACTATGCTCTTAAGCTGGCAGAAGAGCAGGGAATGACTTTTATACATCCTTTCGATGACCTTGAGGTTGCAACAGGTCAGGGAAGTATTGCAATGGAGATTGTACAGGAGCTTCCTACAGTTGATTACATCATCGTACCAGTTGGTGGAGGTGGACTCATCACCGGTATCTCTACTCTGGCGAGCATGCTCAATCCTAAGATTAAAGTTGTTGGAGTTGAGCCTGCTGCAGCTGCAAGTATGACAGCAGCTATTAAGGCAGGTGAACCGGTAACTCTTGAAAGCGCCCTTACAATAGCTGATGGTACTGCAGTAAAGACTGTAGGTTCAAAGATTCTGCCATATGCAATCAAGAATATTCACAAGATGCTGACTGTAGAGGATGATGAGCTTATTCCGGCATTCCTTGATATGGTTGAGAATCACAAGATGATTGTAGAGAATTCAGGCCTTCTTCCGGTGGCAGCGCTTAAGCAGCTTGATCTTAAGGACAAGAAAGCTGTAGTAGTTCTTTCCGGCGGTAACATGGATGTCATTACAATGTCCTCTGTTGTTCAGCACGGCCTCATTCAGGAGGACAGAATTTTTACTGCTTCTGTTCTTATGCCAGATAAGCCGGGCGAGCTTGTACACGTTGCTTCATCAATTGCTAACAGCGGAGGTAATGTAATTAAGCTTGATCATAACCAGTTCATCAGCGTTAACAGAAATTCTTCTGTAGAGCTTAAGATTACTATGGAGGCCTTTGGAACTCAGCACAAGCAGAAGATTCTTGAGGATCTTCGCAAAGAGGGTTATGACCCACAGGTAATCAATACGCAGCTTTACTAGGAACCGCATCGACAAAGCAAAATATTTTTTAAAAAAATACTTGCATAACAAATGGCATTTGAGTATACTACCTAAGGTTTGTAAGAACTTTTGTATATGCTCGAAATACGGTCGAGCGTTTCTACCAGCTACCGATAATAGCTGACTACAAAGCATATTTGTGGTCAGCTGTTTTTTATGCGCTGACGGGTATTAATCTGGAGGTATTATGATGAATTATGATGTAATAATTGTTGGAGCAGGTCCTGGCGGAATTTTTTCCGCTTATGAGCTTATGGAGAAGAAGCCGGAGCTGAAGGTTGCTGTATTCGAGGCAGGTCACGCACTCGAGAAGCGTAAGTGTCCTATTGATGGGGACAAAATCAAATCATGCATCAGCTGCAAGAGCTGTTCAATTATGAGCGGTTTTGGTGGTGCAGGGGCATTCTCTGATGGTAAATACAATATAACAAATGATTTCGGCGGAACACTTTATGAGTATATCGGCAAGAAGCAGGCAATGGACCTTATGCACTATGTTGATGAGATAAACATGAATCATGGCGGGGAGGGAACAAAGCTTTATACAACTGCAGGCTCCAAGTTCAAGAAGGAGTGCATTCAGAATGACCTTCATCTTCTCGATGCTTCAGTAAGACACCTTGGAACTGATGTAAATTATATAGTTCTCGGTAATCTTTATAATGAGCTTAAGGATAAGGTGGAATTCTTCTTTGATACACCGGTTGAAGCTATTGCTGTTATAGAGGACGGTTATGCTGTAAAGTGCGCTGATGGTGAATATACATGTGATAAGCTTATTGTTTCTGTCGGACGTGTTGGGTCTAAATGGATGGAGAATATCTGCAATGACCTTGAGATTCCAACTAAGTCAAACAGAGTAGATATAGGTGTGAGAGTTGAGCTTCCTGCAGAGGTTTTCTCACATCTGACGGATGAGCTGTACGAGAGCAAAATTGTGTACAGGACAGAAAAGTATGAGGACAAGGTTCGTACTTTCTGCATGAATCCAAAGGGTGCCGTAGTAAACGAGAATACTAACGGAATTATTACTGTAAACGGACACAGCTATGAGGATCCTGCACTTCAGACTGAGAATACAAATTTCGCACTTCTTGTTTCTAAGAAATTCACAGCACCATTTAAGGATTCAAATGGTTATGGTGAATCAATTGCACGTCTGAGCAACATGCTTGGAGGCGGAGTAATAGTTCAGCGATTTGGAGATCTCATTCGCGGACAGAGATCAACTCCGAAGAGAATCGAGGAGGCTTTTATCACACCTACACTTAATGCAACTCCGGGAGATCTCAGTCTTGTACTTCCAAAGAGAATTCTCGACGGAATAGTAGAGATGATTTATGCACTTGATAAGGTTGCCCCTGGAACTGCCAATGATGACACACTTCTCTATGGAGTAGAGGTTAAGTTCTATAACATGGAGGTTGAAGTAGATGAGAATCTCGAGTCTCCTTATAAGGGTATGTACATCATCGGAGATGGAAGCGGAATTACACATTCTCTGTCGCACGCCTCCGCAAGTGGTGTATATGTGGCAAGAAATATTCTGGAGTCTTTATAAAATCATCCTGAATGTGATAGAATATCAACTGGATATGAATTCACGATAACAAAGGAGATAATATGGAACAGTATAAGCAGGAATTTATTGAGTTTATGGTAGAGTCAGACGTGCTTAAGTTTGGAGATTTCACTCTTAAGAGCGGTCGTAAGTCACCATTTTTCATGAACGCAGGAGCATACGTAACAGGCTCACAGCTCAAGAGACTCGGCGAGTATTATGCTAAGGCTATCTACAGCAAGTACGGTACTGATTTCGATGTTCTCTTTGGACCGGCATATAAGGGAATTCCTCTGTCAGTAGTTACAGCAATCGCTTTCAGCGAGCTCTACGGCAAGGAGATAAGATACTGCTCAGACCGTAAAGAGGCTAAGGACCACGGTGCTGACAAGGGCGGTTTCATTGGAAGTGCTCTTCAGGATGGCGACAGAGTTGTAATGATTGAGGATGTAACAACTTCAGGCAAGTCAATGGAAGAGACTGTTCCAAAGGTTAGAGAGGCTGCTGATGTTACAATCATTGGACTCATGGTTTCTCTCAACAGAATGGAAGTCGGAAAGGGTGGCGTTAAATGTGCCCTTGATGAGGTTCAGGAACTCTATGGCTTTGAGACAAATGCCATTGTCGACATGGCAGAGGTAACAGAGTATCTTTACAACAAAGAGTGCGGCGGAAGGGTTGTAATCGATGATACGATTAAGGCTGCAATTGATGCTTATTATGAGCAGTATGGTGCTAAATAAAGATTTGAACAACAGAATTTAACAATTAAACGAAAAACCGTCACTATTGTACCGGCGTATATGCCGATAGAATGGTGACGGTTTTATATAATTTGAAAAACTAGATTACCTTAGTTGTCCAGTCTTCAAGATTCCACACATCAGTTACCACACCCTGATAGAACTCAGGCTCGTGGCAGACAAGGATTACTGTTCCCTTGAAGTCTCGAACAGCCTCTTTGAGAACATCCTTTGCGACTGGATCCAAATGGTTGGTAGGCTCGTCCAGCACAAGGAGATTCATTGGATTCTGCATAAGCTTGGCAAGACGGAACTTGGCATTCTCACCGCCGGAAAGAACTCTAACCTGGCTTTCGATATGTTCGTTTGTGAGACCGCATTTGGCAAGGGCTCTGCGAACTTCATTATTTGTGAGAGCAGGGAACTCATCCCAGAATTCCTGAAGAGCAGTCTGGTTACTGCCATCGTGCTCCTGCTCGAAATAACCCGGCTGTGCATAGTAGTCAAGGGCAACTTCTCCATCAAATGATGGAATGATGCCGAGCATGGTCTTTAGAAGCGTAGACTTGCCGAGTCCGTTAACGCCTTTGATTGCAATCTTCTGGCCGCGGTCAACATGGAAGGTGAGTGGACTTGTGAGAGGCTCATCGTAGCCGATTACAAGGTTGGTGGCCTCGATGACATATTTGCCTGGTGCTCTTGAATATTCAAATGCGAACTCAGGCTTAGGCTTCTCTTTAGTGAGCTCAATCTTATCCATCTTGTCGAGTTTCTTCTGTCTCGATTTAGCCATATTCGTTGTAGCAACTCTTGCTTTATTTCTGGCGATAAAATCTTCCAGATCTGCAATCTCTTTCTGCTGCTTCTTGTATGCGGCTTCAAGCTGATTCTTCTTGATTTCGTACATTCTCATGAAATCATCGTAGTTGCCGGAGTATCTTGTGAGAGTTGCATCCTCTACATGATATATTACATTCGCTACATTGTTCAGGAATGGAATGTCATGAGATACAAGGATAAAAGCATTCTCGTAATTCTGCAGGAATCTTGTGAGCCAGATGATGTGATTCTCGTCAAGATAGTTAGTAGGCTCATCGAGAATAAGAATCATTGGATTCTCGAGGAGGAGCTTAGTCAGAAGTACCTTTGAACGCTGTCCGCCTGAAAGTTCATTTACGACCTTATCAAGTCCGATATCACCAAGACCGAGACCGTTTGCAAATTCTTCAATCTTAGCATCTATAGTATAGAATCCGCTGTGGTCAAGTATGTCCTGAATCTCCGCAGCATCTTCCATAAGCCTTGCGATTTCGTCATCATCTGCTGCTGCCATCTTATCGTATGCAGCAAGCATCTCTTTCTCTAGATCAAAGAAGTGAGCAAATGCTTCACGAAGAACTTCACGAATTGTCTTGCCGGGAGTGAGTGTGCTTCTTTGGTCAAGGTAACCTGTTGTGATATGGTTACACCAGCTGATATTACCTGAATCAGGCATAAGATTGCCTGTGATGATATTTAAAAAAGTTGTCTTGCCTTCACCGTTAGCTCCAACAAGTCCAACGTGTTCTCCCTTGTTAAGTCTGAAGGATGCATCCTCTAGGATCTGGCGTCCGCCGAAATCGTGAGATACATTCTGTGCTACTAATACACTCATTTATTAACCTCATTTCTGATAATGTGCCCTGCAATTATAACATGGAAATGATACATAAAGAAACACAGCCTGTTATCGACAAGTATATGTACTTGTGATAGAATTATTCTGCATTTATGCGGCATTATATTTAGTAAATAAGATTATCCGGAGGAAAACAAATGAAATACGATAGAGTGTTTAACTTCTCAGCTGGTCCAGCTATGATGCCAGAGCCAGTTCTTGAGGAGATCGCAGCTGAGGTTCTGAACTACAGAGGTACAGGAATGTCAGTAATGGAGATGAGCCATAGATCAAAGGCTTTCATCAGCATCTATGAGGAGGCAATTGCAGACCTCAGAAAGCTCATGAACATTCCAGACAACTACAAGGTTCTCTTCGTTCAGGGTGGTGGTACAACTCAGTTTGCAATGGTTCCACTCAACCTTCTTAAGGACGGTGTTGCTTGCTATGTTGAGACAGGTGCATGGTCAAAGAAGGCTATCGCTGAGGCAAAGAAGTACGGAGAGGTTAAGGTTGTTGCTTCATCAGCAGACAAGAATTTCTCATATATTCCTGACTGCAGTGACCTGGATATTCCAGATAATGCAGACTATGTATACATCTGCGAGAATGAGACTATTCACGGAATCACATATAATCAGCTTCCTGATACAAAGGGCAAGATCCTTGTTTCAGACCAGTCATCAATGTTCCTCTCAAAGCCATGCAATGTTGAGGATTATGGTGTAATCTGGGCTGGCGTACAGAAGAATGTAGGACCTGCAGGTATGGCTGTAGTTATCATCAGAGAGGACCTCATCGGAGATGTTCCTGAGTTCTGTCCAGTATATATGAGCTACAAGACACACGCTGACAAGGATTCAATGTACAACACACCTAACACATGGGCAATCTACTGCTGTGGTAAGGTATTCAAGTACCTTCTTGAGAACGGCGGACTTGAGGCAATGCAGGCTAAGAACGAGGCTAAGGCTAAGATCTTCTATGATTTCCTTGATTCAAGCGAGCTCTTCAAGGGTAACGTTAACCCTGCTGACAGATCTCTCATGAACTGCACATTCACAACAGGTGATGAGGAAGAGGATAAGGCTGTAGTAGCTGCAACAAAGGCTGCTGGATTTGATAACCTCAAGGGTCACAGAAGTGTTGGTGGACTCAGAGCGTCAATCTACAATGCAATGCCACAGGAGGGCGTTGAGGCTCTCGTAGATTTCCTTAAGGAGTATGAGGCAAACAAGTAAGCTTTACGGATAAGTGAAGATACAGACTAGAGCAGGCGGAGTCCTGCTCTTTTTGTATGTCAGTTATAGTTAGTGTTTAAATATGCTATAATGTGAAGGAAATATTTTTACAGGGGGCAGTAATGACCAGAGCTCTTATTGCAATGAGTGGAGGAGTAGACAGCAGTGTTGCGGCTCTTCTAATGAAGGATCAGGGATATGATTGCGTGGGCTGCACAATGAGGCTTTTTGATAAGGCTGATGTGTCGCTTTCTACGGAGTATTCATGCGGTTCAACTACTGATGTGGATGATGCACGAGCAGTTGCAGAGCGCATTGGTATTCCTTTCAGTGCAGTTGATATGAAGAGCGAATTCAGGGCAAATGTAATCGACCGATTCATTAAGTGTTATGAAGAGGGAATCACACCTAATCCATGTGTGACGTGTAATAAACATATGAAATTTGGAAATCTCTTTAAATGCGCAGAGGAGATGGGGTGCGATTATATTGTCACAGGACATTATGCACTGGTTGAAAAAGCGGGTGACAGGTATCTTCTCAAGAAGGGCTGTGATGAGCGCAAGGACCAGAGCTATGTGCTCTATGATCTGACACAGGAACAGCTGGCGCATACGATTTTTCCATTAGGTGGCCTTTCGAAGGATGAGATTAGAGCCATTGCAGAGAATGCCGGCTTTGAGAATGCGCATAAGAAAGACAGTCAGGATATATGCTTTATACCTGATGGTGATTATGTGGCTTTTCTCGAGAAGGAAAGAGGCAGAGGCTTTGAGCCTGGCAATTTTGTTGATATGGACGGTAATGTGCTGGGACAGCACAAGGGAATTGAGTGTTATACAATCGGACAGCACAAGAAACTCGGTATAGCCCTAGGGCGAAAAGTATACGTGTACAGCATCAATCCCGAGGATAATACTGTAGTGCTGTGTGATAACGAGGAGCTTTTCCGAAGAGATGTTATTGCTGCAGACTTCAACTGGACAAGCGGTATAATTCCTGAAGAAGCAAGCACTGAAGGCTTCCGTTGTAAGGCAAAGATCAGATACAATCATAAAGAACAGCCAGCGACGATGAGGCTCCTTGGCGATGGCAGAGTTGAACTGATTTTTGATGAACCGCAGAGGGCTGTCACACCTGGACAGTCAGCTGTAGTATACGACGGAGATATAGTAATAGGTGGGGGAATAATAGAGAAACAATGAGCAGGCGTAAGAAGATAATCATTGTAATATGTTCAATTCCGGCGATACTTCTTATTCTTTATCTGGGGGCACTGGCATATATGAATACAATTGTTATTGAAGAGCAGCACATCAGTCAGATGCCGGACTCCTTCTATGGTAAGGCATATGAGCAGGGACATCTGGAAGTTGTTGAATATGATACAACAATAAATGGCAAGTCTGTAACTAAGAATGCTACAGTGTACCTGCCTTATGGATACAAGGGAGGCGCTGATAAGTACGATGTACTGTATCTAATGCACGGTCGTGGCGGCAGTTATCGTACGTGGCTTGGCAAGCCGGGCAGCGAGAGACCATTTAAGAATATCCTGGACAATATGATTGAGAACAGGGTAATCAGACCGATTATTGTCGTTGCACCTGAGCTCTCATATGACTATGGGGAAGATGATGACATAATGGATGGCACAGCAGGAGAGATTGCAGAAGACCTTATTCCATTGATTGACAGACGTTACAGGACCTATGGGGACAGGAACCATCGCGGAATGGCCGGCTTCAGTATGGGAGGAAGTCTGACATGGCACATGCTCAAGGATCACACAGACTGCTTCTATTATTATCTGCCGATGAGTATGGCTCTGTATTATGACAGTAATGGTTATTCAAAGACAAAGAGCATCAGGTCTGCAGCTTCAATTATTCACGGAATCAGGAAATCGGGATACAACGCTTCAGACTTCAAGGTATATACAGCGACTGGCGAGAACGACCACAAAGCTCTGGCGGCATACATGCAGGTTGAAGACCTTATTCACCATAAGAGCCTGTTCAGGTATGCTGATGATGATTTCTCAGAGGGAAACATCATGTTTAAGGTGTGGCCTGTTAAATGGCACAGATACACTGAGAGTTTCCCTTATCTGTACGATGGACTGGGATACATGTTTAATTAAGCTAAAAGCATCACCTTCAGGTGATGCTTTTGTTTGCTAATATACCAGTCCGTAGAGTTTGCGCAATCTCTCAAGCGTTTCTTTTGGAAGAGTGCCCTCGTACATAGCTCTTCCCTGATACAGCCTGAGAGCTTTTTCAAGAAGCGATTCATCATCACATACAATACAAAGCGGTTTGATAATCGAAATCTGATGCTCTTCAAGATTCTTAAGTTCTTCCTCGCAGGAGATTCTGATTGCTGTAACAGGACTTGTCTTATCTGCTTCCAGCTCGAGGAGGTCTTCAAGTGATTCACTGCATGGGATTATGTCTTCCTGATTGATTATTGTATTCACAGGAAGAAGATATACTTTCTTCTCTGTTGCAAGCTTAAGCAGCTCTTTGTGTTGAGGGTCAGGCTTGACCAGCCTGATATTGCGAGTCGCATCATATATTGCTTTGATGTGCTTCTCTGTAGAGCCGCAACATCCGCCGAAAAGCATTACTCCAGCTTCAGCAAATCCATCAATACATTCTGTGAACTCTTCTGGAGAACAGTGATAAACAGTCTTGCCGTCAATTAATTCAGGAATTCCCGCGTTAGGCTTTGCAACAAGAGGTACCTCTGCAAATTCGCGGAGTCTTCTTATCTGTGTAAGCATGTCATCAGGACCAACAGAGCAGTTAAGACCAAAGGCATCTACTCCCATTCCCTGGAATATTACAAGAGCGGCTGTAACATCTGTTCCCATCATTGTCTTGCCGTTCTTATCGCATGTAAAAGTTACATACACAGGCTTGTCACTGATGCTTCTTACAGCAAGCAGTGCTGCTCTTGCTTCGGCCACTGTCATCATTGTCTCAATGACATACATATCGACACCGCCTTCTTCAAGACCGAGAACCTGCTCTTTATATATATCTACCATTTCTTCAAAAGTCAGGTCACCAAGGGGAACAATGAATTTGCCTGTAGGGCCAATATCGCCTGCAACATGAGCCTTGTCACCTGCAGCCTCTCTGGCCAGAGCTGTCAGTCTTGCATTGATCTCAACAGTGCGTCCGGTGACACCATTCTCTTCAAGCTTCACAGGATTGGCACAGAAAGTAGGAGACAGAATCATCTCAGTACCGTGGTCAATGAATTCCTTCTGCATAGCAACGCATCTGTCAGGATGTTCAAGAGACCAGAGTTCTGCACTCATATCGCCATTATATCCGTATTTGGCAAGCTGTGTACCTGTAGCTCCATCGAGAATAAGAGGATAGTATAGTTCCATAAGGACCTCCTGATAATTGATTATCATAATTCTAATCCAGCGTGACTTCATCTTCAAGCAGATTCCTTGACATAGTAATTTTACGCACATAAAATTAAGGCACACATTAATCAAGGGAGACTGACAATGAGACCTGCAGAGATTTTTAGAGAACTGCTTAAGAGGGATGGAAAGCCTGACAGATTACTGAAGCAGTATGAAGCAACGGAGATAATGTACGGCGACCCGTGCTTTCAGTATCTTAACAAAGAGAGAGTGCCTGGTTCGCTTACTGTTGATCGCTGGGGAGTAACTCATCTTTATCCAAAGGATGCACCAGGCTCCACTCCGATTATAAATGATGAGACAATTGTATGCCCTGATATTACTCGCTGGCGTGAATTTTGTCATGCTCCTGATCTTATGGGCAACTGTCGTGAGGGATGGGAGCCTATGGTCAAATGGGCCGAAGAGATACGAGCAGAAGGCAGACTGGCAACAGCTTTTATGGGAACTGGCATCTTCGAGCAGACGCATTTCCTCATGGGGTTTGAGAATGCTCTTACTGCTTTCTATGAGCATCCTGATGAGATGCATCAGCTTATTGATTATATTCTTCAGTTCAGAATGGATTATCTTAAGCTGATAGTTGAGAATCTTCATCCAGATGCGCTTCTCTCGCATGATGACTGGGGCACAAAGACACAACTTTTCATGCCTCCGGAGATATGGAGAGAATTCTTCAAGGAGCCATATAAGAAATTCTATGGATATGCTCTTGATAATGGCGTTATTCCGATTCATCACGCAGATTCATATCTGGTCCCAATTCTCGAGGACATGATAGATGTTGGTATCAAGTGCTGGCAGGGTACACTGCCTGAGAATAATGTTCCTGAAGTACTTAGAATTCTTGATGGCAGAATGATAGTAATGGGCGGAATAGGTGCAGCAATAGATACAGCAGATTCAACAGAAGAAGAGATTCATGATTACACAATCAGTGTCCTCAGGGAGTGTGCCGGTTATGGACACTTCATACCATGCATTACATATGGAGCACCTAAATCTGTATTCCCGCATGTAAGACCCGTAGTCGATGCCGCGATTGATGAATACAACAGGCTGTGTCATCTTCCAGATTACAAGCCTGCACCAGTATTCAGAGATACACAAGCGGTCATTGAGGCTGATGATAATACCAATATTTCAGCTGGCGGTACATCAGTTGAAGCCGGTATCATGGAGCAGATTTCGGAGGCACTGCAGAACGGACAGAAGAACAAAGTTCTGGAATTTACCCAGGAAGCCCTCGAGGAGGGTTATACAGCTCAGTCAATTATTCAGGACGGACTGTGCCTTGGAATGAATGAGCTGGGCGAGGATTTCTCTATTGGTGAAGTCTTTGTTCCTGACATGCTGATGGCGGCAAAGTGCATGAATGCTGCGACCGATATGATGAAGCCGCTCCTTCTTAGTGAGGGGGCAGAATCAATAGGCCGCGCCTGCATAGGAACTGTGCGTGGAGATGTTCACGATATCGGAAAGAATCTTGTCAGAATAATGATGGAAGGAAGCGGCATCGATGTAATTGATCTCGGAAGTGATGTTCCACCAGAGAAATTCATCGATACAGCTATCAGCGAGAAGTGTGACATTATATGCTGTTCTTCTCTTCTTACAACTACAATGCATGAGATGGGTATTATTGTTGAAATGGCCAAAGAGAGAGGAATTCGTGATGATGTAATAATCATGGTTGGAGGAGCACCGGTTACAAAGACCTTCTGCCACGAGATTGGTGCTGATATATATACACCAGATGCAGGAACTGCTGCAAGGATGGCTGTAGAAGCACTTAATAGGTAAAAGAATACCCGCGATTTATGTTATCGCGGGTATTATATTGGTCTTTCAAGGTTTACATTTCTTACATTGGTGAATAAATCTCAGTGGCAAGATTCTGAAGTATTTCCTGGGTTGCACCGCTTGTCATGCTTATTGAGTAGAGTATAGAAGGAGATCTGTCGAGATCAATCCATCCGATTATTCCTTCTTTGTTATTATTAAATGCAACGAGGCCATCCTTGCCTTTGACTTCTGTAAAAGCGCTAGCTTTCCATTCGTAGTGCATTCCCGAAAGTGAAGCAACGATATTAGTTCCATCATTAAGGCTCTCAATCATGTCAGCTAAGTCAGCATCACCCTCGGTAACATCGAGGATATTAGTATAATCGTTCTTCTGTGCACGATAGCAGAATTCATTACCGTTATATTTGAAAGTAACCTGTGCAATAGGCTCTTCATCAGTTACCTCAATATAAGAGAACTTAATCTCAGTAGCACCTACTGGAGTTGTCATATATATGCCGGTCTTGTCAGCAACTTCATTGATGTCTGACTCGTGAACAGGATTTGCTGTTCCTGCACCCTCGCCAGCTGCGCCGCATGCTGTAACAACAAACATCATAGTGAATGCAGTAAGAACAGCGACTATAAGTTTAATTTTTTTCATAATTAATTCTCCTTTCGCTCACCTTCCTAGATTATATAATATACAGCAATAAAAAAGCCACCAGTTTGATGCTGGTGGCTTGCAGTTTACTTGTAAGTAAGTCCTACCTTGTCATATACATCCTTAAGAGTTGCCTCTGCAATAACTGATGCTCTCTCAGCACCTTTTCTGTATACGCTTCTAAGATACTCTTCATCCTTCATGATACGAGTAGCCTCTTCTCTGATAGGTCTGAGTGTCTCAATAACAACTTCTGCACAGGCAGGCTTAAACTTGCCGTAGCCCATTCCCTCGAATTCCTGTTCAATCTGTTCGAAACTCTTGCCTGTGAGAGCTGAGAGGATGTTCATCATGTTTGAAACACCAGGCTTGTTCTGTGGGTCGAAACGAATCCACTTCTCAGTATCTGCATCTGTAACAGCCTTCTTGAACTTCTTGAGAATTACATCAGGCTCATCCATAAGGAAGATGCAGCCATCAGGAATTGACTTTGACATCTTGTCCTCTGGTGTTGAGAGTCCATAGATACGAGCGCCTTCCTTTGGAATGTATGCCTCAGGAACACGGAATGTCTGTCCGTATACGCCGTTGAATCTGTTAGCAATATCTCTTGTAAGCTCAACGTGCTGACGCTGATCTTCACCTACAGGTACATAGTGTGCCTGATAGAGAAGGATGTCTGCAGCCATCAGAGCAGGGTATGTGAAAAGTCCTGCATTGATGTTGTCAGCGTTCTTCTTTGACTTATCCTTGAACTGTGTCATTCTTGACAATTCTCCGAACATTGTGTAGCAGTCCAGAACCCAACCCAGCTGTGCGTGTGCAGGAACATGGGACTGATAGAACAGAGTGTTCTTCTCAGGGTCTAAACCACATGCAATGTACAGTGCCAGCTGCTCTAGGGCTCTTCTTCTGAAGTCCTCAGGATCCTGTCTTACAGTCAAGGTATGGAGGTCTGCCATGAAATAGAAGTTGTCATATTCGTCAGTTCTTTCTACCCAGCCCTTGATTGCTCCTAAGTAGTTACCAAGGTGCAAATTTCCGCTAGGCTGAATGCCTGACAGCATAATCTTTTTCTCTGCCATTTCTATATCCTCCTATAGTCTTGAAAGAAATAATTTATAATACAAAATTTTAACTCATTTGTGAAAAATGTCAACAGATAAGCATTTTTTGTTGCGTTTTTCGTGAAAATAACCAAAATATAAGCTGATGTGTTTACGAAAATAAAAACGACCCGCATGTGCGAGTCGTCTTTACTTTGCGAAAATTATTTAACTAAGAAAGAACAATCAAAAGAAAAAGGTTTATGTCGAATTACTTTCGACACCTAGATGATAGCACCCCTTTGTGTTGATTATGTAAAGAAATGAAATCGCAATTGTGTTATTATTGTCAACGAACAGAACTTATTAGGAGGAAACATGAACGACATTTCCCTGATGACATTTGTAATAGTATGCCCACTTGTTTTTCTTGCCGGTTTTGTTGATGCAATCGGAGGGGGAGGCGGTCTGATTTCACTGCCTGCATACATTATTGCAGGTCTGCCAACACATCTTGCGATAGGAACTAACAAGCTTTCCAACTGCTGCGGTACAGCAATCGCAACAGGCCGATTCATCAGAAACGGAATGGTTAATTTCAGACTTGGAATTCCATCCATTGTTGCGGCTATAGCTGGTTCATATGCAGGCGCTGCACTGTCTGTAAGAGGCGATGAACAAATTATGCAGTATGTGCTCCTGGTGATACTGCCGCTGACTGCAGTCCTTGTTCTAAATAAGAAGCTTTTTCCTGCCGAAGAAAGCGAAAGACCTCTTGAACTTACAGGAAGAATCTATGCTGTTGTCTGCATAGCCGCTTTTATCATAGGAATATATGACGGTTTCTATGGGCCTGGCACAGGAACATTTCTGATTGTTGCATTTACTGTTTTTGGAAAAATGAGCACAAGGCATGCCAACGGTCAGGCTAAGATCATCAATCTTACAACAAATGTTACTGCTCTTGTGGTGTTCCTTCTTAATGGCCAGGTGGCAGTAATTCTTGGACTTGCAGCTGCAGCCTGCAATATGCTGGGGGCATATATCGGCTCGGGTCTTGTAATGGAAAAGGGTGCAGGGATAGTAAGACCAAGTGTCATACTCGTTCTGATACTTCTTCTCGTGAAGATAATTATGGGATAGCAAAAAAATCGGCCAGCCGGCCGATTTTTTATATTTCGTAAATCTTCATATATTCAATGTAGTGTCTTTCTGCATCAGTCAGCTCATCGAGCTCTCTTGAACATAAACCATAGGTGAATTCTATTGGCGGTTCGATCTTTGAGATACAGATTGAATCATCTGTAACGGTTGAAGCAAATTCAGTGGAGTGAAGAGATACTCCGAGCCCGCCTTTGACCAGATCAAGACAACCGATAGAGCTGCCTTCGTAGAGGAGCTTTGGATTGATTCCCTTCTCATAGAAGGCCTCGAGAATAACTCTTGAAATGGTTGAGTTATGTGCAGGCAGAAGCAATGATTCATCTCTCAGAGACTGCAGACTGACAGTCTCTCTTCCGGCGTAAGGATGGTCCTTATGGAAAAGCACAACAATCTCACTTGAAACCATAGGCATGAAATTGTACTTTGGCTTATCCTGCGAATAAGGGAATCCTGTGAACAGATTGATTTTCTTCCTCTTGTACAGGTCAAGAAGGCCCGCTTCGTCCGATTCTATGAGATTGAATGTGAGCTCAGGAACATCTTCTTTGAATTTAAGCATGTAACCTGCAAGGTTATAGTACTGCGGGTTCTGAATTACGCCGATGGTAAGAGCACTGTCTGTGCGCTTGTCAACAGCCGAAATGGCACGCTGAGCCTCGAGACAAATAGGAAGAATTTTTCTCGCATAAGTGAGATATACATTACCGGCTTCCGTAAGAGCCATGCTTCTTGTTGTACGCTGAAAAAGACTTACGCCCAGCTCCTTTTCGATTGATTTGATGTGCTTGGACAATGAAGACTGAGAGATATAAAGAATCTGAGAAGCTTCACTGTAATTTAAAGTTTCTGCAAGTGTTACAAATTCCTTGATGTATGACAGTTCCATAGTTGTTCCTCTTAAACCTTTTCATGACAATTCATAACATTTATTCCATTGTAGAATAAATGTTACAGCAATGAGAATTTGTTGTCAACGTGAATGGGGTTATAATTTTAACAAGTACTAAATTATTTATTAAAAGAGTTGAATCATTAGGAGGAGATTAATTATGTTATTCCAGATTTACGGAAGTACTGCCGGTACACAGCTGCTGGGATGGGTACTTGTATTTGTTGGACTGATTGCTCTTAATGAGATTGCACGTCAGACAAAGGCTGGCGGAGTAGCAATCTTCGGAGTAATTCTTGGAATCCTCACTGTATACTTTATTGCTATTCACTTTGGCGCTTTCGGTGGTGCTGAGAATCAGACAATGGAGTATATGGATGGCTGGTTCCACTATTTCAAGCTGTATGCTGCAGCAGCAGGATGTATCGGTTTCATGATGCTGAAGTACAAGGAGTATCTCGGCAAGTATGACTGGTTCAAGGTATATCCGTTCCTTATCGTTGCAGCTAACATCCTCATCGCTATCGTTTCAGACCTTGAGTCAGCTGTTAACGCTTTCAAGGTAACTGGTGACCTGTCAGGTGCATGGTGGGCATCAAACGAGGGAGTATTCCTCTACGGAGGCTGGTGGAACGTTGTTAATGCAATCGCTGGTCTGCTGAACATCTTCTGTATGACAGGATGGTGGGGAATCTACTCATCAAAGGACAAGAAGGATATGCTGTGGCCTGATATGACAGTTTGGTTCATCATCGCATACGATCTTTGGAACTTTGAGTATACATACTCCAACCTGCCAACACACACATGGTACTGCGGAGTTGCTCTTCTTCTTGCTCCTACATTTGCTAACGCTCTGTGGAACAAGGGTGGCTGGATTCAGAACCGTGCTAATACACTGGCTATCTGGTGCATGTTTGCACAGGTATTCCCAATCTTCCAGCTCTGCAAGACTTTCTCAGTTCTGCCAACAATCTACGGTGGAGCAAGCGAGCTTGGATACTCAGCACTTGATCTTTACGGACCTGCAATTGAGGTTTACAACAGCGGTGTAAACACAGCAGGAGAAGTAATTGCTGATATGGGTATCACAGCAGATCCAAGAGCACAGGGAATTGTTGCTATTCTCGCACTTGCTGCTAATGTAATCTGCATCGCGTTCATCTTCAAGAGAGCTAAGGAGCAGGGAATCAACCCATACAAGCAGGAAGTATGGAAGGGAACAAAGGATTTCGAAGAGGCTGCAGAGAGAATGTAATATAAACGCCTGCCTTATACGGAATCAAATCGCCTATAGAAAACACGCTCGCCATCAAAGGCGGGCGTGGATTTTTTTGAAAAAAATAGTATAATGGCTACATATGGCATAAAGGAGGCAAATTATGGTGACATTACCTTTTACAAAAGAATTACTTAATGGTAAGGGAGAGGCGAAGACTATAAGCTTCAGAAGAGCAACAGTAGATGATCTTGATGCTGTAGTAGCTCTTCAGGAGGAAATCGTAGATGCACTTCCTGACAAGGATCTTTATGCGACATCAACTAGAGAAGAGTACGAGACTCAGCTCAAGGAAGATATATGCTTCGTTGCAGAGTGTGATGGAGAGTTTGCCGGATTCAGCGTGCTTATTCCTAATGATCCTGATAATGAGAGAAACTATGGCAAGTATTTCAATTATGACAGGGAGCAGCTTGCGGATACCTGTTCATTTGATCTTACTATGGTTTCACCAAGATTCAGAGGTCATGGAATTCAGAGGGATTTCAACAAGCTTAGAACAGGCACTGCAGTTGAGATGGGAGCAAAAGAGGGATTAACTTCCATTTCTCCAGACAATCCATACAGCTACAGGAATTTTCTTGTACTTAACTTCAACATCGTTGAAGAAAGAGAGATGTATGGCGGCAAGAGAAGATATCTTCTGAGAAAAGAATTCTAACAACACATTAAAGGGAGGACGACAGAGATGACAATGTGTTTAATTGAACATCACGCAATGATGTTCGCTTATCTTTCAAAGCACACAATCGAGATGTGCGGAGAGGCTGGAAAGAACGCAATTCTTGCCGGAATGACACAGTACGGCAGAGAAAGAGGCAGGAGAATGGCTGCAAGAGCAGCTGCTAATGGTGATCCGATCAACACCATGACCAACCAGGCATATGGCGAGTGGAAGCCTGACTATGCAGGCCAGATGGAGTTCGGCCAGATTCGTATTGAGCCAACTCTTCAGACTTATATTGCCAAGTGTGCGTGGTGTGATTCATGGAAGAAGCACGATATCCTGGAGTATGGCAAGCTCTACTGTGTAGATGTGGATAATGCTGTATATAATGGATATAGAGAAGATTTCGTTTGTACACCGCTTAACGATGCAATGAGCTGGGGTGGTGACTGCTGCAGATTCGACTGGGGACATCCTCTGACTGAAGAGGAGAATGCAGCACTTGCTGAGAAGAAGAAGGAGCTTGGAACCTCATGCATGAAGGATTTCAACTTCCACACTGCACATATCAGATATACAATCACAAAGGTTCTTAGAGAGAAGCTTGGAGAGGCTGCAGAGCCTGCGATTGAAGCGGCATTTGCAGACTATATTAATACCTTCGGACAGGAGTATTTCGATGTTCTTGACGAAGTGAGTGTGGAGGAATTCTAATTGAACAATATTCTTGATAAATGGATTAATGATCACGAAGCAGCTCTTATCGAAATTGCACAGGATATTTTCAATCACCCTGAAGTAGCTTACAAGGAGACCAATTCTTCTGCAAGACTCGGAGGCTTCATGGCTGCCCATGGTTTCAAACTCACCTGGGATATTGCGGGCTTGCCAACAGCATTCAGCGCTACCTGGGGAACTGAGGGTCCGCACATTGGATTCCTTGCAGAGTATGATGCTCTTCCAGGACTTGGACACGCATGTGGACACAATCTTCTTGGTACTGGTGTGTGTGGAGCGGCATGCGCTCTCAGACAGTATCTTATTGATACAAATCAGAAGGCAAGAATTACTGTATTTGGAACTCCTGCAGAGGAGATTATGTCCGGCAAAATTGTAATGAATAATGCCGGCGTGTTTGACAACCTTGATATTGCAGTAATGTGGCATCCTTTTGACCGCAACAGAGTCAGCAATGATGTGTGGATGTCATCGGATGTGAAAAATTACACTTTCAGAGGAATTGATGCTCACGCAGCTATGGCGCCTACAGAGGGAAGGTCTGCTCTTGATGCTGCTGAGCTTATGAATGTTGGTGTCAACTACCTTAGAGAGCATGTAGCAAGCGATGTAAGGATGCATTATGCCTATGTTGATAACGGTATTCCATCAAATGTAGTTCCAGGCTATGCGAAGACTAATTATTTCATTAGATCCGGCAAACGTTCTAGAACTGATGATGCAAGCGAAAGAGTAGATAACTGTGCTAGAGGAGCAGCTCTGATGACAGGAACTACTGTTGAGATTGAGCTGGTTAAGACCTGTCGAGAGATGAAGGTCAACAGAGTTCTCACAGAGCTTTACTATGATGCAATGAAGGAAGTGCCTCTTCCTGAATATACTGAAGAGGAGCTGAAGCTTGCAGAAGAGATTAGTAATGAGGCTGGTTTCGACAATAATGGAGAATATTTTGGCGGACTTGAGCCACTTGAGGATGAGCCTGTAATTATTTTTATAGGAACAGACGCAACTGAGGTAAGCCACAAAGTACCTCTTATAACCTTAAGTGCAGCAACTATGTGCAAGGGTACGCCTATTCACCACTGGACCACTGCGAAGCAGTCAGGGTGCAGTATAGGTCACAAAGGAATGATGTACGCTGTCAAATCAATGGCAGAGGGAACAAGATTATTACTTGAAACTCCTGGTGCGATAGAACGTGCCTGGGAGTATCATCGAAATAACGATTAAGTGAAAGGAGAAAACGATGATTTCACAGAAGCTTGGTATAGTTGGTGTTGGTAACATGGGAGGAGCTATCCTCTACGGCGCTCTCGAGAGCGGAGTGGTTGCTAAGGAGAATGTATTTGTATATGACCCTAATCCAGCAATGATGGAGAAGGCTGCATCGTGGGGCGTTAATCTTGCATCAGACGATGAAGAGGTGTGCAGCAAGTCAGATATTATACTTATCGCAGTTAAGCCACAGCAGGCTGCTGAGGCACTTTCACAGTGTGGAAAGGCTCTCGACGGCAAGGCTATGATGTCAATCGTTGCCGGAGTTACTGTTGAGAGACTTAGAGGAATGGTCGATGGAACTCCAAGGGTTCTCAGAATCATGCCTAATACACCAGCAATGGTATATGAGGGCGCTTTTGCTCTTTGCAATAATAATGATTTCACATGCGAGGAGCTTGCAGCAGCTAAGGAGATTTACACTTCAATAGGTATAGTTGAGATGCTTAATGAGAATCTGATTGATGCTGTGTGCGGTCTTTCAGGTGGCGGCCCTGCGTGGGTTGCTATGTTCATCGAGGCTATGGCTGATGGCGGCGTTAAGCAGGGTCTTCCAAGAGCAACTGCTTACAGACTTGCAGCACAGACATGCCTTGGAACAGCAAAGATGATGATCGATAAGGATCTTCACCCTGGCGTAATCAAGGATATGGTTACATCACCTGCAGGAACAACTATTGAGGGCTGTGAGGCTCTGGAGAAGGGCGGCATGAGAGGTGCTGTCATGGAGTGCATCAGAGTGGCTTCAGAGAAGTCAAAGATGCTGTAATCTTTCGTAAAAAAAGAGCTGGCTTTGAGCCAGCTCTTTTTGTTGTCTTAATTAATCTCTCTGCTGGAAAGGATTACTCCTGCCAGTGTCATTGCAAGTCCGATAACAGTGTAGAGCCCGCCCGGGTCTCCTCCAATAAGAATTCCGGCCAGAGCACCGACTACAGTAGTCATACTTGCGTTCATGTTATTGGCAAGGGCAGGATCCATCAGCGTAATGGTCTTGTTAAATGCCAGGAAGCAGATTGCTGAACAGAATACACCAAGGAAAAGGATTCCTGCAGTCATTCTCCAGTCACTGAGAATCGTTGTATATGTGCTGATTCCGAAGCCGCATCCGAAGTTCAGGGCATTGAAGAACAACGCTCCGATAATTGCCATTGCAGATGTAAGTTCAACTGAAGAATAATCATCGCCTGCCTTTGAAGCAAATACTGTGAACATTGCTCCACCGAGAACTGCTCCCATCATGAGGAAATAACCCTTGAGCTCTCCTGTGAAAGAAAAGGCTGGTGAGAACATTGTGCAGACAGCAACTCCTGTAAAAGCAAGAATGATACTGAATACTCCAGTGCGAGTCGTCTTCTTCTTAAACAGGATTGCGTTTAGAATAATAACTACGCAAGGGATTACAGCTATCATTATTGAACCTACTGATGCCGAAGTGTACTTAACACCATTGTTCTCACAGTACATGTATAGACATGGCTGACATGCGGCACATACGAGGAGAAGATAGTTGGTCTTCTTCCTTAGGTCAAGTTTAATCTTGCCTGCCAGAATCATTGCCAGATAAATCAGACCTGCGATAAGCCATCTTGCAGCAAGAATCTGGATTGGATCAAGAACTTTAACCAGAAGTGCTGTAGCAAGGAATGATAATCCCCAGCAGGTGGCTATTGTAAGTACAAGTGAATATACTAGAATTTTGTTGCTTTTCTTAGTCATAATTAATCATCCCCTAAATTTCTTTCGATGTCATTATAACACCTGTAAGTGTCATTGCCAGTCCTATAAAGGAAAATAACAGAGGTTGCCAGGTTCGGTGTTGAAAAAACATATTGATAAGTTCCAAATCCATCATCGGCTGCAAAGTTGAGGATATTGAAGAAAATACAACCATATACTGCAATTAATGTTGCAATCTCGAGGTGGAGTACTCCTGCGGCCAGTTGCTTTTTTTCCATCTCAACCATTATAATATAACGTTGTAGGATTTCAATAAGGGGGTAGCTATGAAAACAATCGGACTTCTCGGCGGAATGACTTTTGAGTCAACAATTCCTTATTATCAGGTTATCAATGAAGTTGTTAATGGTGAGCTTGGGGATCATCACAGTGCAAGAATGATTATGTACAGCGTGGATTTTCAGGATGTTGAAGAGTGCCTGCGTAATCAGGACTGGGAGAAGAACAGTGCTATTCTATGTGAAGCTGCTGTTAAGCTTAGAGATGCAGGTGTAGATTTTATTGCCCTTGCAACTAATACAATGCACATGTTCGCCGGAGATATTATGGATGCGACGGGGCTTGAACTTGTCCATATTGCTGAGGTCACAGCAGACAGACTTATTGCAGACGGAGTTAAGAAGGTAGGACTTCTTGGCACAGGTTTTACAATGGAGAAGGAATTCTACAAAGGCTTACTTGTCGAAAAAGGTCTTGAGGTCCTTATTCCGGAAACCTCCGAAGAGAGAGAACAGGTTTTTACAATAATTGATACAGAGCTTGCTTTTAATAACATTCGTGAAGAATCAAGAGCAGTATATCAGGATATTATAAGCAGGCTTAAAGATAGAGGGGCAGAGGCAGTAATTCTGGGATGCACGGAGATTGGTCTTCTGATCAAAGAGGAGCACAGTGTTCTTCCTGTTTATGACACAACTCTTATTCACGCAGAAGAGATTGCCAGATATGCCCTTAAATAGAAGGGGACTAAATGAAAAAATTTAAAAGCGAGAACTTAAAGAGAATGATTGCCTACTACAAGCCACAGCGTGGACTGTTCTGGGCAGATATGATTTTTGCGACTTTGTCATCTGCGGTTGCTCTGACAATTCCACTTGTTGTACGTTATGTCACTTCGACTCTTATACATGAGGATGCTGCTGTTATCATGCACAAGCTTGCTTATGTTGCACTGTTCCTGGCAGCACTTCTTGTGGTGGATTTCTGTGCCAGATTCTTTATAGGCAACTACGGCCACATTATGGGAGCAAAAATCGAGTATAAGATGAGAGAGGAGATATTTGATCACCTGCAGAAGCTGTCCTTCAGATTCTATGATGATGCCAAGGTCGGCCAGCTTATGAGCAGGGTTACAACCGACCTTTTTGACATTACAGAGCTTCTTCATCATGGTCCGGAGAATATTATTCTGTCATTGCTTAAGATTACAGGTGCTCTCGTTATTCTGTTCAGCATCAATCCGAGCCTGACTTTTGCAGCATTTATTATTCTGCCATTCATGTTCACTTTCGCGTATTTTCTTAATAAGAAGATGCGCCGTGCATTCAGGCTCAATCGCCAGAGGATTGCCGAGATTAATGGCCAGATAGAAGATAATCTTGCCGGAATCAGAGTTGTTAAGTCTTTTGCGAACGAGGACATTGAGAACAGGAAGTTCAAGGTCGGAAATGATAACTTCCTCGACTCAAAAAGAAACAACTACAGATATATGGGAACTTTCCAGGCTGGAGTAGCGACTTTTACAACAATGATACAGGTCTGTGTTATCCTTGTCGGCTGCATACTTATTGCAAGAGGAAGCCTTGACGTTACTGATCTTGTAACCTTCCTTCTGTATATCAGTGTATTTACAGACCCTATCAGAACACTGGTTGATTTTACAGAAATGTTCCAGAACGGTTACTCAGGTTTCGAAAGATTCCTTGAGATAATGAACATAGATCCTGACATTCAGGACGATGATGATGCTGTGGATATGGGAAATGTTTCTGGTGAGATTGTATTTGAAGATGTAAGCTTCGGATATCATGACAGTACTGATATAGTTCTTGATCACATTGATCTTGATATAAAGGCAGGATCATATACAGCTCTTGTAGGTTCATCGGGAGCAGGTAAGACAACCCTGTGTTCTCTTATTCCTCGTTTCTATGATGTTACCGGCGGAAGCATTAAGATTGATGGCACAGATATCCGTCACTTCAAGCAGAAGAGCCTTCGCAACCACATCGGAATTGTGCAGCAGGATGTATATCTTTTTGCAGGAACAATTTATGAGAATATTCTCTATGGCAAGCCGGATGCAACGAGAGAAGAGGTAATTGAGGCGGCAAAGAATGCTAATGCTCATGACTTCATTATGTCGCTGGACAACGGATACGACGCAGATATCGGTCAGAGAGGAATCAAACTTTCCGGTGGACAGAAGCAGAGACTTTCTATCGCCAGAGTATTCCTCAAGAATCCACCGATTCTCATCTTCGATGAGGCGACTTCAGCTCTTGATAACGAGAGCGAGAGAATCGTTCAGGAGTCTCTTGAGAAGCTGGCTAAGAACAGAACAACAATAGTTATTGCCCATAGACTGAGCACAATCAGGAATGCAGAGCGAATACTCGTTCTGACTGAGGAGGGAATCGCTGAGAGTGGAACTCATGAGGAACTCCTTGAACTTGGCGGTGTCTACGAGGCACTATACAGAGCATAAATTATATGAAAAAGAGCCTTCACAGCGAAGGCTCTTTGCTTGTTATACGAATTCTTTGTAAATCACCTGCATTGCTTTCTCGAAGAAGGCTGCTTCTACACCTATAATTACGCTTATCTCACTTGTGCTCTGGTTAATCATTCTAAGGTTGATGCCTGCATCGGCTACCGCTTTAAGAACCCTTGCAGAGCTTCCTGGCGTTCCTTTCATACCAATTCCAACTGCAGCAATAAGCGCTACATCTGTAAATACCTCAATGTCATCTGGAGAAAGCTGGCGTTCAAATGCTTCGAGTACATCCTCAAGCTTGCCATCAAGCTCTGAACTTTCGATAACGATGGACAGAGAATCAATTCCTGTAGGCATATGATCGAAATTAATCTGGTTCTCTTCGAGAATCATGAGAGCCTTTCGTACGAAACCCATCTCCTTGTTCATCATGTTCTTGTAAATGGCAATTACAGTAAAGTCCTTCTTGCCTGCAATACCGCTGATTACGCGGCAGGATGAAGCATCCTTCTCTGCGGTAATGAATGTGCCCGGGTCATCTGGCCTGTTAGTGTTCCTTATGTTAATCGGAATGTCAGACTCTCTAACAGGGAATACTGCATCCTCGTGAAGAACGCTTGCACCCATGTATGAAAGCTCTCTAAGCTCCATATAGGAGATGCTTTCGATTGGTGCCGGATTTGGAATGATTCTTGGGTCTGCCATGAGAAGGCCGGAAACGTCTGTCCAGTTCTCATAGATATCAGCTCCGACAGCTCTTGCAACAAGAGAACCAGTTACATCTGAACCACCTCTTGAGAGAAGCTTAACTTCCTCTGTGCCAATCTGTGAACCGTAGAAACCAGGAATTACTGCATGCTCATGTTTAGCCAGCTCTGCCTTGAGTGCCTCGTTGGTCTCCTCAGCGAGGAGTCTTCCTCTTGAATCGAAGAGGATGAGTCCCTTTGTGTCGATAAAATCATATCCCAGATACGCAGCTACCAGAAATGCGGAGAGGTATTCTCCTCGGCTTACAATGTAATCCTCTGACCAGCCAGCCTCAAGTCTCTCTTTGATGAGAGCAAGCTCTCCATCAAGATCGGCTTCAATATCCAGGCTGTGCATGATGCCGCTGTATCTGTCTGCGATTACCTGAAAAAGCTGCTCATAATCTACGTTTCTGTCCTTCTGTGACTTGCACAGGAAGAGGAGGTCAGTAATCTTGCTGTCGCCTGAGAAACGCTTGCCCGGTGCAGAAACAACCACATATCGGCGAGCAGGATCTGCCTCGACAATGGCCTTCATTTTTGCAAGCTGAATTCCATCGGCAACTGAAGAGCCTCCGAATTTAACTACTTTAAGTCCCATATGTAATAATCCCCCTATTTGTTAAGTGCAATGAGATTCTTACGTATAATCTTGCCGTTGAATGTTCTTGGAATCTCATCAATTATCTCAATGTATTTAGGCTGCTTGTTCTGATCGATAATCTCGGAGAGGAATACCTTGAATGCCTTGACATCGTATTCATCTTTAGTGCTGTCCTCAAGTGAGATATACAGCTTAGGGGCCTGACCTGTAAGAGGGTCATCCACTGGAACAAGAGCACAGTCTTTAATCAGCGGATTCTTTACAATAAGAGATTCAAGCTCTTCAGGGCTGATTTTGATGCCGGCGTAGTTGATTACATCGTCTTTACGTCCAAGCATGTATACATAGCCATTCTCATCAATATATCCAAGATCCTTAGTGTAAATGTAATCTCCATCAGGCATAGCTTCCTTAGTCAGCTCAGGCGCCTTGTAATATTCCTTCATATTGATAGGACCTGTGCTTGCAAGGAATCCAAGGTTATCCGGTGATGACTGAATTTCTTTTCGGTTTTCATCAACAACGATGAACTTTGAATTGACTGCTGGCTTACCGATGCAGCCTTTCTTGCCTGGTGCCTCATTGAAGTCAAGAAGGCATGAGCAGCCGGCTTCTGTGCTTCCATAGAAATTATACAGTCTTGTATTAGGCAGAAGTCTTGCAAGGTGCTGCTTATCCTCCTCAGGGAGTGGGGCAGAACCCAGCTGAACATAGTCCATAACATCAGCATACTCTCCGATTTTGTCCTTGCTGAGCTTGAAAATAATCGAAAGCATACTTGGTGAAAGGTCCATGCTTGTTACACCGTACTGGTCCATCATGCTGAAAAGCTTCTTGAGAAGTGTAATCTTTCCAATATATATTACTGAGCTGCCGTTAGCCAGGTTGGCATAACTTCTTCTAAGTCCGTGTGAATGGCTTGTTGGCATTGGAATCATCTCAACGTTGTCAGCCTTCATCTTAACACCCTGGCATACATTCTCTGCGATTGATATGTTGCTTCTGTGGGTGAGGACGATTCCCTTGCTTTTTCCTGTAGTACCTGTTGAGAAAAGTATTTCCGCTACATCGTTGATATCCGGGAATGCTACATCTTCAAGTGCTGCCGGTGATGCTGCATAGCTGCATGCTTCATCTATTTCCATAAAATCATATCCTTCAAGCGGCTTCTTGCCAACGAAGAGGGCAGCTTCTGTATCTCCTGCGATTTCTTCAGCTCTTGCAAGTGCAACATTCTTCTCAAGTGGAACGAATATACCTCCCGCCAGCTGAATTGCAAGATCGAAAATCATGAAATCAGCACTCTGGTTACATTCAATTACAACACAGTCATCCTTCCTGATGCCACGTGCCTTCAGTTCCTCTGAAAGGCCGTAAATTGCCTCCCATGTTTCCTTATATGTAAGTTCCTTGCGCTCGTCAGCAAAGCAAAGCTTATCCGGGTTTGTCATTGCATGATGTGCAAGATTCTCAATGATTGATGGGTACATTAATATCTCCTTGTCGTTCAAATAAAAATAAGCCCATAATTATATCAATTATACTACAAATCGAAAGTTCATTGTCGTGATAAATGAGAGTGCGACGCAAAAACTCCTTGATTTTAGCAGATAAAGGTGTAGAATACACAAGGATTATAAATCATAAGTTATATATAAATAAACAAAAAGTTATAGAGGTGTTTAATGTCTTTACAGAAAACTTACACACAGAGAGAGGTAACAATGAGAATTGTTCACCTTCTTGTGGGTCCGCTGCTTTTCTTCCTGTGCTATACACTGCTGCCGACATCATTCTTTGAGACTGCTGCAGCCAGAGGTGCTATTGGAACAATTGCGTGGATGGCTTACTGGTGGGTAACAGGACCGATTGATTTCGCCGTTACTGCACTTCTTCCTATTACTCTTAACGCAATCTTCATGATGTGCGATATGTCTCTCATTATTGCCAATTATGCAAATGAGACTATTATGCTGCTCCTGGGAGCTTCTCTTATAACAGCAGCCTGGGAGGTATCTGGACTCGATAAGAGAATTGCATCAATGTTCCTCATGCTGATCGGCAACAGCCTTAGGGGGCAAATTGCTTTCTGGTTCATACTTACAGCTGTTCTTTCGGCCGTTCTGCCCAATGCGGTTGTATGTGCAGCTATCACACCGATTGCTGTATCAATGCTTAAGTATGTTGGAATTACAGACATTGCTGAGAGCAGAACCGGTTCAATGATTCTTATGACAATTGCATATGGTGCAGGTGTTGGTGGAATGGCAACTCCTTTAGGTGGTGCTATGAACCTTGTAACAGTTCAGTATCTTCAGGATCTGACAGGCGAAGAGTTCATCTACATGCACTGGGTTGTGAGATTCCTGCCGCTTATGATAATTCTTGTTGTAAGTAACATTATTTATCTGCTGTTATGCTGTAAGAAGGGAGAATCCCTTGGCGGTTCACGAGACTATTTTGCTGAGAAATACAAGTCTATGGGAAAAATGTCCTTCGAAGAAAAGTGGGCTCTTGCACTCTTTGTAGTAGCTACAGTTCTTGCCTTTACAAGACAGTTCTATCAGACACTTCTTCCTGGACTTAAGCCTGCTTATGTATTTATTACATGTGCAATACTCGCTTTCGTTGTAATGAGAAGAGACGGTACAAGACTCATCAGATGGAAGAGCGCAGAGAAGAAGGTTATATGGGATCTTCTCTACATCTTTGCCGGTGGTCTTGCTGCAGGCACACTCATTAATGAGACAGGTGCAGCAGCTGCAATTGGTGCTGCTATGGATTCAATAGGACTTAACGGCGGATTCATGACAGTTCTTGTAATCGTAACTGTTACACTGCTGATGTCAGATATGACAAGCAACACTGCTACAGCAGCAGTTGCAATGCCGATTGTAATCAGTATTGTTTCCGGAATCGGCCTTAATCCAATTCCTTATATCTACGTTGCAACAATCGGAGTTAATATTTCATACATGCTTCCAACATCAATCAGAGCTATTCCTGTTGGTTATGGTCTTGAGCCTAAGTTCATGCTCAAGAAGGGCGTTGGTATGACAATTATGGTTATTCTCCTGATGTCAGTTGCATCATGGCTTTGTGTAGAATACTGGCCGGCATTCAGTACAATTTAAGATAATAATCAAGCCTTCAGCCTGCTGGAGGCTTTTTTATTGACTTGGAAGTAGTATAAGTATAATATTATACAGTTGCATTAAGTATAAATGAGAACTTATGGCAGGAGCTCAATGGATAAGAAACTTAACGAAAACTACATCAAAGCAATTGCAGAATATCGTAATATATCTGTGGCAGCCGAAAGTATCGGCATATCACAACCGGCGCTCAGCTCATATCTTAAGAAGAAGGAGACAGAGCTTGGTGCTGTTCTTTTCGACAGATCAAAGCAGCCTCTCGAACTGACAGATGCAGGAAGAGTTTATCTTGATTATATCGAGAAGTCAGAGCGCCTGTCAGTAGAGATGAAGCAGAAGCTTGCAGACATTGAGGGTCTTCAGACAGGAACATTGTCTGTTGGAGGAGCAGTATTCTTCAATATCGCATATATGCCTAAGGCAATAAGTGCTTTTGCAAAAGAATACCCAATGGTTGAAATTAATATTGCAGACCGTAAAGTTCCTGAACTCGAAGCTGCTGCAATTAAAGGAGAACTTGATCTTTTCATCACGCCAATCCCGGGAGATCCTGACAGATTCACATATGAGAAGCTTGCAGATGAATTAATATATATTGCTGTTCCATCAGAGTGGGATGTAAACGGGGACCTTGATGGCAAGAGGATAGACCCGAGAGACAGACGCAGCCTTAGAGAACTGACAAAAGAAGAATTCACGAAGTTATGTGAGAGAACTTTTGTAGTACTAAGGCCTGAGCAGCATATCGGACAGAAGCTTGAAGAGCTTTTCAAGGCATATGGTGTTAGGCCTGACCACACAATAATGGCAGAGCAGACTATGACAACACTTGCACTTACACTTGCTGGTGTAGGAACCTCACTTGTAACAGAAAGCAGTGCACTAAGTGCAGATTTCAGCAGTCTGCCGGCACTGTATATAGGACAGAAAGACATATGCACAAGAGAAATCTATGTTGCATATCCAAAGAACAAATATCTGCCTAGACCGGCAGCAGAGTTTATAAAGATACTTAAGGAAGTAAACAGATAATGACAAAGAAGCAGGCAACAAAAGCATTACTCTTCATATTGATTCTGATTCTATGTCTCCTTGGAGTTAACAGGGCTCTTTTTCCATTCAGCGAGCATGACACAAATCAGACTAAATCATTCTATGAGACAGAAGCAGATTCTGTAGATGTTCTTTTTGTTGGAACATCTCTTATGATGATGAGCGTTAATCCGCTTAGGATGTATGATGATACAGGCATTGTGTCATACAACAGGGCATGTTCGTGTCAGTCACCGCAGATTGCATATCTGACAGTGGAGGAGACTCTAAAGACACAGAACCCAAAGGTGGTTGTTCTGGCAGCCGGAGCACTGATTATTCCATATGATTACGAGTTCAGAGAGCCTTTCCTGAGAAGAGGAATGGATTACAAGAAAATATCCAGAACAAAATACGAGGCCGCTAAAGACATTGCGGAGCAGAGTGGCGGTGTTCAGACTGTACAGAGTTATTTCTTCCCGCTACTCAGATTCCATGGCAGATGGGGAGAAGTTCTTGTTAATGGAATTGACAGCTTTGAATATGAATATGATTATCTTCACGGCTATTATGCAACAACGCAGGTTGTTCCACAGGAGGATATCTCTGGAGAGAGAATGGTAAGCAGCAAGGAGTATGAAGTAGATGAGAATACTCGCTACTGGTATGGAAGACTCATTGAACTGTGTAAAGAGAATGATATAAAGGTTCTTGCTGTTGGTAATTACGATCTTAGATGGACTGCAAAGAAGCATGCTGTTATCGAGGCTTACTGCGAGGAGATGGGAATTGACTTTGTGGATTATAATTATGAGCCGATGAAGTCACAGCTTGGAATTAATCTTCAGACTGATATGTATGACCTTAAGCATACCAACATAAGGGGCTCTCTTAAGGTTACAGACAGTCTCGCGTATTATATCAGAGACAAATACAAGCTTTCACCTAGCAAAACAAGTGATAGTGTAAAGAAACAGTTTGAAGAAGACATTGCACAGTTCAAGAACGATATTGCTAAATATAACGAAAAAGGCTTCGTTGTAAGCTGGTAGGAGGAGCATAAATGTCAATAACATCATTATCATTTCTGCTTTTTCTGGCAGTAGTTTATATCATATATTATGTAGTTCCTAAGAATTATCAGTGGATTGTTCTTCTTGGCGCCAGCTACGGCTTCTATCTGTTCGCAGGTGTTATTCCTCTGATTTTTGTGCTGTGTACAACCGCAGTTACTTTTGCATCAGGTCTAAAGATGGAGAAGAATAAGGAGACTGCCGCAAATAAGAAAGAAGCAAAGAGAATAAACAAGCCTCTTCTTGTATGGACAATCATATTGATCTTCGGAGTGCTCTTTATATTTAAATACTACAACTCGGTGGGGGAGAGCATCATTGATATCTTCGCAATGTTCAAATATGATATTGCGATGCCATATGTCAATCTGCTTCTGCCTATGGGCATTTCCTTCTACATGTTCATGTCCGTTGGATATCTTGTAGATATTTACAGAGGAACAATCAAGGCTGAGAAGGATCTTGCACACTTTGCGCTGTTTATTTCATTCTTCCCGCAGGCTGTACAGGGTCCTATCGGAAGATATAACAGGCTTGAGCCTCAGTTCTTTGCAGAGCATACTTTCGATTATGATAAGTTCTGCAGAGGTCTTCAGCTGATGATTTGGGGTTATTTCAAGAAGCTGGTAATTGCTGACAGACTTGCTGTAGCAGTAACCACTGTATTTGATGGATATACTTC
>JAGHUT010000008.1 GCA_018064645.1 Candidatus Crickella merdequi | reverse complement strand
GTGTACTATGGCATTCATTAAGGATTTAGAGAAGAGTTTAAAGAAGACTGTTAAGGAAGCTAAGACTGAAGCAGAGGCAGCTAAGGTTAAGGATGAGGCAGCTGAGAAGGTTGTAGAGGCCGTTGCAGAGGCTGTTCCAGAAGCAGCAGTAGCTCCAGCAGCATCTCCATACAAGCTCGTTGTTGATGGTGAGTGGGGAGTAAAGACAACAACTACAACACAGCACATTCTTGGTGTTAAGGAAGATGGCGTTATTGGCCCTGTAACAGTATCAGCAATCCAGAAGAAGGTTGGAGCAGAGGCTGATGGACAGTGGGGTCCTAACACAACAAAGGCTATGCAGAAGTTCCTTGGCGTAACTGTTGACGGAATCAAGGGTCCTGAGACTGTTAAGGCTTGGCAGACATGGTGTAATGCACAGCTCTAGTTTATCAATTTAATAAACCTGGCTCTGTCCTGGACAGAGCCTTTTTATTGTGTGAGTTTGCCTATATATGCTATAATAAGGTACAAATACAAGAGAGGTAATACTAATGAGGAACCCTAATAGAACTGCATCTAAGCGCCGTAGAGAGGCGAAAGGTGACACAAGTAATAAGTACGATGCACTTGTGATTTACAACAGCGCTAACGGCTCTACAACGGAGTATGCGAAGATGATAGCAGAGGCGCTGGACTGTGATATCGTACCATATTCAAGGAAGTATATTGCATATGCATCACTGTACAGGAATGTAATATTTGGCACATGGATCAGAGCAGGAGAACTGGTTAATCTGCAGCTTCTCAAGAAGAATTCCGGCAATTTCGATCTTGGTAGTAAGAACCTTATTATATATGGAACTGGAATTGCGCCAGTTGATGACCCTTCCTATCAAACATTTGTTAAGGATAGAAACAGCGTGTCAGATATGTATTTCCTTCCTGGTAAATTTGATCCAAAGAAGGTATCAAAGACGGCTAAGGCTTCCCTTGGCGCTATGCAGGAGACCATGTACAGTCAGTACTCAGATACTGTCGAGAATGTGATGAGAGAACGATTCAAGAATGGCTATGATGGTATAAGCAAAGATGCGATTATACCGATTCTTGAAGATGTAATATCAACAGCTAATGAATAAGAAATATATTTATAGAACCTCGCAAGAGGTTCTTTTGTTATGGGAAAAACAAAGCGGAGGCATAAGCCTCCGCCAGATTTATTTGTAATATGTCTCTTTCAGTTGAACTGACTATGCAGCCTTCTTGCCCTTGAGGTAATCCATAAGGAACATGATAGCTGTGATCTCTACTACGCGGATTACGATGTAGAGAAGTGTTGTGAGTGGAAGTGACTTAACGAGGTAGTAAGCGATAAGTACTCCAATAGCTCCACCAAACATCTGTGTGAGTGAAGCAACCATGTCGAATCTGTTCTCCTTAACGAACTTAGGACCATTACCGAATGCCATGAGGAATGCGCATGAACCCATCATGATAGGGAATGCAGCACCAACGTTCATTCCGAGTACTGATACGAGAGCGATACATGGAGCGTAGAGTCCAACACCGATGCACATGAGAGCACCAAGGATGAAGTTCATAACTACTCCGATGATGAGCTTAACGCCTGTGAGCTTGAGAGCCTCTCCTGTGATTCCGAAAGGACCAACACCAAGCTGTCTGCAAAGCATAATGATACCGAGAAGAGCAAGTCCGATGAACATTGCAAGTCTAACTCCCTGAACGTCGAGCTTTGTTACGAATCCAGCACCAAGGAAAGCTCCAGCTACAGCTGCGATGAGCATGAGTGCGAGTGTAACGATGTCGATATCAACGAATCCGAAGAAGAGGAATGCCTCCATAAGTACAGGGAATGTATCTCCAACATTCAGTGTACCAGGGATGTTGATATCTTCAACAGACTTACCAAACTTGAAAGCTGCTGATGTAGGCGCGTATGAACCGATACCGAGTGTATCGAAGAAGTTAGCAAGAATTCCAACGATTGTGTTGTAAACAACGTGCTTCTTTCCGAATGCCCAAGCTGCCTGACCTTCCTCTGTCTGCAGGTTCTTCTTGCACTGTGAAACTACAAGTACAACGTTAAGAATAAGACCTACAACGCAAAGGCCCTTTAAAACGTACATTGCCATAAAATAACCTCCATAAAAACTATTAAAAGATGTTTACAAATTGTCCGTGTTTCGAAACTTCATCCCCGATACGAAGTTCCGCATTAAGACAAAATAATTTTATTCAAACAAGGGGGCGTAGTCAAGTGAAATATGTTTTTTTTGTGAAGAATTTGTCAACACAATGATATCTTATTTTACTGAATAATGTACAGTTCGTTGTGGCGTAATATGATATAATCGACCCATGAGTTTTACACATTTACACGTACATACAGAATATAGTCTTCTCGATGGAATGTCGAGAATATCCAAGCTGCCTGAATATGCAAAGGAGCTTGGAATGGAGTCCCTTGCAATTACAGATCACGGGGCCATGTTTGGAGTGGTTGATTTCTACAAGGCCTGCAAGAAAGCTGGAATTAAACCTATCATCGGCTGTGAGGTTTATACGGCTGCAAGAACAATGCATGACAAGGAGACTGACAAGGATAGAAGGATGGGGCACCTTATCCTTCTGGCCGAGAATCAGACAGGGTACAAGAATCTGTCAAAGATCGTTTCCAAGGGATTCACGGAAGGCTTCTACTTCAAACCAAGAATTGATAAGAGCGTTCTCAGAGAATACAGCGAGGGACTTATATGTCTCTCCGGTTGTCTTGCCGGTAATATCCAGCGTGAGCTCATATACGGAAACTACGATGCAGCCAGAAGAGAAGCGATAGAGTTAAGAGATACTTTTGGAGAAGATAACTTCTTCCTCGAGATACAGAACCATCACCTTCAGGAGGACAAGCCTGTAATAGAAGGTTTGCGCAAGCTTTCTGCAGATCTGGGAATTCCTCTTGTTGCAACCAACGATTCTCACTACACAAAGAGAAGCGACGCGAAGGCCCATGATATTCTCCTCTGCATTCAGACTGCAACAAATGTAGATGACGAGAAGAGAATGCGTTTCGAGAATGAGGAGTTCTATCTGAAGAGTGAAGAGGAGATGCGTGAGCTTTTTGCAGATATGCCTGAAGCTTGCGATATGACTCAGGTTATCGCTGACCGCTGCAATGTGGAATTTACCTTCGGTGATTATCACCTGCCGGAGTTCATTCCGCCTGAAGGTCTTTCCTGCAAGGAGTATCTAAGGCAGCTCTGCTATGAAGGTCTCGCAAGGAGATACGGCAAAGAGGCTCTTGATGAGGATAACGACTATCGCAAGAGACTTGAAATGGAGCTTGGCGTAATCGAAGGAATGGGCTATGTTGAGTACTTCCTTATCGTGTGGGATTTCATTCATTATGCAAAAAGCAACGGCATAGCCGTTGGCCCTGGAAGAGGCTCGGCGGCAGGAAGCATAGTTGCGTACAGCTTAGATATAACAGAAATCGATCCTATTAAATATAGTCTGATTTTTGAGAGGTTTCTAAATCCAGAAAGAGTCAGCATGCCTGATATCGATATTGACTTCTGCATTGAGAGACGTCAGGAGGTTATCGATTACGTTGTAAAGAAGTACGGCAAAGACAAGGTATCTCAGATTATTACCTTTGGAACACTCAAAGCCAAAGCTGCCGTCAGAGATGTCGCCAGAGCTCTTAACGCCACATATGCAGAAGGCGATGAGATTGCCAAAGCTATTCCTAATGAACTTGGAATTACAATTGCCAAGGCTCTTGAGATTAATCCGGAGCTTAAGTCACGCTACGAGAATGAACCACTTGTCAAAAGCGTTCTCGACATGTCTATGGCTGTCGAGGGTATGCCTAGACATGCTTCAACTCATGCGGCAGGTGTCGTAATCAGCAAGCTGCCTCTCGATGAGTATGTACCTTTATATTCATCGGACAAGGGACTGGCTACTCAATTTAACATGACTACAATCGAAGAGCTTGGACTCCTTAAGATGGACTTCCTTGGCCTTCGTAACCTGACAGTTATCAGAGATGCGCTTAGACTCATCGAGAAGAACCACGGCGTGAAGATCAACTTCAGTGAGATGGGATATGACGATCCGGGTGTATATCAGATGATTTCAGAGGGTAATACACAGGGTGTATTCCAGCTTGAGAGTGTGGGAATGACACAATTCATGAAGGAGCTTAAGCCAAGCTGCTTTGAGGATGTTGTAGCGGGAATCTCACTTTACAGACCAGGTCCTATGGATTCTATTCCTAAATATATTGATAACAAGAAGCATCCCGATAATGTTAAATACATCGATCCGCATCTTGAACCGATTCTGGGTGTAACCTATGGCTGCCTTGTATATCAGGAGCAGGTTATGCAGATTGTAAGAGATCTTGGCGGTTATTCCTACGGTAGATCAGATCTGGTTCGTCGTGCTATGTCCAAGAAGAAGATGGCTGTTATGCTTGAGGAGAAGGAATACTTCATCAATGGAAAAAAGGCTGACGATGGATCTGTTGAGATTGCTGGCTGCGTAGCAAACGGTATCCCGAAGGAGGCTGCAGAAGCTATTTTTGAAGATATGGTAAGCTTCGCGCAGTATGCATTCAACAAATCCCATGCTGCGGCATATGCTGTTGTGTCTTATGAGACAGGATATCTCAAGAGATATTATCCTGTTGAATTTATGGCTGCGCTTATGACAAGTATGTCAGGCGACGCAAAGCACACAGCAGAATACGTTCGCAACTGCCGCGAAATGGGCATAGAGACACTTCCGCCATCAGTAATTAAGAGCGGAAGGAATTTTACCGTAGAAGATGGAAAGATAAGATTCGGACTACTCTGCGTTAAGAATGTCGGCACAGGAATAGTAGATTCAATTATCGAAGCAAGAGAGTCTAATGGTATTCCTGGAGACATGTTTGAGCTTATCAATTCAATTAATCCGAAGGAGCTTAACAGGAAAGCCATAGAGTCACTTATCAAGGCGGGCGCTTTTGATGATCTTAATCCTAACAGAGCAGCTCAGCTTGCTGCCTGCGATGAAGCTGTGCAGAATGCGCAGAAGCAGGCTCGTAAGGTCGGCAGTAATCAGCTGTCATTCTTCCAGATGGACGATATGGAGGAGGCTCTTGCAGAGGTTCAGGCTACACCGGAGCTTCCTAAAGTCGCTAATTTCGGCAGCGAGCAGCTTCTGGCTCTTGAGAAGGAGATGCTTGGTGTGTATCTGACAGGCCATCCGCTGGATGAGTACAGAGACCTTATCAGCAGGCATGTAACGGCGACAACACATGATCTTATGCCGGACAGCGAGTTCGAGCTTGATGATGATGCCGATAAGTTCTATGTTTCAAACCAGAAGTTCAGGGATGGAGACTCTGTTCTTATGGCTGGAATGATTACAGGCGTCAAGACGATGATTACAAAGAAGGCGCAGGAAATGGCAAGGCTCCAGATTGAAGATTTTGACGGAATCATCAGTGCAATTGCTTTTCCTAAGACTTATGAAAAGAGTCGCCATATCATTAAGAACGATGCAATTGTTGCCATTAGAGGTCGTGTAAGTAATAAAGACGAAAGCGAACCAGAGATTCTCATCGAAACAGTAACTGAAGTTGAGAAGATTGCTGAGCTTGTTGCTTCTCGCGATAGACAGCGATACCAGAGACAGCAGACCATTCCGCAACAGAAGGCAGTAGAGCAGAGCAATGAATCACAGCAGGACTATGTCAAGCTGAGAGTTACTCCTGCCGTTGAGTCAGAGCACGGCGATGGCAGGGGAGTGCTTTATCACATTACAGATATACTTTCGCTATACCCTGGACAGAGAGAAGTTCTAGTATATCTTCCTAGCGGCAAGATGCTTAGAGTTGATTCAGCTCATCGAGTTGAAATGACTGATGAGCTTAGAAGCCGTCTTGAGAATCTGCTTGGAAGAGAGAATGTCAAAGCATAATTAGGAAAAGATATGAAGAAAGCAATAGTAATTTACAGTTCAAAGAGAGGCAGCACAAAGCAGTATGCAGAGTGGATTGCAGAGGAACTTAGCTGCGAAGCAGTTACATATGAAGAGTCAAAGAACATTACCCTTTATGATTATGACCTGATTATCTATGGTGGCTGGATCAGGGGAAGTGGAATTGTTGATTTCGATAACTTCCAGAAGAGACTTGTCAGAGAGCTTCTTGATAAAATGATTGTCTTTGGCGTTGGTGTTGCCAGAGAGTCGGTTGGTAATTACCAGCAGATATATGATATCAATTACAAGAAAATCAGCCGCAAGGGCAAGAATCCTACATTATATATACTCTCGGGCAGATACGATCCTGCAAAGATTACAGGTCTTGACGGAATGCTTATGAGCGTAATGAAGAAGGTTCTCATCTCCGGAAGCACACCTGATGCAACAAGTGAGGCGGCCATTATGAAAGAGAGGCTCACTAATGGCTGTGACATGGTTGAGAGAGATAACATCAGGGCGCTGGTTGCAGAAGCAAAGAAGTTTCTGGCTTAGCAGGTAAGAATAAAGACATAAGAAAAGAGGTCGCCGTGTGGCGACCTCGATTATTTTTTGTGTCTGTTTTACAGCAGTGAAATCGCGATGTACATTGCAAAGAGCACGCCGGAAATCCACATTACAGGCTTAACTTCCTTAGCCTTACCCTCACATACTCTGAGAACGATCCATGATACGATACCGAACATGATTCCGTTAGCGATTGATGATGTGAAAGGCATCATGATGATAGCAAGGAATGCAGCAACGATATCACTCATTGGAGCATCTTCGAACTTAACGTTCTTAATCTGTGTCATCATCAGGTATCCTACGAATACGAGAGCTGGTGTTGTAGCGAAGCTTGGTACTGAGAGGAAGAGTGGTGCGAACAGCAGTGAGATAAGGAAGAGAACTCCTGTTGTTACTGATGTGAGACCTGTCTTACCGCCTGCAGCAGCTCCTGCTGAAGACTCTACGTATGATGTAACTGTTGATGTACCAAGGCAGGCACCTGCGCATGTACCGATAGCATCGCAGAGGAGAGCCTGCTTAGCTCTTGGGAGCTTTCCTTCCTCGTCGAGGAGGTCAGCCTTTGCAGCAACTCCGATGAGAGTTCCTACTGTATCGAAAATATCTACATATAAGAATGAGAATACAATTACTATGAACTCAAAGATGTGCTGGCCAATCCAAGCAAAATCAAATGAGAAGAAGTAATCAAGCTTAACTCCTGACATTGCGAATGTAGGATATACGCTGTATACTCCAGCTTCTGGATTTGGCTGATACCAGCCGATAGCCTGTGCAATCATTCCAAGAATCCATGTGATGAGGATTCCATAGAAGATAGCGCCTTTCATTCCCTTGCCGTGCATGAATGCAATAATGAGAACTCCGATAAGAGAAAGTGCGATAGCTGCATCTGCAAGGTTGCCCATTGCAATTCCGTTCTCTGTTGAAACCTGAACAGCTCCTGAGTTCTTCAGTCCGATGATTGCGATGAAGAGACCGATACCAACTGAGATAGCGGACTTAAGGTTCTGTGGAATATCATTTACAAGAGCCTCTCTGAAGTTAGTGAATGAGAGGATGATAAAAATGATACCTTCAACGAGAATAGCTGCGAGTGCAACTTCCCATGGGTGGTCTGTACCAACCATTGGGCAAACTGTGAATGCGAAGTATGCGTTCAGTCCCATTCCTGAAGCGAGAGCAACAGGGTAGTTAGCAAGGAATGCCATCAGCAGAGTAGCGAAGCCAGCTGAGATAGCAGTTGCTGTGAAGATTGAAGCACTATCCATTCCTGATGCGGAAAGGATTGATGGGTTAACTGCCAGGATGTAAACCATTGACAGGAATGTTGTGGCACCGGCGATAACTTCTGTCCTTACGTCTGTGCCAAGCTCGTTGAGCTTAAAGAACTTTTCCATTTGTAAGACTCCTTTTTCGTTTAGTTCTTCCATTAACGTCAACAAGAACAGCAGATGCTGTTCCTCAATCTCTGATAAATCCCTTTGACCTGTTAATTATATTTTTCAGGCATAAGCAATTCAAATGAAAAATAGATTTTATGGATGCAAAAAATTGAGATTTTGAGTAAAAACATCGTACTTTCTTTCGAAAAACGAATGATTGACCTGGAATGAGTTTTCATCGTTCGGAAACTTCTTTTTGCAGGGAAAAAAGCCAAAAAAACCTTGCAATTACAACGTTTCTTCAATATAATTACTCAAGTCGCAAAAAGACGGATTTTTTGTGCGCTTTTTTCGCGACCGAAATATTTTATAACTTGTCACACCATGATATGCCGCGGTGCCTTCAATGTGAGGTTTAAGGCGATAAGTCATGGTGGAAGTAATTAACCGGAGGTATTAGAAATGTCAGTAGTATCAATGAAACAGCTTCTCGAAGCAGGTGTTCATTTCGGACACCAGACAAGAAGATGGAACCCTAAGATGGCTCCATACATCTTCACAGAGAGAAACGGAATTTATATCATCGACCTTCAGCAGACAATCACTCTGATCGACGATGCATATAACTTCATTCGTCAGGTTGGTGAGAGCGGAGCTCCAGTTCTTTTCGTAGGAACAAAGAAGCAGGCTCAGAATGCTATCAAGGATGAGGCAGAGCGTTGCGGAATGTACTTCGTAAACGAGAGATGGCTCGGTGGAATGCTTACTAACCACAAGACAATCAGCAAGAGAATCGCTAGACTTGCAGAGATCAGAGCAATGCAGGAAGACGGTACTATCAATAAGTATGCTAAGAAGGAAGCTCTTAAGCTCGTTGCTGAGGCAGAGAAGCTTGAGAAGTATCTTGGCGGAATCAAGGATATGAAGGGAATGCCTGGAGCAATCTTCGTTGTTGACCCTAAGAAGGAGAAGATCGCTATCAAGGAGGCAAAGATTCTCGGAATCCCTGTCGTTGGTATTGTTGATACAAACTGTGATCCTGATGATGTTGACTATGTAATCCCAGCTAACGACGATGCTATCAGAGCCGTAAAGCTGATCGCAGGTTGCATGGCAGATGCTATCATCGAGGCTAAGCAGGGTGAGAGCTTCCAGGACGCTGTTGAGGCTCAGGTAGAAGCAGAGGAGGATGCAGAATAATGGCAAATATTACAGCTGCTCTTGTTAAAGAGCTTCGTGAGCTTACAGGTTCAGGAATGATGGATTGCAAGAAGGCCCTCGTTGAGACTGATGGAGACATTAAGGCTGCAGTAGACTACCTTAAGGAAAAAGGTCTCGCTAAGGCTGCTAAGAAGGCTGGCAGAATTGCCGCTGAGGGTCTTGTAAAGATTGCTTTCTCAGAGGATGGAAAGACTGCTGCAATCGTTGAGGTTAACTCAGAGACAGACTTCGTATCAAAGAACGATGAGTTCGTAACATTTGTTACAGATCTCGCTGAGCTTGCTGTTACAGCTGAGAGCGATGATATCGAGGCATTCAAGGCTATGAGCCTTGGAGAGGGCACAGTTCAGGATGCACTTACTGCTAAGATCGCTAAGATCGGTGAGAACATGTCAGTAAGAAGAATTGCTAAGGCATCAGGTGATGTAGTTGCTTCATACATTCACGGTGGCGGAAGAATCGGTACTATCGTTGTTGGTGCTGGTGAGGCTACAGATGAGGTAAAGACTGCATTAACAAATATTGCTATGCAGGTAGCTGCTATGAACCCACAGTTCGTAAGCAGAGATGAGATCTCAGCTGATGAGATGGAGTCAATCAAGGTTAACACAATCGGAAGCGCTCTTAACGATCCTTTCACACTTCCTAAGCCAATCTTAAACGCTCTTCTTGACAAGGCTGTAGATGGCGTATGGGGTGAGGCAGAAGTTGAGGTTCTCGCTGAGAAGAGAGCTGACAAGGGCTTCAACTTCAACTATCTCCCTAACTTCATTAGTGAAGAGGGTAAGGCTCAGCTTGCTGCACTGGCAGTTGCTGACAAGGAGAACATCACTTCAAACAAGATCTTCAACGGTCTTGTTGAGGGAAGAATCTCAAAGGAGCTTAAGGACATCTGCCTGATGGATCAGGTTTATGTAAGAGCTGAGGATGGAAAGCAGACTGTTGCTAAGTACATCGAGTCAGTAAGCAAGGATCTTAAGCTTACAAAGGTAGTTCGCTTCGAAGTAGGCGAGGGAATCGAGAAGAAGCAGGAAGACTTCGCAGCTGAGGTTGCTGCTCAGATCAAGAAGTAGTCCGAGATACAGATAACTGTAACGAAACCTTACTGAATAAAGGAGCAGCGAAAGCTGCTCCTTTTATTTTTTTGCGAAGGCTGATGCAATAGTTGTGATATAATTATTTGATATTGCACATCATTCGAAAGGGGAAGACAGTGGTAAACATAGCAAAGAATCTTGAATCGCCTCAGTCTGAAATTGACAGAGAATTTGAACGTGTGGCGACGATGGTATCTATAGTAGGTATCGTCGGCAATGTTATGCTGACTGTTTTTAAGGCGGTTGCCGGAATAATCGGACATTCCAGTGCAATGCTTTCAGATGCTATTCATTCGGCATCCGATGTAATCGCCAGCATAATTGTAATTGCTGGTGTTAAGATATCTCGCAAGGAGGCTGACGAGGATCATCCTTACGGTCACGAAAGATACGAATGTGTTGCAGCGCTCGTTCTTGCAATCATTCTTCTATACACCGGTCTTATGATTGGAATAGAAGCAATCCGGACAATAGTCGGTGGCAGCATCAGCGGAATAAGAGTACCTGGTCGGATAGCCCTTATAGCCGCAGGAGTTTCTATTGTTACAAAGGAAGCGATGTATCACTATACTGTCCATTACGCAAGACGAATCAGATCAGAGTCTCTACGTGCCAGTGCATGGGATCACAGAAGTGATGCACTTTCATCAATTGGTGCTCTTATTGGAATAGCAGGGGCCAGACTTGGCTATCCTGTTCTTGACCCAATAGCCAGCGTAGTAATCTGTTTGTTCATTATCAGAGCGGCTTACAGCATCTTTAAAGGTGCTATTGAGCAAATGGTTGACAAAGCTGTAGATGAGAAGACTTTTGCGGAACTCAAAGAATGTATTGAGAAACAGGACGGAGTAAAAGGCGTAGACCATCTTAGAACAAGAGTTTTCGGTAATAAGATATATATAGATGTAGATATTGCTGCTGATGGCAATCTTTCACTTGTGGAGGGGCACGCAATAGCAGAACGCGTTCACGATGCAATCGAGGGTGATTTTGCATCAGTTAAACATATAATGGTACATGTTAATCCATTGGAGGAGGAGAGATAGTGTTTTCTATAATATTGGGACTTATCTGCGGCGTAGGAATGCCGATGCAGACAAGCATTAATACGAAGCTTGGAGAGAACCTTAAATCTACGTATCTTTCATCGGCAACTACTTTTCTGGTTGGTGCAGTCGGTGCTTCGATAATCATGATGCTCTTTATGGGAGGTATTCACATACCTTTTGATATTCTCATTAAAGAGCCGTTATGGATCTGGACAGGTGGACTTTGCGGAACTTTCATTGTAATTCTCAGTATTACAAGTCTGCCTAAGCTTGGAAGCATTGAGACAATGGTAATGCTCGTTCTGGGACAGATTATAATCGGCCTTGCGGTTGATAATTTCGGCTGGTTCTATCAGGAGGTTATTCATCTGACATTGTGGAGATTCCTTGGTTCTGCACTTGTTCTTGGTGGAACTGTCATGGTATCTCTAGCTAACAGAAATGGCGAAGCGAGGACTGAGAAGAAGACCGGAGGAATCTGGTTCTATAGATTTACAGCTCTTGCCGCTGGAGTCTTCTGCGGTCTGCAGATTGCAGTTAACGGGGCGCTCGGTAATGTTATAGGGGACAGCTTTACTGCTACTCTCATATCAATGGTCTTTGGATTCATGGGTGTAGTTGTAGTAATTTGCATTCTTTATATTTTTAAAGGGGGCAGAAGTGCTGTTTTTGTTGAAGGCCCAGACATCAAGGGTAAATGGTGGATGTTTACAGGAGGATTGTTTTCCCTTCTGATTGTCGGAGGCAATGTTGTTATTGCAAGAGTTATTGGAACGGGTCTGTCGGTTATTCTTAATGTAGTAGGTCAGACCTTTGGTGGTATTGTTATTGATGCAGTAGGATTCCTTGGTATTGAGAAAAAGCCTGTTACTATGGCGAAGGTTGCGGGCGTTCTCATTATGATTGTCGGAATTGTTCTTGTTACTTTTCTGTAAGGAGGGTTAGAGATGAAAGAATTAAAAGTAGCTATGCTTCAGGTTAAGGTTTACGATGATGTTCAGAAGAATATTGAGCAGCTGGCAGCACTTCTTGACAGAGAGGAAGTAAACTCTGCGGATCTTGTTACACTTCCGGAAATGTGGAGCTGTCCGTATCAGACAGAACTTTTTCCAAAGTATGCAGAGAAAGAAGGTGGAGAACTGTGGCAGACACTTTCTGCGCTTGCTGCAAAGCATAAGATATATCTTTCCGCAGGTTCTGTACCTGAGGTTGATGATGAGGGACATGTGTATAACACCTCATATACTTTCGACAGAGAAGGTAATATGATCGGCAAGCACCGCAAAGTGCATCTCTTCGATATTTACGCACATGGACAGGTTGTTTTCAAGGAATCAGATACACTGACTGCAGGAGACACTTTCCAGGTATTTGATACAGAGTTCTGCCAGATAGGAACAAATATCTGCTTCGATATCAGGTTCCCTGAGAGCTCAAGAATGCTTTCGCTCAATGGAGCTAAAGTGATTCTTAACCCTGGTGCATTCAATATGACAACAGGTCCTTCACACTGGGAACTGGGTTTCAGACAGAGAGCTATCGAGAATCAGGTATATATGATAGGAACAGCACCAGCAAGAGATCCTGAGGCTGGATACACTTCATGGGGACATTCAATCATCGTTGACCCATGGGGAGATATAGTTACTCAGATGGATGAAAAAGAAGGCATTGCAGTTGCAACACTTAATCTTGACTATGTAGATAAGATCAGAGGCAAGCTTCCACTGCTTGTTGCGAGAAGGACAGACATCTACGATGTAAAGATGAAGTAACAATCAAGGAAGGTGAACCATGAGAAAGGCTTACTTAAACGGTATTATCCTCGATGGAACAGAGAATATGGAACCTAAGGCGGGAATGGTAATTATTACCGACTGCGACAGGATTGTCCGCATCGCGCCTAAAGACGAAATAGATGCCTATGAACTTCGAGATTGTGAGATTGTTAATCTTGGCGGAGGCTATATTATGCCCGGCCTTATCAACATGCATGTTCACATTCCGGGAAGCGGCAAGATTTCTAAAGAGACATCTGACACAAAGAAGGTCGTTAAGCTCATGATGTCAAATCCGATTACTCGTGCATATGGACACAGGATGTATAACAAGTTTGCCCTTCAGGCCCTTCTTAGCGGAGTTACAACTGAGCGTTCAGTTGGAGGCATAAGAAGTTACGATACAGCTCTGAGAAGCAGAATTGAGGCAGGCAAAGTTCTCGGTCCAAGAATTCTTGCATCAAATATGGCAGTATCGGTTCCAGGTGGACACATGGCAGGTTCACTTGCTTATGAGGCGACAAGCCCTGATGAGGCTGCAGAATATGTTCGTCTCATTGCAAAGGATAGTCCTGATCTTATTAAGCTGATGATTACAGGTGGAGTTCTTGATGCAGAGGAGATAGGAAGTCCTGGCATTGTAAAGATGCCTCAGGAGTATGTCAATGCTGCATGCGACCAGGCTCACAAGCTGGGTCTTCCTGTAGCAGCTCATGTTGAGAGCCTTGAGGGCGTTAAGGTTGCGCTTAGAGGTGGAGTTGATACCATCGAGCACGGAGCAACCCTTGATGAAGAGGCTGTTGAATTGTTTAAGATTCATGGTGCTTCACACATTCAGACGATTCTGCCGACACAGTATTTCTCAAAGGTAGACAGAGAGTTCACCGCGGCTTCTGACAAGGATGTTGCAAATGGCGATATCGTTATGGAGGGAGTAATCAACTGCGCAAAGACCTGCCTCAAGGAAGGCATTCCTGTAGGACTTGGCACAGACGCCGGTTGTCCGTTCTCGCCGCAGTACAGCTTCTGGAGAGAGCTTGTATGTATGGTCAAATACGTTGGCGTAACACCAAAGCAGGCACTTTATCACGCAACACTCGGCAACGCAAGAATTGCTAATATCGATGAACTAACAGGTTCCATTGAAGAAGGCAAGTGCGCTGATATGATAGTAACCTATGATAATCCTCTTGAGAATATGAACACACTTGGTCAGCTTAAGATGGTAATTGTAAGGGGAGACCTGATTAGAGATCCTAAGATAAAGAAGTTCAAGGACATTGAAAGAATCCTTGACGATATTCTGGTAATATAGCAAGAAAAAAACCGCTTCCACTGGAAGCGGTTTTGTCATTAATCGTTAGTTATCTTCCTCTACTTCGAAATCTACTGTCTGCACTTCTGTTGCATCTTCCCATACATCGTTGCTGTTAGGGGTAGGATCCATATACTTCCTGAAATCGACAGCATTCTCTCTGTAATCTTCGTCTGGTCTGTAATCACCGAATCCACCAGGTCCGACATACTGGGCGTTGGAGAATCCAAGAATGATCAGGAAAACCGACGGCAGTAATATAAGTCCGAGAGCGAAGAGCGGTGGCCTGTTAAATGCTCTTGCAGTGTTGATTCCCAGAAGAATAAGTGCAAGAAAGTTGAAAAATGGAAGAAAACATAGAATTACAAAGAATCCATTGCCCATCGTAATCTTGAAAAGCTTATAGAGGTTATAGAATGGAATAAGTGCAGTCCATCCTGGCTCTCCTGCTTTTGTAAATATCTTCCAGCAGGCAATCATAAGAAGAATATACAGGATAAACTCCAGCATTACTGTCAGACTGTTCTCCTGTGCCTGCATAGCTTCGTTATAATAGTTTCCTACATAGTTCATTACAGAACTCATTACTTATTCCTCCTACTTATCTTCGTAGTGTTCGATCTCTTCAAGTGGAATATCGAAGTTCTTGATTGCTTCAGCTTCGCTGACAGCGTGCTTTGTCTCATACTCTTCAATCTTCTCGCCAGCCTTGTTAGCACCTGCGATAAGTGCGATTCCACCAGTAAGACCGATAGCGATCATTCTCAGAACTGCTCCGCCAAGACCTGGAGTCATTGACTTGCCAATGCTTGGTGTACCTTTACTCTTAGCCATAATATCCTCCATATTATATGTAAAAATATCTGATAGAAGTGCGAACCATATTGAACGCACGGGGTGTCTTCGTTACAAATAAAAAATATCATAAAAATGGTTGACAATCAATATAACATGCGTTATTATATCAATAACGATAATCATTATCATTATTGGTCAAGGAGGGGGCAATGACAAAGTTCAGCAGACAGCGAGAAGCTATCAAGAATCAGCTTTCATGCAGATATGATCATCCAACTGCTGAGACATTGTACTCAGAGTTGAAGGAGACTATTCCTAATCTCAGTATTGCTACAGTATATCGCAATCTCAAGCAGCTTGAGGAGTGGGGAGAGGTTGTAGCCATAACAACAGATGGTGCAACAAGATATGATGCCAATACTCATCCTCATTCACACTTCTTCTGCAGAAGCTGCGGAAGTGTTATAGATCTTGATTGTGACAACAGTGACATTCTTGAGATAGGAAGAAGAGCCGGAATTCACGGAGTTGAAGGCTGCTCATCTAATTTCTACGGTGTATGTTCCGATTGCTGTCAAAGCATTCGTAACGAAATTTAATAATTAAGATAATAAATATAAGTATTAATATTTTTAAGGAGGACTAAATTATGGCAAAGTGGGTTTGCAGCGTATGCGGTTATGTTCATGAGGGAGAGACAGCTCCAGAGGCTTGCCCTGTATGTAAGGTTCCAGCAGAGAAGTTCAATAAGGTTGAGGGCGAGATGACATGGGCAGCAGAGCATGTTGTTGGCGTTGCTCAGGGCTGCGACGAGCAGATCATGGAGATGCTCAGAGCTAACTTCGAGGGCGAGTGCACAGAGGTAGGAATGTACCTTGCAATGGCAAGAGTTGCTCACAGAGAGGGATACCCAGAAGTTGGAATGTACTACGAGAAGGCAGCCTGGGAAGAGGCAGAGCACGCAGCAAAGTTTGCAGAGCTCCTCGGAGAGGTAGTAACAGACTCAACAAAGAAGAACCTCGAGCTCAGAGTTGACGCTGAGAACGGCGCAACAGCTGGTAAGGTAGAGCTTGCTACACTTGCAAAGCAGCAGAATCTTGATGCTATTCACGATACAGTACACGAGATGGCAAGAGATGAGGCTAGACACGGTAAGGCTTTTGCTGGTCTCCTGAAAAGATACTTCGGCTAATCTTATCCTGCTATAATGATTAATATAAGGAGTCATCGCCGATGCGGTGACTCTTTTTTTCTCGGCAGAGTAAAACCGAACGAATAGGGGCAAAGCCTGCGGGGTGTTCGGAAAAAAGCCCTGAACGGGCTTGTTTTTTCATTTGAACAGTGTCGAAAGGGGCTCATTCCTTTGACTTTAGGAGAATTAGTAATATAATATATAAGGCTATTTTTGTGATTAACAAAGGAAGGTTTAGATAATGGAATTTCGTAAGGAACATGATTCACTAGGAGAGATGCTCGTACCGGCTAACAGATTCTGGGGTGCGCAGACACAGAGAAGTCTTGAGAACTTCCCTATTGGTGATGATAAGATGCCAAAGGAGATTATCAGAGCTTTTGCAGTTCTGAAGAAAGCAGCTGCTATCACCAATAACAGCTTCGGAAAGCTTGATGATGAGTGCTGCAAGGTAATCGGACTGGTGTGCGATGCAATCCTTGAGGGCAAGTTTGATCAGGAGTTCCCGCTTTCTGTATGGCAGACTGGAAGCGGTACACAGTCAAACATGAACATGAACGAAGTTGTTTCCGGAATCGGCAATGCGCTGGCTAAGAAGGAACTTCTTCACCCTAACGACAAGGTGAATATGTCACAGAGTTCCAACGACACATTCCCGACAGCAATGCACATCGCAGCTGTTACAGCAGTTACTGACAACCTGATTCCTGCAATCGAGGAGATGATTGAGACATTAAAGAAGCTCGAGGCAGAGAATGAAGATATAATTAAGATTGGAAGAACTCACCTGCAGGACGCTACACCAGTTAGATTCTCACAGGAGATTTCAGGATGGAGAAGCTCTATGGAGCATTCTCTTGAGTTCATTAAGCAGTCACTTTCAGGACTTTATGAGCTTGCTCTCGGTGGAACAGCTGTTGGTACAGGACTTAACGCTCCTGAAGGTTTTGATGAGAAGGTAGCATCAGTAATCGCAGAACTTACAGGCAAGCCTTTCGTTACCGACCCTAACAAGTTCCATTCACTTACTTCAAAGGATGCACTTGTTTACTCACACGGAGCAATCAAGGCTCTCGCTGCTGACTACATGAAGATGGCTAACGACATCAGATGGCTTGCAAGCGGTCCAAGATGCGGAATCGGCGAGATCACAATTCCTGAGAATGAGCCGGGCTCATCAATCATGCCTGGCAAGGTTAACCCTACACAGTGCGAGTCTGCGACAATGGTTGCTGTTCAGGTAATGGGTAACGATGCAACAATCGGAATTGCTGCATCACAGGGTAATTTTGAGTTGAACGTATTCATGCCTGTTATAATCAGAAACTATCTGCACTCAGTTAGACTCCTTGCGGATTCACTGAGATCATTCAACTTAAGATGCGTATCAGGCATCAAGGCTAACAGAGCAGCAATGGAGGACATTCTTGATCGTTCACTGATGCTGGTAACATGTCTCAGCCCATCAATCGGCTATGAGAATGCTGCCAGGGCTGCAAGACTTGCTCATGAGGAAGGACTCCTTCTTAAGGAAGCTGTTCTCAAACTTGAGCTTATGACAGAGGAAGAATTCGATCTTGCAGTTGACCCTGCGAAGATGGTTTAAGATAAATAAAGGGATTATATGTATAAGGAGAACAATAATGGATTACGCTAAGGAATCACTCAAAATGCACGAGAAACTCAACGGTAAGCTTGAAGTAATTTCAAGAGTACCGGTTAAGGATGATGTTGCGCTTTCACTGGCTTATACACCAGGTGTTGCACAGCCTTGTCTCGAGATTCAGAAGGACCCGGCTAAGAGTTATGAGCTCACAAGAAGATGGAACATGGTAGCAGTAGTAACTGATGGTACAGCAGTTCTTGGTCTTGGTGATATCGGTCCAGAGGCAGGAATGCCGGTAATGGAAGGAAAGTGCGTGCTTTTCAAGGAGTTCGGTGATGTTGATGCATTCCCTCTCTGTGTTGCAAGCAAGGACGTTGACGATATCGTTAACACAATTGCACTCATTCAGGGATCATTTGGTGGAGTTAACCTGGAGGATATCTCAGCACCAAGATGTTTCGAAATCGAGAACAAGCTGAAGGAGAAGTGTGATATTCCGATTTTCCATGATGATCAGCATGGAACAGCTGTAATCACAATGGCAGGTCTTATTAATGCTCTTAAGCTGGTAGGCAAGAAACTTGAAGATATCAAGATTGTTACTTCTGGTGCTGGAGCTGCGGGAACTGCTATCATCAAACTCCTCATCAGCATGGGTCTTAAGAATGTTATCATGTGCGACCGTAAGGGTGCTATCTACGAGGGTAGAGAAGGACTCAACGATGCAAAGAAGGAGATTGCAGCGATTACAAACACTGACAAGGTTGCAGGCACACTTGAGGATGTAATCAAGGGCGCTGACGTATTCATCGGAGTATCAGCTCCTGGACTTGTTACACAGGATATGGTTAAGTCAATGGCTAAGGACCCAATCATCTTCGCTTGCGCTAATCCAACACCGGAGATTTTCCCAGATGAGGCAAAGGCTGCAGGTGCTGCTGTAGTTTCAACAGGAAGATCAGATTATCCTAACCAGGTTAACAACGTAATCGCATTCCCTGGAATCTTCAGAGGAACTCTCGATGTAAGAGCGCGCGACATTAATGATGAGATGAAAATCGCTGCTGCTTACGCAATCGCCGGTCTCATCAGCGACGAGGAGCTTACAGCAGATTACATCCTGCCAAAGCCATTCGACCCACGCCTCAAGGATGCTATTGCAGAGGCTGTAGCAGAGGCTGCAAGACAGTCAGGCGTAGCTAGAATTTAATATTTGAGTCATACTGTAAAAAAGCACGACTTTGGTCGTGCTTTTTCGTTTTTTGTAACAATTGCGGCTGATGCACCACTATATGTAGTGTTAGAGGGGTGTTAAGCAACAACTACATATAGTGTTTTTCTTGAGAAAAACGACCTTTTTTTATTGACACCTATATCCCTCTCATATACAATATATGGGGTCGAGAGACCGCAATAACACATATGATGACCATATATAGTAAGTAATTTATAAGATATAACATGTAATTCGGAAGAGGGAACCTATGAAGACCATTATTAAGAGAGACGGAAACGAAGTAGCATTTGATGAATCCAAGATTTTTAATGCCATTTTTGCTGCAAATGCAGCTGTTGATGGCGAGAAGATGGAGAGCTTTGACTTCGAGTATCTGACAAAGAAGGTTGTTTCACTCCTTGATGGAGAGACATGCACAGTTGAGCAGGTACAGGACCTTGTTGAGGCTATCCTCATCAGATATGACTATGAGAAGACTGCTAAGGCGTACATCCTTTATCGTGCTGAGCACGCTAAGATCAGAGAGGCTGAGTCAGATCTCATGAACATCTACAATGAGCTGACATATTCATATTCAAAGGATGCAGATATCAAGAGAGAGAATGCCAATATTGATGGTGACACATCAATGGGAACAATGCTCAAGTATGGTTCTGAGGGAGCTAAATACTATGTAGACAATTACGTACTTCCTAAGGATATCGCTAAGGCTCATATTAATGGTGATATTCATATCCACGATAAGGATTTCTACATGCTCACTAAGACATGCTGCCAGATTGATCTCATCAAGCTCTTCAAGGATGGATTCTGCACAGGTCACGGTTACCTGAGAGAGCCACAGTCAATCATGAGCTATGCTTCACTTGCATGTATTGCTATTCAGGCTAACCAGAACGAGATGCACGGCGGTCAGTCGGTTCCTAACTTCGATTATTCAATGGCTCCTGGTGTAGCAAGAACATACATCAAGGAGTACTACTCAGCTCTCTGCGAGATTCTCGCAGTTAAGCTTGATACATCATATGCAGAGGCTAAGACAATTGCTGACAAGATTAAGAAGGAGGCAACAAAGCCTACAATCTCAACAGCACTTACTTTCGGAGAGGAACTTGGCAAGTGGTATGACCAGGCCGATGAGACTTTCGGAATGACAAGAGAACTGCTCGTTTCATGCAATAGACAGGCACAGGAGGCGGCTTACGCTAACACAGATAAGCTGACTTATCAGGCTATGGAGGCTCTCATTCATAACCTGAACACAATGAATTCAAGAGCTGGTGCTCAGGTTCCATTCAGTTCAGTTAACTACGGAACTGATACAACTCCAGAAGGAAGAATGGTAATCAAGAACATGCTTCTTGCTACAGAGGCAGGTCTTGGCAACGGAGAGACACCAATATTCCCTGTACAGATTTTTAAGGTTAAGGAAGGCATCAACTTCAACGAGGGAGAGCCAAACTATGATCTTTTCAAGCTTGCAATCAGAAGCAGTGCTAAGAGACTCTTCCCTAACTTCAGCTTCATCGATGCACCATTCAATCTGAAGTTCTATAAGGAAGGCGATTATAATACAGAGGTTGCATACATGGGATGCCGTACAAGAGTAATGGCTAACCACTATGACCCAAGCAAGGCGCAGACATGCGGAAGAGGTAACCTCTCATTCACTTCAATCAACCTTCCAAGAATTGGAATCGAAGCTAACAGAGACTTTGATGTTTTCTATAAGAAGCTTGATAACATGATGGAGCTTGTATCAAGACAGCTGCTTCACAGATTCAAGATTCAGAGCACAAAGAGAGGAAGAAATTATCCATTCCTTATGGGTCAGGGAATCTGGATTGACTCAGATGAGCTTGGTCCAGACGATAGCGTTGGTGAGATCATCAAGCATGGAACTCTTTCAATCGGATTCATCGGTCTTGCTGAGACAATGAAGGCTCTTACAGGCAAGCACCACGGAGAGAGCGAAGAGTCAAGAAAGCTTGCTTACGAGATTATCAAGCACATGAGAGATTTCTGCGACAAGAAGTCAGAGGAGACAGGACTTAACTTCACACTTCTTGCTACACCGGCAGAAGGTCTTTCTGGAAGATTTGTCAAGATTGATAGAGCAAAATATGGTAAGATTGATGGAGTAACAGAGAGAGCTTACTATACTAACTCATTCCACGTACCTGTATACTATCCAATCAGCGCATTTGAGAAGATTGCAATCGAGGCTCCATATCATGAGCTGACTAATGCAGGACATATCAGTTACGTAGAGCTTGACGGAGATACAAGCAAGAATCCACAGGCTTTCGAGTCTGTTATCAGATATATGAAGGAATGCGGAATCGGTTACGGTTCAGTTAACCACCCTGTAGACAGAGATCCTGTTTGCGGTTACACAGGCGTTATCGATGATGTATGTCCACGTTGCGGAAGAAGAGCTGGAGAGGCAGTTTCTGTAGAGAGACTCAACGAGCTTAGAATGAAGTATCCAAGCGTACCAGTTCCTTGCGACTGCACTCACTAATTCAATGAAGGAGGTACTACCATGAACAACGGAACAGTTAAGAACGTAAACGGACAGGTTGGAGAAGGTGTTGATTTCGAGAGAATCAGAAGAATTACAGGATATCTCGTAGGAACACTTGATAGATTCAATAATGGTAAGAGAGCTGAGGTAGAGGATAGAGTAAAGCACAGCCTCACAAGGTAGTCGGAATCTTACGAAATAAAACGGTCGCCCTCGAAAGAGGGCGATTTTTTTGTAGAGTGTTGACCTTCGACTTATGGTATAATAACTATGTATGAGAATGCGAAAGTACGCGCTAAAGAAGGGTACGAAACAAATGATTAATAACGAAATACTTAAGAACATAGCAGATAGAAGAAGTGTTCGCAGATATAAGGACATGCCAGTTGAGGATGACAAGCTGATGACAATCCTCGAGGCAGGAAGACAGGCCCCAAGCGGCCATAACAGACAGCCATGGTGGTATATCATTGTCAGAGACGAGGCAACTAAGAGGGCAATCGCAGAGGCCGACCACGGACAGGAATGGATGTGCGCAGCACCGGTATTTATCATTTGTGTGGCAGACCAGAAGGCACAGACATATGGTGAGATTTTTGAAGGAGATGAGCTTGTCTGCGATGAGAAAAATCCGACAATGGCGCTTAAGAGGGCCATCAGAGATACAGCTGCATCTGTTGAGAATATTCTTCTTGCAGCAGAGTCAGTAGGTCTCAGCACCTGCTGGACAGGCTGGTATCATCAGGCAGATGTGAAGCCGATTCTCGGAATACCTGATGATAAATATGTAGTAGCAATTATCACACTCGGATATGGTGATGAGACACCAGATGCGAGACCTCGAAGAGATCTTGAGGAAATCGTAATGTTCGAGAAGTGGGACAGATAACTGGAGATAGCAGATGAGTGACAAAGACATGATTCTGAGAATGTGTGGTATTGAGCCTGAATCCATTGTCGATGGACCGGGATTCAGATACGTGGTCTTCGTGCAGGGTTGCCCGCACAAGTGCCCGGGTTGCCACAATCCTCAGTCACATAGTTATGAAGATGGATATGACCTGGGCGTGCAGAAACTGTATGACGAAATAAGAAGCAATCCGTATCTGGCTGGAGTGACTTTCTCGGGGGGCGAGCCTTTTACACAAGTCAAGCCACTGCTTGCACTTGCTAAGATGCTCAAGTCTGATGGACTCAGCCTGATGAGCTATTCAGGTTACACCCTTGAGGAACTGCAGGCGAGAGGTGATGCGGATACTGATGAGCTTCTTGGACTCCTTGATATCCTGGTGGACGGCAGATTTATCGAAGAAGAGAGGAATCTTACACTTCTATACAGGGGGTCAGAGAACCAGCGCGTTATTGACATGAACAAGACAAGAGCACAGGGAGAAGTTGTGCTATGGAAGTCTGAGTTCGAAATAGATTTCTAAGGAATAATATGAGAATAGAATTAATTGCAACAGCAACCTTTGGACTTGAGGCGGTAGTAAGAAGAGAGATTGAAGCTCTCGGATACAAAGTACTCAAGACTGAAGATGGAAGAATTACATATCTTGGAGATGAGCGTGCAATCGTACGTTCCAACCTGTGGCTCAGAACTGCCGACAGAGTGTATGTTAAACTTGGAGAGTTCAACGCTAAGACATTCGAGGAGCTTTTCCAGCAGACTAAGGGTATAGCCTGGGAGGAGTACATTCCTATCGACGGCAAATTTCCTGTTGTAGGAACGAGCGTAAAGTCAGAGCTTCACAGCGTGCCGGCCTGCCAGAAGATAATCAAGAAGGCCATCGTTACGAGACTTCAGGAGTTTTACCAGATACAGACTCTTCCAGAGACAGGCTGCGAGTACAGGATAAGGTTCGCGGCACTTAAGAACAGTTTTATAATGATGATCGATACTTCAGGAATCGGTCTTCACAAGAGAGGCTACAGAGTTAAGGATGTGGCTGCTCCGATGAAAGAAACCCTGGCTGCAGCCCTTGTTCAGCTTTCTTTCTGGAGAGAGGGAAGAGAACTTGTCGATACTTGCTGCGGTTCTGGAACTATTCCAATCGAGGCGGCTCTTATTGAGAGAAACATTGCACCAGGACTGGGTCGCAGGTTCGCTGCTGAGGAGTGGGATATGATTCCTTCTGATATGTGGAAGGAAGAGCGCAAGCTTGCTTATGAGGCGGCAGATTACGACAAGGAGCTGTCGATAAAAGGTTTTGACATCGACCGTAAGGCTCTCGACGCTGCGAAGGCTAATGCTGATGAGGCAGGTGTTCTTGAAGATATGGAACTTCTCAGAATGGATATGCAGAAGTTCGAGCCTGGAACAGAATACGGAGTAGTAATTTCCAACCTTCCATATGGTAAGAGAGTCGGTACGGATGAGAGCATTCTCGAGATATACAAGAAGTTTCGAGAGCTGATGGAGAATCATCCAACCTGGTCTTTTTTCCTGATAACATCTGACAAGAATATTGAGAAAGAACTGGACCGAAAGGCCGACAGAAGACGCAAACTATATAACGGTAACATTGAAACACAGTTCTATCAGTTCCCCGGAGCAAGACCTCCGAAGAAGGAAGTGCGCGAATAGGAGGAAGATATGATTAAAGAGACTATACATTTCCCATCAAGTGATGGCATGACTGAAATCTACGGAACAGTCTGGAAGCCTGAGGGCGAGCCAAAGGCGGTCCTTCAGATTGTACACGGAATGGTTGAGTATATTGACAGATACGATGATTTCGCAAAATTCCTGACAGAGCAGGGATATGTAGTTGCAGGTGATGACCATCTTGGCCACGGAAGATCTGTTATTAATGACTCATATCACGGATATCTTGGCAAGAATGGTAACAGCAATATTATTGCTGACCTTCATCAGCTGAGGCAGATGCTCAAGGCGGAGTATCCTGATATTCCGTACATCCTTATGGGACACAGCTGGGGTTCATTCCTGACAAGAGAGTACATCACATGGGATAACGGTGAATACGCAAATGGACTTGCCGGAGTTGTAATCATGGGAACAGGCTGGCAGCCAATGGCTGTGATCAACAGCGGTAAAGCGCTCGCAGGACTTCTCTGCAAGACTAAGGGAAGCAGAAGCTACTCGAAGCTTATCGAGGGCATGGCTTTCGGCACATATCTCAAGAGAATCGAGAATCCTAACTCAGTCAGCGACTGGCTTTCAAAGGATGTAGATATAGTTAAAGCGTACCGCAAGGACCCATGGTGCACATTCCACTTCACACTAAATGCTTTTTATAACATGTTCGAGGGAATGCAGCTTGCTCACGATAAGAAGAGAATGCAGACTCTTCCAGAGGGAATGCCTGTGCTCTTCATTTCAGGAGCAGAGGATCCAGTTGGAGGCTGGGGCGAAGGAGTTCGCAAGGCTTTTGTCGCGTATCAGGAGAATACTAAGTGCCAGATTGATATCAAGCTTTACGATGATGACAGGCACGAGGTGCTGAACGAGACAGACAGAGATGTTGTATATAGAGATGTGCTTGAGTGGCTTGATTGCTGCGTGGAGGATAGAAAATAATGGGCTACGAACTGGAATATAAGCAGAAGCTGGTAAGTGCTGATGAGGCTGTTAAGGTAATTAAAAGTGGAGACTGGGTTGATTATGCAACTGCAGGACTTTTCCCATCTCTTTGTGATGCAGCTCTTGCCAAGAGAAAAGACGAACTTGAGGATGTTAAGGTTAGAGGTATTATCATCTGGGACCCAATCCAGATTCTTGAAGCGGATCCTGAGGGTGAGCACTTCACTTACAACTCATTCCACATGATCGGTTCAGAGAGAAAATACTGCGACAAGGGACTTTGCTATTTTATCCCTATGCTCTACAGGAATCTCCCTGTCTACTACAGAAAGAACCTTGAGGTCAACGTTGCTATCTGCGGTGTTACACCTATGGACAAGGATGGTTATTTCTCGTTCTCATGCTACGGTTCGCACGGAAGAGCAGTTCTCGATGTAGCGGATTACATTATTCTCGAGGTTAACGAGACACTTCCAAGAACTTTCGGAATTGAGAACAAGGTTCATATCTCAGAGGTTAATGCAATCGTAGAGGGACCACATACACCATTTGCAGGTGTTCCTGATTTTCCTGCATCAGATGTTGACCTTGCAATTGCAAAGCAGGTAATCGAGAGAATGTCAGACGGTGCATGTGTTCAACTGGGTGTCGGAGCGATGCCTGATGTAATCGGAACTATGATCGCTGAAGAGTCAGATCTTAAGAACCTGGGTGTTCACTCAGAGCTCATGGTTAACTCACACTACAAGATGTACAAGGCAGGCAAGCTGACTAACCTGAACAAGTCAGGCGAGTTCAAGGGCAAGTCTGTATATGGTGTTGGATATGGTAACTGGGATATGTATCACTGGATTGAGGACAACCCAACATGTATCAACACTCCAATGGATTACGTTAACAATCCGCGTGTAATTGCAGAGATTGACAACTTCGTTTCAATCAACAACTGCATCGGCGTTAATATTTACGGTGAGATCAGCTCAGAGTCAGCAGGCCACAGACATATCAGTGGAACAGGCGGTCAGCTTGACTTCGTAACAGGCGCATATGACTGTCCAAACGGAACAAGTTTCGTTTGCTTCTCGTCAACATTTACCGACAAGAAGGGACAGGTTCATTCAAGAATCACTCCAGGCTTCAACGGAGATATTGTAACAGTTCCAAGAAGCCAGACTCATCACCTGGTAACAGAGTACGGAACAGTATGCCTTGCCGGAAACGCTACATGGGAGAGAGCAGAGAAAATCATCAGCATTGCCCATCCTGATTTCAGAGACGACCTCATCAAGTCAGCAGAGGAGTACGGAATCTGGAGAAGGTCGAATAAGAGATAGCTGATGACATATAATGTTATTTTTGTAATAAAAATTGGTATTGCCCTGGCACTGGCTGTTATCTTCGGTAACGGCTGTGTTGTGGTATTCAACAGAGTTCCTGCGAGATGGTTTGAGGACTGGACAGGTGAAGGCGATAAGCGAAGGCTTCCTGACAGACTTCTTGAAACGATGGAGAATGGAAGGCAGAGACTTCCCAGCACTCCATGGAAGATGGGATTCACAGCATTCTTTGTATTTGCGGGAATATACCTTGCGACCAAGGAGCCGCTACAGTATCTCATCGGCGCAATGATTGTCATGGCGGTTGTTCTTGAAATGGCTGTTTCAGATGCTCTTTACATGGTTGTGCCGGATCAGTTCATGATTCTGCTCTGTGCATCTGCTGTTGGATTCATCGGGCTTCACAACGTATGGTGGGAGCCTCTTGCAGGTGCTGGAGTCGGCCTTGCGCTTTCCTTTGCGGTGTTTGGCACGGGAAGACTGCTTTTTCACAAGGATGCCATTGGCGGTGCGGACATCAAGTTCTACATTGCCATTGGACTGGTTACAGGGGTAGCAGGAGTGGTTGTAATTTTTGTGATGACTTCGATGATTTCCCTTGTTCTTGCTGCTGTAGCATCCTTCAGAAAAAGAGGTCTCGTCGGTACTGCTGGTGAGGCAAATGCCGTGGCGATGCTTCCTGGGGCATTTGCAGCTACTTCTATATATTTACTGTTCATGTGGGAGACCCTTGAACTTCTGATAATGTAAGGATAATTATGAGTAATGTTCTAATCACAATTGAATATGATGGAACTAACTTCAAGGGTTGGCAGATTCAGCCGGAGGTGAGAACTGTACAGGGTGAGGTTGAGTATGTGCTCAAGTATATCGCTGGAGAGGATATTCATATTCACGGCACCAGCAGAACTGATGCAGGGGTTCACGCCCTTGGACAGTGTGCCAGCTTCCAGTGGCCGAGTCCTATGCCTGTAGAGAAACTCCAGATGGTCATGAACAGGCGATTTGGAGCTGGAGGTGAGGGACGAAACGGTGCACCTGGCGATATCAAGATTGTTGATGTTAAGGTGGTTCCGGATGATTTCCACGCCAGATATTCCTGCAAAGGCAAGACTTACCGATACATTCTCGACAGGAGCGGGAACGTTTTCAACAGAAACCACGCTTTTCTTTTTGCAGAACCCCTCGACATTGAAGCGATGAGAGAAGCGGCAAAGCACATTGTTGGAACTCACGATTTCAAGTGTTTTGAGTCTGCAGGAGGAACACCGAGAGAGACAACGGTGAGGACAGTTTCATCGCTGGTGATGGAGGAGTGCGGAGACAGAATAATCTTCGAAATCACAGGCGATGGATTCCTGTACAACATGGTAAGGATAATAATTGGAACCCTCGTAGAGGTTGGACTTGGCAAGAAGTCGGCCGATGAGATTCCATCAATTATAGAAAGTCTGGACCGCTGCAGGGCTGGATTCACAGCTCCGCCGCAGGGTCTGTATCTTAAAGAAATCTACTTCGAATAGGAGGTATCGGATATGAATATGTTCAAAACAATCGATGTAACTGATGGCGTTATCACAGTCCTTGATCAGACAAGACTTCCTCTTGAGGAGGTGTATCTGACAGCTGACACAACTGAGGATATTTACGATTATATCAAGAGACTTGTTGTCAGAGGTGCGACTCTTATCGGAGTAACTGCCGGCTACGGAATGTGGCTTGCCATGAGAGAGGTGCTTACTGGTGTTCAGGAGAATCAGGAGCTGACTGCTGAGGAACTTGAGGTTATCGGAATCGCTTATAGAGAGAAGGCAGAGTACATTAATTCCTCAAGACCTACAGCTGTTAACCTTTCTTATGCTGTTAAGAGAATGCTGGCTAAGTTCGACTCAATCTGCGATAGACTGGTTACTACTGACCCTGCGATTGCTCTTCAGTACATTCTTCCGGGCGAACTTCTCGATGAGATGTTCAAGGAGGCAACTGCAATCAGAGATGAAGACGAGTTCAGCAGCAAGGCAAAGGGTGAGTTCGGAATGGAGCTTATGAAGCCTGGAATGACTATTCTCACACACTGCAATGCAGGTGGACTGGCCAGTGTTGGATGTGGTGGAATTTTTGCTCCTATCTACATGGCAAACGAGCAGGGTTATGACATCAAGGTGTACGCTGATGAGACAAGACCGCTGCTTCAGGGAGCAAGACTCTCTTCATGGGAGCTTCACAAGATGGGTGTTGATGTCACTCTCATCTGCGATAACATGGCTGCTACAGTAATGAAACAGGGCAAAATCGATGCTGTTATGGTTGGATGCGACAGAATGGCTGCTAACGGAGATGCTGCTAACAAGATTGGCACATAAGGCGTTGCTATTCTGGCTAAGGAGTATGGTATTCCTTTCTATTTCTCCCTTCCAACATCAACAATTGATATGACTACAGCAACTGGAGATGACATCGTTATCGAGGAGAGAGACGGCGATGAAATCACGGAGAAGTGGTATGCGGAAAGAATGGCTCCGGAAGGAATCAAGACATTCAACCCTGCTTTTGATGTAACAGACCATAAATACATTACAGCGGTAATCACAGAGAAGGGTATTGTATATCCACCTTTCGATGAGAACCTTCCAAAGATTATGGAGGAGAAATAATTGTATAAAGTTAGGATAGACCGATTCGAGGGACCTTTTGATCTTCTCGTATATCTCATTGAGAATGCGAAGATGGATATTTATGATATTAAGGTCTCAGAGATTACAGAACAGTATCTGGCATATCTCAGGGAGATGGACGAACTTGATGTCGAGATTGCAAGTGAGTTCATTGTTCTTGCTGCCGTTCTTATCAGACTCAAATCTCATATGCTTCTTCCAAGAATCAATGATGAGGGTGAGCTGGTCTTTGAGGAGGACCCAAGAACAGACCTTGCCAGCAAGCTTGCTGAGTACATCAGAACTAAGCATATTGCAGAGATGCTTAAGGAGAGAGAGGAATATTACCTCGCTGTACATGAAAAGCCTGCAGAGGATATGTCTGCATATATCGATGCGCCGGATGAGATTCTCATGGCGACTGAAGAGCAGATGGTCAAGGCGTTCCTGCTTTTCCTTCAGAAGAAGCAGAAGGTGGCAGAGGTAACAAAGAGATACCAGCGCGTTCGTAAAGAAAAAGAGTCCATCGAGGTTCGTATCAGAACCATGACAGAGACTCTTGAGAAAAAGTTTGCAGAAAAGGATGTTGTAAGCTTCAACGAGCTTCTTCCTGATGATGCGGACAGATTTGATGTGACGCTTTCATTCATGTCACTTCTTTCAATGATTAAAGAGCAGAATATTGACGCTGAACAAGATGAGGTTTACGGCGAAATAATTGTCAGGAGGAAGAACAATGTACAGCAATAAAACTATGAAATCAGCTCTCGAATCCATGATGTTCATGTGGGGTGAGCCTCTCGAGGTTAAAGACGCTGCACAGGTTCTCGAGGCTGAAAAGAATGAGATCAGAGAACTGTTCCTCGAGCTTCAGGCCGAATATGAGCAGGAGGGAAGAGGTATCAGAATCAGACAGATTGAGGATTCATTCGGATTCGTAACACATATTGAGAACGAGATTTTTATTAAGAAGCTCTGCACTCCTGTTAGAGTAAAAAGACTCTCTCAGGCTGCTCTTGAGGTTCTTGCAATTATTGCATATCGTCAGCCTGTAACAAGAGGTGAAATCGACTCAATCAGAGGAATCAAGAGCGAACGCGTTATTGATGGTCTCGTTGAGAAGGATCTGGTTGAGGTTATGGGTCGTTCAGAGGGCGTTGGAAGACCTCTCGTATATGGAACAACAAAGGAGTTCCTTAAGAAATTCGGCTTCAGTTCGCTTAAGGATCTTCCAGAAGTATCTGAATTTGAAGATATCAGAAGAACTGGCGATGAAGTAGAGATGCATGAGCAGATTGCAATCAACTTCGACACTGATGACAGTGAGGAGGAAGCTGATGAGAATTAACAAATACATTGCAGCATCAGGTGTTACAAGCAGAAGAAAAGCCGATGAACTCATCGAAGCTGGCAAAGTCAAGGTGAACGGCCAGGTTATGGACAGCCTTGGTTATCATGTTCAGGATGGAGACATAGTTGAGGTTGCAGGCAGTGTAATCAAACCGGCGACAAAGATGGTATATTATCTTCTGAACAAGCCCATTGGATATGTAACATCTACATACGACAAGGAAGGCAGACCTGTAGTAACTGAGCTGGTTCCAGATGACGTTAGAGTATTCCCTGTAGGAAGACTCGATTACAATACATCAGGCCTTCTCATTCTTACTAACGATGGAGAACTTTCCAATAAGCTGATGCACCCTAAGCACGAGTTCAATAAGACTTACGTTGCAAGGGTTAAGGGCATCGTTACCAGAGCAAAGGCTTCATGGCTTGCCAAGGGTGTAGACATAGGCGGTTTCAAGACTTCTCCGGCAGAGGTAAATGTTCTCAGACATGACAAGAACTCTTCAATCGTGGAGATCACAATACATGAGGGCAAGAACCGTCAGGTCAGAAGAATGTTCGATGCTATTGGTCACGAGGTCGTTGAACTTGAGAGAGTAGGCCTTGGTAATCTCAAGATAGGCAAGCTTGCAGTAGGCCAGTTCAGGAAACTCGGACCTGCCGAGATTGAATATCTCAAGAGAGTATAAATAATAAATATCAGAGCAGACGCAGAAGAAGGATTTGTATCAGAATGTGAAGCGCCTGCTCTTTGATTTGTTAAGAAATATTACACAGCCATCATCATTCCTGAACACTTCTCGTACAGGAAGACCTTATCACTGAGAACATCTCTTGGATCAACGACATCTCTGTTAGCACTGAGAACCATTCTGCGCAATTCGTTGAGCTTAGGACTTCTGCTCTCAGGGACCAGTATTATCTCATGAACACTGCTGGGCAGAATGTAAAAATTCTCACCAATCAACTCTGCAATTCTAGGCTTGACATCCGGATAGAACAGTACAGTAGCTCCGTGGAAATAGTGCTGATTACTCAGAACATACATGATATCGCTGTCGTCGAATTCGAATTCCTCCTCCATAGGATTCTTGTTGCGGAAAGAATAAGTCGGCTCATCCCTGGAAGTAGAAAGGTCGAGAAGACCTGACAGTCTGGGCTCGAATTCCATCATAGTATTAGACATGGCTCTTGCCAGAAGCTCTTCAATGTCATAGGCGTTCGCATATGCCATATCCTTTGTGACGGGCAGTCTGAGAACTCCACCTTCACCATCCTCGACAACGATGCATGCCATAAGTGCGAAACCGCAGTCTATACTCTTATGGACTGTATTGGACAGGCGATCTTTGTTCCTCTTCTCTTCTACCACAAAAATCCTGAGATTCTGCTTGATGCCATCATATGAAAAATCATCAATCATGCAAGGCTCGGGAGCCCGCATTAGAGACATTGCCAGAACATTGTAGCCAATGTCTGTAACGGATACCCCGTTATCGAGGTCTTCAGCCAGGTCCTCAAGGTACAGCGTAGGAAATACATTCCTTCCAGGGTACTTGATCATTATTCCGTGAAGCCTGGTATCGTTATCCTTGACAACCTCATTGACTATTACCTCACATTCATCCTTAGCCTCCTCGGGAATAAGACTGTTAACTTCGTTGACAATTAAATCGAACTTCTCCTGTTGTGTCATATCATTCATATATAACCCCCTTGTGTAGTGCTGATATGCTTAAGTCGTACATAAAAGTTACACTAACGGGCGTCACGATTTCTACGGAAAAATCCCGTTAAATCTCGAGACAAATCGTGATTTGTCGTGCATTTTCGACACTAAAAAACCCGCCGTTTCTGGCGGGTTCTGGCCTTAATCCGACAGCAGATTCTTGTCTCTCGACTCTTTAATATAAGTCTCGATAATCTTTACAGCTCCATCGATTCCTGTCTTGCTTGTGTTAATGAGAAGGTCATATACATCTCTTGCGCCCCACTTGTTATCAGTATAGAACTCGTAGTAACGACGACGCTGCTTGTCAACCTGTTTGATCTGCTTCAGGAGAACAGCATCACTTGGAAGTGCCTGTTCTACGTGGTATTTCTCCTGATTCATCTTGATTCTCTCAAGTCTGTCCTCAATCGGAGCAAATATGAAGATGCTTACATGCTGTGTGTCCTGAAGAATATAGTCAGCACCTCTTCCAACTATTACACAGTCTCCTTCTTCGCCCAGTTCCTCAATGAGTCTGTGCTCCTCAATCTGAATCTTGTCAAATGGTGATGACTGGAACACATCTACTGCAGAGAAAACAGAGCTGATTGTGTAGCTTGGAGCCTTCTCCTCGTTATCTCTAATATAGTCTTCGTGGTAGCCGGTCTTCTCAGCTGCCTTGCAGATGAGCTCATTATCATAGAACTTAAGTCCAAGATCCATTGCAAGCTTCTGGCCGATCTCGTGGCCGCCACTTCCGAACTCTCTGGCAATTGTTACGATTGTCTTCTTCTTATCCATTTGCAAAATCTCCTTATCTTAAAGATACAACCTGAGTTGTATATGTTAATTATACCATTTAGGACAGCTGAGGGCAGTATTATTTTGACAGATGTTCAATAAAAGCCTTAGCGTCCTCAGCTGATTTGAAGGCAACTCTGGCATTGTCCGGTCTGCCGCCGCCTCTGCCGTCAAACTGGGGAGCAATATTTTTTGCAATATCCCCACATTTGATATCTTTTCCCTTTGATAAAAGAAGTACCGTGTGAGAAGGAATGTCTCTGAGGGTGAGAAGTTCAACATCTTCGAGACTGTCGCACATAGCAAAACCAAGCTTCAGAAGATCATTAACATCAAGGATGTCATTGTCAAAAGAATGGACTCTGCTTCCGTTGCTCCTTTTCTCCTTGATTGCGGCTGTCATTGAAGCCTGTTCTTTATCTTTGTAATACGTTGACAGTAACGCCAGTCTTCCTTTGAAATCAGCTTCTCTCTGTGCCTGAATTTCCAGCTTATGAGGAACTCCGTCGTTTGAAGTTGAAAGGCTGTTTGCTATTGAAGTAAGGGTAGCATAGTCGTGCTTAAGCTTCTCTATGGCAAGTCTTCCGCAATCGAAATATATTCTTGTCATTCCTTTGTTAGGTTCTGATTTGTAAACTGCAACAAGACCTACCTCAGCAGTAGTTGAAGGATGAGTGCCGCAGCAGGCGATGCAGTCGTAAGGCGCAGCTGTGTCCCCGATTGTTACAACCGATACCTTGCCATCATGAGGAACATCCTTGCGAACCGGCATGATTTTCGATGCTTCATATGAATCAAAGAATCTTACTTCTACAGGAAGATTGTTCCTTATAGCTTCATTGACGCTGTCCTCTGCAGAGGATATTTCCTCAGAAGTAAGAATTCTTCCGTTTAAATCTATGTCAATTGCAATATAGTCAGCACCCATGTGGAAGCCTTTGTTTACGCCTCCATAGAGATTATAAAATGCTCCTGAAAGCATATGCTCTCCGCAGTGTCTCTGCATATTTACATAGCGACTATCCCAGTTAATGGCAAGCTCCACCTTGTCTCCAGCTTTAAAAGTGCCTGCCGGCGCAGAAGTCTCATGATAAACATCGTCTTCGAGACTATTGTCATATGCGTAGGTTACCTCATATACAATTCCATTTAAGGTAATCGTTCCAGTGTCTGAAGGCTGTCCGCCACCCTCTGGAAAGAATACGGATTTGTCAGTAACTACTACATCTTTGTTGTTTTTTTGTATTACATTTATGACCTCACAGACAGTGTCTTTGCAGTACGGATTGGTCTGATAAATTCGAACAGAACTCATATAATCTCCTTGATCTTTGTTAAATGTTGAAATTATAGGCGTTTCACGGGTTTCCCATAAAATCGAACAAAAAAGTGTGACTTTTTGGTCAAAAATCTGTGGAAAACTTCTCTTGACAAGTCAAAAAAGTGGTTAAACGCGTTGAAGTTACTGGGGTTGTAGTTTTAAACTTTTCCACATGCACATGTTGATAAAAAAGTATACAAAAGTCAAAAATCATGTGGATAATAGTTAAATCCCTTATAAAAAGGGGCTTTGAGCCGTGTTGAAAAATCTCGGCAAAAAATCGAACAAAATCGAAACAGAATAATAATTATGTTTTTATTTTAGTCACATTATTCATCATCACTGATAATGACCTGCTCAAACTTCAGCCCCGGTGTTTCGCACATTGTCTGGAAGACCATATTAGGAACTTCGTACCTGCCCTTGAGCTGAAGCTCCTGTGCGTAGATTGAACCGGCAATGCTAGCTTCAAGCATGGAGATGTTCATGATCTGATAACTCATGACGATCAGCTCTCCTGCAAGAGTCATAAGTGCTGCGCACTTCACATCTCCGTTAAGATAATACTCCGCTTTGTTAACATGAGCATTATCTGCATTGTACTGCATATAAAGAATACCGTTACCCACCGCTGTGGTTGTTGCACCCTCCATCATTGTTATTCGATTGATTCTGAATCTGTCAGGAAGCTCCTGGTCGAAATCATAAACTGTAATGTATTCAGATCTCTTTACAAGCATTGCAGACTCATATGTTGAAAGCTTCTTATGGAAGCCGATATCCACTGCACTGACCTTTCGATTCTTCTGCAGGTTGGTACCAGTCAGCGTGATGCTTAATGAACCGTAGTAGTATGCATCGTATCCCATGGAAATGAATTTGCAGAAGTACATTGAGGCTGCACTTACCTCACCGCCTCTTGCTGATGTTATGGAATTCCTTGTAAGAGACTGAAGGTCAGAATTAATAAGAGGAGATGCTGCCAGATCTTCTTTGCTTATTACTGAGAGAAAAGCAGCTGCATTTATATCTCTGTCCACCATTCTCATTATGAAGTAGTTGATGGTCTCGTATGTCGCCAGCTTCTTTGGAGCAACTGCTTCAATACATTGAAGCTCGTCCAGAGCCTCTGATTCTCCTTCGGCCATGGCACCTCTATCTATGAGAGACTTCTTCATCATGGAGATTCTCTTCAGCGCACCGTGTCTGAACTCCTCGTTCTCGTCGCCTCGTTCAAGCATCTCGCTCTTAAGCCATACATCTATTGCATCGTCAATGAGTCTTACGGCAACGGCAGGTGTAAGCTCAACAATTCTGCCGCCCATACATGCAACGAAAGAGGACCACTTAAGCTCGGCTTCACATATGCAGTCTGCATAATCATCTGAATCAGGAAGGCATTCGTATTCAAAATAGTCATCAACTCCGAACTCAGAATAATCGAGATGGAGTACCTGGTAGAAAAAAGCCTTGCTGCTGGTCTTTGACTTCCAGCATATCTTCATAGCAACAACACCCATGAGTCTTGTTTCGGTGGCGTTTATACTCTCCAGGTCATAGTATTCGAAGTGGTTGAAATCTGCAGATTGTCTTCCTTCAATAACTGTGAACATATACAGTCCTCCTTTGTGGTTAAAGCCAATTATACCAAAGAATCAAGAACCTTATCAAATGGGCGTGTGAACTCTTTAACACATCTTGACACCTGTGGAAAAAAATATATAATATTTTTGCTAACCTTATTAAGAGCGAGGGAGGGAATGGGCCCTTAGATCTCGCGGCAACCTCACCTGGGGGTGAAGGTGCCAAATCCCACGGGAATCGCCATGTCCCGACAGATGAGGAGAAGCTAAGGTCTCCTTGCGCGTGGCAAGGGGCTTTTTTTATGGCGTAATACAACCGAAAGGACCAGATAAATGAGAAAACTTTTTACATCAGAATCAGTAACTGAAGGACATCCTGATAAAGTGTGTGATCAGGTGTCAGATGCAATCCTTGATGCAATTATTGCACAGGATCCAGATGCTCACGTTGCTTGTGAGACATGCACAAAGACAGGCTTTGTAATGATTTTCGGAGAGGTTACAACAACTGCCGATGTTGATTACGAGGCTGTAGTAAGAGAAGTTGTGAAGAACATCGGCTATGACTGCGAGGAGGCTTGCTTCGATGGTAACACATGCCAGGTAATTGTTAAGCTTGAAGAGCAGTCACCTGACATCGCCATGGGTGTTGACGAATCACTTGAGGTTAAGGAAGGTGCAGAGAGAGATGAACTTGAACTCATCGGTGCCGGAGACCAGGGTATGATGTTCGGATACGCATGCACAGAGACAGAGGAGCTTATGCCGCTGTCACTGGAACTTTCACACAAGCTCGCAAAGCAGCTTACAGCAGTAAGAAAAGACGGAATCGTTGATTACCTTGAGCCGGATGGAAAGACTCAGGTTACAGTTGACATTGAGGATGGAGAGATTAAGAGAATCGATACTATCCTCATCTCAACACAGCACAAGGCATCAGCTACACTTGAGCAGATCAGAGCTGACCTTATGGAGCATGTAATCAAGCCAATCGTACCTGCTGAGCTTATCGACGAGAAGACAAGATTCTTCGTTAACCCAACAGGCAGATTTGTAATCGGAGGACCTATGGGAGATTCCGGCCTAACAGGACGTAAGATTATCGTAGATACATACGGTGGAAGATCAAGCCACGGCGGCGGAGCTTTCTCAGGAAAGGATCCAACGAAGGTAGACAGAAGTGCTGCATACATGGCAAGATATATCGCTAAGAACATTGTAGCTGCAGGAATTGCAGACAGATGCGAGGTTGAGCTTGCTTACGCTATCGGTGTTGCACATCCTGTATCAGTATATTGCGATACTTTCGGCACCGGCAAGATTGATGACGAGGCAATCGTAGAGCTTATCAAGTCTCACTTCGATATGAGACCGGCTGCTATCATCAAGACTCTTGATCTCAGAAAGCCAATTTACAGAAAGCTTGCTGCATACGGTCACTTTGGAAGCAATGCTGCTGACATGAAGTGGGAGCAGACAGACAGAGCAGCTGAGCTTAGAGAGGCAGCAGGACTCTAATAATGAGATATGATATTGCAGTAATTGGAGCAGGTCCTGCAGGAATGACAGCGGCGCTTGAAGCACTTAGGCTTGCGCCTGAACTTAACGTACTCGTAATCGAGAAGAACGCTGAAGCGGGCAAGAAACTTCGTGCAACAGGAAGCGGAAGATGCAATATCACTAACACAGGAGCAGAAGGATATGACGAGGCCAGAGTCTTCCTCGAAAGACTCGGAATTGCACTGCGCATCTATGATAACGGTCTCGTTTATCCTTATTCAGAATCAGCAGCCGATGTCGCAGAACTATTCGCTGACAGAATGGAGGAGTGCGGTGTCGAGCTGCTTTATAATGCCTGCGTTAACAAAGTTGAGCGCAATGCTTCAGGCTTCGCAATCAGCTATGAGACAAAAGTCGATGGAATCACTTCCACCTTCATCGTAGAAGCAGGCAGGCTCGTTCTTGCCTGTGGCGGCAAGTCAGGTCCCGGCTTCGGTACTACTGGAGACGGATACCGATGGGCGAGAGAACTTGGTCACAAGGTAATAAGCCCAATTCCGGTACTCACTTCTGTTGAATGTGAAAAACAGGGCTGTGAGAACCTGGGCGGTAACAGAGCGCGAGGAGAAGTGTCTCTCTGGAAGGACGGAGAGAAGATCTTTGCAGAGGCTGGGGAGATACAGTTTACACGTTACGGCCTCAGCGGAATCTGTGTATTCAATATGACTCGCTTCATGAGAAGCGGAAGCCGCGACCTCAGCATGTTCGAAATCAAACTTGACCTGTATGAGGGATATATAAGAGCATTCCTGGGACTAAGACGTGAAGAGGAACAGAAGAGAGTTGCGACTTATAAGCAGGGCGAGACAGCAGAAAGCCTTCTTCGCAGTGTCCTTAAAGAAGCGATTGCCAGGTATGTACTCGAAAGGGCAGATGTTGACAGGGAACTGCTGATAGCAGAGCTGTCAGATGAGGAGCTCGACAGAGTTGCTGCATGCGTCCATGGACCAAGTTTCAGACCTTCAGCAGTTAAAGGCTGGAAGGATGCTCAGTGCACTTCCGGCGGTGTTGCTCTTGAAGAGTTTGATGAGGCAACTTGTGAGTCTAAGCTTGTTCCTGGAATGTACGTCGTGGGTGAGCTTGCAGATTATGATGGTCCTTGTGGCGGATATAATCTGACTTATGCATGGATCAGCGGAATGAAGGCTGGAAGAGCAATTGCAGAATAGAAAGAACAAAATGCACTACAGAATTAACGAAATTAAGTTAAATATAGGCGAATCGAAGGACAGATTGCCCGGCATGATAGAGAAGAAGCTCAGACTCAAGCCGGGCATGATAATTGATTGGGAGCTAAGACGCGAATCCATCGATGCGAGAAACAAGCAGGACATACGTCTTGTGTACACTGTGGATTTCTGGTGTGACAGAAGAATTGATCCTAAGATGAAGGGCCTCAAGGCTAATCAGCTGATGCTTGTTGATGATTCCAGGGAGAATCCTGTTGAGCCAGTGGCAGGCAGCGAAAGATTAAGTGGAAGACCTCTTATCGTGGGATTTGGTCCGTGCGGAATTTTTGCTGCGCTTGAGCTTGCTCGTCGTGGTTACAGACCTCTTGTTATCGAGAGAGGTGCGGCCATGGAAGAGAGAGTTGAAGATGTAGAGGCTTTTAGAGCTGGTGGAGAGCTTAAGCTTGAATCTAATATGCTCTTTGGTGAGGGCGGTGCCGGAACCTTCTCTGACGGGAAACTTACAAGCGGAATCAGAAACGGTCACATCAGACAGGTCCTTGCAGATTTCTGCAGGGCTGGTGCCGGAGAAGATATCATGTACCTTCACAGACCGCATATCGGAACAGATGTGCTTAGGGAGGTTATCGTGAACCTTCGTAAGGAGATTATTTCTCTCGGTGGACAGGTGAGATTCGGAACAAGACTTGACAGAATTCTTCTCAAAGATGGGGAGCTCTGCGGAGCTGAGATTGTAAGTGCCACAGGACGTGAGACCGTCGAGACAAATGCCATGATTCTTGCCGTTGGTCACAGTGCGAGGGATACTTTCAAGCACATCAACGAGCTTGGTATGGATATTCAGCAGAAACCTTTCTCTATCGGAGTTCGTATGGAACATCCTCAGGTGATTATTGACAGAGCTCAATATGGCTCAGAGGACAGGCTTCCTCCTGCAGATTATAAGCTGGCATATCACGCGGCCAACGGAAGGGGCGTATACTCATTCTGTATGTGCCCAGGTGGCGAGGTTGTTGTCTGTTCCAACAGCGAGGGCGAGATTTCTGTTAACGGCATGAGCAATAGAAAGCGTGACAGTGGAACCGCGAACAGCGGAATTCTCTGCGATGTAAGAACCTCGGATTTTGATGGAGAGGATCCACTTGCTGGCGTTCGCTTCCAGGAAAAGTATGAGAGACTTGCCTTTGAGAACGGTGGTAGGAACTACAAGGCACCGTCGTGCTCTATGGGGGATTTTCTGGCTGCAGAGGGGTCTAAGGCTGAGGCAGTAATTGCATCTATGCCGGAGTTCGCATCTGAGGCGATTCGCGAGGCTGTACCATTCTTCGCGAAGAAGATTAAGGGATACGACATGCCAGAGGCAGTGATAACCGCTGTTGAGACAAGAAGTTCATCTCCGATTCGCATTCTCCGAAATGGAGACTGTGAGAGCAACATAAAGGGCATCTATCCTGCGGGAGAGGGTGCCGGATATGCGGGAGGAATAACTTCTGCCGCATGTGACGGAATTAAAGCGGCGCAGAGCATTATCAGTCGCTTTGCTGCTGAATAGGATACGATAAAACCGCCGGATCGCCGGCGGTTTTTTGCTGTCGTTATTTAGTCTGATAGTCGACACACTGCTGTCGCTCCATGAAAAAGTGTATTCCCTCGGAGGAGTCTCTCCACCTGTCTTCGCAGAAACCATTGGCAGGCTCGACCCATTCTCCCACTTCATAGTAGACATCAGAAATTAAACATATCGATCAATATATTATGCCTTTAAAAAACAGACTGTCATTGTGACAGTCTGTTTGCTTATATGCTTGCTGTTACAGCTCTATGCAGTCGCTGATTACATAGCTGCCCTTAGGCTGATTAACAATCCACTGACCTGCATCTACAGCTCCGCTTGCGAAGCACTTCCAGTTGATTGAGTGATGAGCAATCTCAAGACGCTCGCCGTTACCCATGAAGTATACTATGTGGCTTGAAGGTGTGTCGCCGCCTCTGAGTGAGTGGTGGCCGATCTCAATCTCCTCACGAGGATCTCTTCCAGGACCTCTGCCGTACTTAGCCTCACGCTCTTCTCCAATAGCATTGATGATTGTCTCTCTCATCTCGCCGGCTGTACCGCTTGGTGAATCAAGCTTCTTTGCGTCATGCATATCAACGATCTCAATATCACATGTCTCGCCGAGAGCCTTTGCTGCCATAGCAAGGAGCTTACTCATTACATTAACCATTCTTGAAGTATTTGCAGCCAGCATAACAGGGATATCTGCTCCGGCATCTACGAAAGCCTGCTTCTGCTCTGCACTGAAGCCTGTACTTCCGCAAACAAGAGCCTTGCCTTTCGCCTTACATACATCAAGAATGTGCATTGCCTCTTCAACTGTTGAGAAGTCGATTACACAGTCACATTCATCGATGATATCCTCAATGGAATCATAAACAGGAGCTCCGACCTTCTTGCCGATTCCTGCAACTTCACCGATGTCCTTACCGATATAGTCTCTTCCTTTTGGTCCAAGTCCTCCGACAATTTCAATGCCTTCACGCTCTGCAGCGATGAGTGTGATAAGGTTACCCATTTTGCCTCTTGGGGCAGTAATTACGAGTCTCATAGTTCCTCCTCGATATTATTTGAAATCAAGAGTAATAGAATCAGCTACAGGTTCAAATCTTGTAAGAGATACGCCTGCAGCTCTAAGCATAGTCTTTGATGCAATATTCATTGGAGTGCCGTCATACTTGTCTGATAGATAAACGACTTCCCTGATTCCTGACTGAATAATCGCCTTGGCACATTCGTTGCAAGGGAAGAGGGCAACATAGATTCTTGCGCCTCTAAGCGACTTGCCGCCTGCGTTAAGAATTGCATTAAGTTCAGCATGAACTACATAAGGATATTTAGTATCCTCTGCCTTCTCAGCTTCTCTGTCCCATGGAAAAACATCATCAGAGCAGCCTTTAGGAAAACCATTATAACCAGTTGAAAGGATGACATTATTCTCGTCTACGATGCATGCACCTACCTGAGTATTTGGATCCTTGCTTCTCTTTCCTGCGAGGACCGATACTCCCATGAAATATTCATCCCAGCTAATATACTCCTGTCTCTTCATACCTGTCTCCTGTACTTTGAAATAGCGCCTTTCTGTGCGCCTCTAATAACGATTTTACACCGACTTATTAAGGCTTTCAACACAAAATCCACATCCTCATTCCATTGAAAAACAAGGGTGTTCTGTAGTATAATACAATAGATTATGGGTTAATGGGGTACTGTTGCCTAAGGTCAGATTATATGAAAAGAGATAGTAGATGAATACATTGAACTTAAAAGACAATTTATTTATACAGAAAGTTATTTCTCTGGCGTTGACTGTTATGGTTTGTATTGGGCTGATTGCCTCCTGCACAGCAAATGTCAGTGCGGACACTCTCGCATACGAGATGGTCAGGTACGAGGTTAACACAACTGTTTTCGATGATCACTCATACAGTGTTGAGGAGAAGATTACAGTAAGAATGCCAGAGGATGCAAAGACTCTTGATGTATCGCTTCCATCAGGCAACTATCAGGTTACAGATGTTAATGTTAAGGGTGTTTCTTATCTTGTTACCAAAAGTAACAGAGGAAGAGTTCTTACTATCAACGATCCTGATAAGCTGAAGCATGGCAAGCACACTTTTGTAATCACATACACAATCAAGGAATTTGCAGAGAGAACTGAAGAGAATGATATTTTCTATTACGACGCACTCCTTCCTGAATGGAGAGTTCCTATAGGCGAGATCGCAATCAGTGTCAAATTCCCTAGAGACTTCCCATGGGATGATATTCAGTATTATGCTGGACAGTTCGGAATGGCCAAGAACACAGCAAAGCTTAACTACAAGGCTGATGAGGCTTCGAGAACAGTTACCATTACTGCAGAGAAGATTCCTGAGAATTTCTCTGTAACTCTTAAGGCTCAACTTCCTGACGGATACTGGAGAGATCCTGTTGACCACACATGGGCCGGATATGCAATTCCAGGTGCGCTTCTTGCAGCACTTCTTCTGAGTGCACTTCTCTGGCTTATTGGTGGAAGAGACCCTAAGATTGCAAAGACAAAGGAGAAGTATCCAATCGACGGCATTGCTCCATCAGATATAACATATATCTATGAGGGTAAGGTCAAGGTTAGAGATATTATTTCGCTGATTATCTATATGGGTACAAAGGGATACCTTAAGATTTCAGAGTATGCACCAAAGAAGTATCGTCTTGTCAAAATCGCAGAGCCTAAGGGTGAAGAGCGTTTCATCAGATCGGCATACAATACTCTTTTTGAAGGAGTGTATGACAACAGATCAATCGACATGGATGAGCTTGGCCCAAGACTGAGAAGAGCTATCAAGCAGCTCGTTTATGATGTTGAGGCAGGATATGCAGATAAGTCAATGGCATCTAAGACAACACTTTCAAGAGTTTTCAGAGTGGCATGCGTAATTCTTATTTCTGCAGCTGTAGCACTGATTCCTGTGTTTACTGCCATTTATAACTATGTTGATATTGACTATTCAAAGTCTCTGCTGTTCGGAACTCTTTCTGTAATTGCACTTATAAGCATATGCAGAAGATCTGACAGTAAATATGATGTTGATGCAACTCACTATCATGTTGGAATGACACTTTCACTGCTGCTCTTTGCTGTAGCAGTATGTGCACCTCTTTACCAGTTCATTTTTCACAGCAGAATGTACCTGCCTGCAATTGCGGCAGTAATAATCGCAGCGGGATCTGTATTCTTCTGCATTATCATGACTGCAAGAGGTAAGGGTAATGCTGAACTTGCAATGAGACTCAACCAGCTGCGTAAGTTCATTTATCGTGCTAAATGGACTGATGTAGAAGATATATACAGAGAGAATCCGGACTACTATTACGATATGTTCCCATACGCACTGATTTTCTCCGGCCTTGAGACATGGGCCAAGACCTTCAAATATCTTGATGTTGATGCACCGGAGTGGTTCTCTGATGATGTAGAAGGCCATGCAGAGAGTACTCTAAGAAGCAGACCGACATCAATTGATTATGCTAAAGATATCAAATCCTTCGCAAGAACAATGGAGGATTCATATAATGCGATGATTCGTCATCATCGTCGTGATCGCAGAAAGTAAAGGTAGAAATGAGTAAAAAAGAAAAAATCATCAATATCGCTGTTATTGCCCACGTAGATGCCGGCAAGTCCACGCTGGTAGATGCACTCCTTAATCAGTCACATGTTTTTCGTGATAATGAGGAAGTAGTCGATTGTGTAATGGACAGTGATGCTATAGAGCGAGAAAGAGGAATCACAATTTATTCCAAGAACTGCTCAATCATGTACAAGGACTACAAGATCAACATTGTAGATACACCTGGACATGCAGACTTCAGTTCAGAAGTAGAAAGAATCATGAAGACTGTAGACACAGTAATTCTCCTTGTTGACTCAAGCGAGGGTCCTATGCCTCAGACGAGATTCGTTCTTAACAAATCTCTTGAGCAGGGAATTAATCCAATCCTCTTTATCAACAAGATTGACAAGAAGGATGCCAGAATTGATGAGGTCGTAGATGAGGTATACGAGCTGTTTATGGACCTTGAGGCAAATGATGAGCAGCTTGATTTTCCTATTCTCTACGGAATTGCAAGACAGGGAATTGCAGTACGAAATCCTGAGGATGCTATGGACATCGTAATTGGAGAGGGTGCTGCCAAGATGAAGAAAAGTCCTAAGGGCTTAGGAGGACTCAATATTGATCCGCTTCTTGAGACAATCGTAGACCACTGCGATCCATATCCTGACAGGAATGAAGAACCGCTTCAGCTTCAGGTTTCATCACTCGCATATGATGACTACATCGGAAGACTTGGAATCGGAAGAGTAACAAGAGGCGTAATCAAGGCGGCTCAGCAGGTTGCAGTAACCAAGGCTGACGGAAGCGTATCGAAGAATAAACTTAACCAGATTTTTGTATATAAAGGACTCAGCCGAGTATCTGTAGATGAAGCTGAGTGTGGAGATATCGTAGTAGTATCAGGAATTCCTGATATCTCAATCGGAGAGACTATCTGCGCAGTTGACTGTCCTGAGGCTATGGAGATGATTAAGATTGAAGAGCCTACATTGTCAATGAACTTTATGGTTAACTCATCACCATTCGCAGGTAAGGTCGGCAAGTACGTAACAACAAGACATATCAAGGAGAGGCTTGAGAAGGAACTTGAGGTTAACGTTGGACTTCTCGTTGAACCTACAGATTCAACAGATGCTTACAAAGTATCGGGACGAGGAGAGCTTCACCTTTCAATTCTCATAGAGAACATGAGAAGAGAAGGCTACGAGCTTGCAGTATCAAAGCCTGAGGTAGTTGTAAAAAGAGATGAGTCAGGCGCAAAGCTTGAGCCTGTTGAGGAAGTTGTAATAAGCGTTCCTGATGAGTATACAGGTTCAGTTATTTCCAAGCTAAACCTTCGTAAGGGACTCATGAAGCAGATGATGAGTGAAGGCAACGGATATTCAAGAATCATTTACACTGCACCAACAAGAGGTTTGATGGGTTACAGAACAGAATTCATCAATGATACTCACGGTGAGGGTACCATGGTAAGAAGATTCGAGGGTTTTGAGCCTTGGAAGGGGGATATTCCAGACAGAATCAACGGAGTTGCCATTGCACAGGAGGAAGGTAACTGTACTCCATATGCAATTTTCAACATACAGGAAAGAGTTCAGATGTTCGTTGAGCCAGGAACCCATGTATATGAGGGAATGATTGTCGGAATGAATGCGAGAAGCGACGATATGGTCGTTAATCCATGTAAGGCAAAGCGTGCAACCAACATGAGAGCGGCAGGTTCAGATGATACCATCAAGCTGACACCGCCAAGAACTTTTACCCTCGAGGAAGCACTCGAGTTCATCAGCAATGATGAGCTTGTAGAAGTTACACCAGAGGATATCAGACTTAGAAAAAAACTTCTTCACGAACTTGAGCGTAGAAGAGCTGGAAGAGATTAATTGGAGGACGACAATGGCAGAGATTAAGAAATTCAGAAAAGTTCTTGTAGCAAACAGAGGCGAGATTGCTATCAGAATTATCAGAGCTTGTAAGGAGCTTGGAATCAGAACAGTCGCAATATATTCAGAGGAGGATAAGAATTCACTCTTCAGAACAAAAGCCGATGAGGCATATGAGATTGGAATAGGAAAGAGCCCAATCGATGCATACCTTGGATTTGATGAGATTATCAGACTGGCCAAGAGCAAGGGCTGCGATGCGATTCACCCAGGTTATGGATTCCTTGCCGAGAATTCCTTATTCGCAAAAGCTTGTGAGGAAGAGGGCGTTACCTTCATTGGACCTACACATGTAATGATGGATAAGCTGGGTGACAAGATTCAGTCAAAACTTGTTGCTGAGAGCGTAGGTGTTCCAACAATCCCTGGCGTTGATGCTGCAATCAAGTCAGAGAAGGATGCAGTTGAGATCGCAAGCAAGACAGGTTATCCAGTAATGCTCAAGGCTGCTAACGGCGGCGGCGGAAGAGGTATGAGAATCGTAAGAACTGAAGAGGATCTTCTCCCGCAGTTCAGAAGTGCACAGAGTGAGTCTGTGAAGGCTTTCGGAAGCGATCTCATCTTTATCGAGAAGTACATCGAGGAGCCAAAGCACATTGAGGTTCAGCTCCTTGGAGATTCTTACGGCAACGTAGTACACCTTTTCGACAGAGACTGCTCTGTTCAGAGAAGACACCAGAAGGTAATCGAGTTCACACCTTCACTCTGCATCAATGACGAGCAGAGACAGGCTATCTGCAACGATGCAATCAAGATTGCAAAGGCAGTAGACTATAGAAGTGCTGGTACAGCTGAGTTCCTGCTGGATAAGGACGGCAACCACTACTTCATCGAGATGAACACAAGAATTCAGGTAGAGCACACTGTTACAGAGCTTGTTACAGGCGTTGACCTTGTTCAGGCTATGATCCTCGTTGCAGAGGGATATGCACTTGACTCAGATGAGATCAGCATCAAGAGCCAGGATGATATCAAGCTTAACGGTTATGCTATTCAGTGCCGTGTAACTACAGAGGACCCAGCTAACAACTTCGCTCCTGACACAGGTACAATCACAGAGTACAGAAGTGCTGCAGGTTTCGGAATCAGACTTGATGGTGGTAACGGATTCACAGGATCAGTTATTTCACCTTACTATGACAGCCTTCTTGTTAAAATCTGTGCTCACGGAAGAACTTTCCCGGAGACAGTTCACAAGGCATCAAGAGCTCTTAAGGAGATGAAGATTTCCGGCGTTAAGACTAACATCGGATTCCTCCTCAACGTGCTCAATCACCAGACTTTCGTAAGTGGTCAGTGCAACACAGGATTCATTTCAGACAATCCTGAGCTCCTGAACATCAGACAGGTAACTAACAGAGAGCAGCAGGTTCTCGAGTTCCTTGGCAACAAGGTTGTTAACGAGACAAAGGGTAACGTTCCAAGCTTCAACATTCCTGTTGTTCCTGAAGTAGATAAGAGCGTAATTCCTGGACTTAAAGGAACAAAGCAGATTTTCGAGGAGAGAGGCGCTAAGGGCCTTGCTGACTGGGCTCTCGAACAGAAAAAACTTCTCATCACTGATACATCTCTCAGAGATGCTCAGCAGTCACTTATCGCTACAAGAGTAAGAACTAAGGACATGGAGCTCATCGCACCTGCAATGTCTGTATACGGCAAGGACATGTTCTCATACGAGATGTGGGGTGGAGCAACATTCGATGTAGCAATGAGATTCCTTAATGAGGATCCATGGGAGAGACTGGAGACACTCCGCTCAGAGATTCCTAATGTTCTCATGCAGATGCTCATCAGAGGAGCTAATGCTGTAGGTTATAAGAACTATCCGGATAACACAATCAGAAAGTTCGTTAAGGACTCAGCAGAGGCTGGAATCGATGTATTCAGAATTTTCGATTCACTTAACTGGATGAAGGGTGTAGAGGTTTCCCTTGATGAGGTTCTAAACCAGGGCAAGATTGCAGAGGTTGCAATGTGCTACACAGGAGATATCCTCGATGAAGGAAGAGAGAAGTACAACCTTAAGTACTATGTAAATCTCGCTAAGGAGATAGAGAAGATGGGTTCACATATCCTCGGTATCAAGGATATGACAGGACTTCTTAAGCCAATGGCAGCTGCTAAGCTTATCAAGGCTCTTAAGGATGAGATTTCAATTCCTATCCACCTGCACACACACGATACATCTCAGGTAACGGTGTTGCAACAATTCTGATGGCTGCTTCAGCAGGTCTCGATATCGCAGATGCTGCTCTGAACAGTATGGCAGGACTCACATCACAGCCTGCTCTTAACTCTGTTGTTGCTGCTCTTGAGAACAGTGACAGAGATACAGGCCTTGATGCAAGAGGTCTTCAGAAGGTATCAGATTACTGGGTAGATGTAAGACCAATCTACAGCGGATTCGAGTCTGACCTTAAGTCAACAACTGCAGAGATTTACAGACTTGAGATTCCTGGTGGACAGTACTCCAACCTGAAGCCACAGGTAGAGAGCTTCGGTATGGGTCACAAGTTCGATGCTGTTAAGGATATGTATGTTGAGGTTAACAAGATGCTCGGCGACATCATCAAGGTAACTCCATCATCAAAGGTTGTTGGAGACCTGGCAATCTTCATGGTTCAGAACGAACTTACACCAGAGAACATTGTAGAGAAAGGTGCTAACTTCGACTTCCCGGATTCAGCAGTTACATACTTCGAGGGTATGATGGGACAGCCTGAGGGTGGATTCCCAGAGGATCTTCAGAAGGTTGTGCTGAAGGGCAAGACACCTATTACCTGCAGACCTGGAGAGCTTCTCCCACCAGATGATTATGAGGAGTTCAAGAGACATATCGTAGAGGATCTCGAGCTTGAAGGAACAGAGCAGGAGCAGAGCTCATATGCTATGTACGGAAAAGTATTCGATGATTATATCAAGAAGGTAAAGGAGCAGGGCGACTTCCGTAATATGGGATCAGATGTATTCTTCCACGGAATTGCTGTTGGTCAGACTGCTGAGATTACTCTTAAGGAAGGTAAGACAATGGTTATTACTCTTGAGAGCATCAGCGAGGCTGATGAGGCTGGAAACAGAGACCTTACTTTCACAGTAGATGGAAACAGAAGAGTTGTAAGCATCAAGGACAAGCAGGCTCTTACAAGATCAGTAGGTGCTTCAGAAATCCAGTATGCTAACACTGAGGACACATCAGAAATCGGAGCTAACATTCCTGGTACTATCATCAAGGTTCTCGTAGGCAAGGGCGATGCAGTTAAGCAGGGTCAGCCTGTAGCTATTATCGAGGCTATGAAGATGGAGACAAATGTTATCTCAACAAGAGACGGCGTAGTTGAAAAGGTTTACGTTAAGGAAGGCGATAGCGTTAAGTCTGGTCAGCTCGTTGCAAGACTTGAGGATGAAGAGTAAACAAATCCCCATATAAATACTCTTTACCTATATATGCCGAGATTATCTTTTAGACGAAATGAGGGGGTAATAATACGGCGACTACAAGAAATAAGATGAAATGTTGAAAGGAGACTACATAATGAAAATTCTTGTAATCAACCCAGGCGCAACTTCAACAAAGATTGCTGTTTACGAGGACGAGAAGGAGCTTATCAAGGTTGGTATCGACCACGATGCTGCTGAGATTGCAAAGTATGAGAACGTTGTTGCTCAGCTCGACTTCCGTAAGGAGGCTATCCTCGCAGTAGTTGAGGAGAACGGCTACAAGATTGCTGATTTCGATGCAATCGTAGGAAGAGGTGGACTCTTCAAGCACATCGCATCAGGTACATATAAGGTAAATGATGCTGTTATCGAGGACATCAAGCACCCACCTTATGGTGAGCATGCAGCTAACCTTGGTGCTTACATCTCAAAGGAGCTTGCTGATACAGTAGGCATCCCAGCATTCTTCGTAGACCCTGTATGTGTAGACGAGTTTGAGGATATCGCAAGATATTCAGGTCTCAATCTTCCTGGCTTTGAGAGACAGAGCTTCTTCCATGCGCTCAACCAGAAGGCTGTAGCTCGTAAGGCTGCTGATGCTATCGGCAAGCCATATGAGGAGCTTAACCTTATTGTTGTTCACCTTGGTGGAGGAGTATCAGTAGCAGCTCACAAGAAGGGCAGAACTGTTGACGTAAATAACGTTAAGGATGAGGGCGCAATGGGAATGGACCGTGGTGGTTCACTTCCTGCTAATGCACTTGTTAACCTTTGCTTCCAGGAGGGCATGACTAAGAAGGATGTTAAGAGAATCATCGGTCAGGAGGCTGGTGTATACTCATACACAGGAACAAAGGACTTCAGAACTGTTGAGAACGAGGCATTTGCAGGCGATGAGAAGATGATGGGCGCATTCAAGGCAATCGCTTATCAGCTGGCTAAGGACATCGGAGCTATGGCTGCTGTTCTTAAGTATGATGTAGATGGTATCGCATTCACTGGCGGAATGGCATACAGCGAGAAGTTCTGCGCAGAGATCGCAAGCTACGTTGAGAAGATTGCTCCTATCTACAGATTCCCTGGCGAGGCAGAGATGGATGCTCTTGCACTTGGAGCACTTAGAGCTCTTAAGACAGGACACTGGGAAGAGTATAAGTAAGATAAATAATTCTTCACAAGAATAAAGGCGTACATTCTGAATGTACGCCTTTTTTTACTCAAAATACTTTGTTAATTCTAATGCTCTTTATGCCACAAAAGTGTATAATTCTAGTAACTATACTTCGACAAAAGGATGAAGATATGATTGATAAGAGTATGATCGTTACTATCAAGATGCTTTGTGACAGCCTGGATGCAAGTGGGCTGGGCATAAAGGCTCTTGTACCAACATCAAGAAAGACAACTTATGATATTTTTCGCAGTGAGACTATGAGACTTCTCGCTTATCTTGCTACAGTTGATGGCAACTGCACAGATAAGGAGCTGCAGTTCATTAATGAATATCTGAATTATGATTACAGCGCAAGAGATTTTGAACGCATGATTAAGAACGATACGGGAATTAAGACTATCGAAAGTGATGTTCCTATCTTTATGAAGGTTGTTGTAAACGCAGATAACATCAGATTTAAGAGAAACGTTCCTCACGGAGAGCCGACCTGCGTGATGATGTATAATTTTTTCGATATGATTGGCAGGGACTTTCTTAACTGTGACGACTATGTAAGCGAAGCAGAAGACAAGAGTCTTACGGCGATTCTCAGCAGTATGAAATCATACTATGAGGAGAAGGACGAGGAGTACAAGAAGAGTGTGCAGCCTGCTGGAGCCCCGTCAGGTGGTGCGGCAGAGCCTGTTAAGGGCGCTGGAGATGCGGCACCACAGGATTTCGGAACTCTTGAAGAGCTGATGGAAGAGCTTCACGCACTTGTAGGCCTTGAGAAGGTTAAGAAGGATGTTGATTCACTTGTTAACCTGGTTAAGGTTATGAAGATGAGAGAAGAGCGTGGAATGAAGGAAGTTGACGTTTCACTGCACCTTGTTTTTTCGGGAAATCCGGGAACAGGAAAGACTACAGTTGCAAGACTTCTTTCTAAACTATACTGCAGAATAGGAGTTCTGTCTAAAGGACACCTTGTTGAAGTTGACCGTTCAGGTCTTGTAAGCGGATATGTTGGACAGACAGCTCTTAAGACGCAGGAGGTTATTCAGAAGGCTATAGGAGGAGTGCTCTTTATTGATGAGGCATATGCACTGACTGCGAACAAGGATGGCAATGATTTCGGAATGGAAGCCGTAGATACTCTGCTTAAGGGTATGGAGGACAACAGAGATGATCTGGCTGTAATCGTTGCAGGATATCCTGATCTGATGGAGGATTTCCTTTCTTCAAATCCTGGACTCAGGTCAAGGTTCAACAAGTTCATTTTCTTTGATGATTATAAATCTGAGGAATTGTACGAAATCTTTAAATCGCAGTGTAAGAAGAATGGCTATGAGGCTGATGACGAGTCTCTTGAGTACGTAAAGAGTTTCTTCGAAGAGCGATATAACAATAGAGATGACAATTACGCTAATGCAAGAGATGTGCGTAATTTCTTTGAGAAGGCTGTAGTTGAGCAGGCTAACAGACTAGCTTCAATGGAGTCGCCTTCAGATAAGGATCTGGCACAGTTTATTCTTGCAGACCTTAGTGGAATTGAACTATAGGAGAGATATTATGTCAGTAGACAGAGGCAGGAGGGAAAAGCCTGCAAAGCATAAGTTCCTTAAGGCTGTTCTCAAGATAGTCGCAGCGATTCTTGTGGTCGTACTCGCATACGTAGCTTATGTATTTATTGCCTATCATAGAATTGAAGACAATATTGAACTGAAGGTAAACAATCCGGATAACGTTATTTCAGAGGTTGCAACAGATACTGAACTCAGCCTTCAGGCATGGAATATCGGCTTCGCTGCTTACGTTCAGGATTATTCCTTCTTTATGGATGGAGGTAAGGAATCCAGAGCGCGTTCAGAAGAAGCAGTGTATGACAATATGGATAAGATTATAGCTGAGCTTCATGAACTGGATGCGGACTTCTTTGCAATTCAGGAGGTTGACTTCGATTCAACCAGGGCATATCACGTTGATGAGCGTGCGCTTATTACAGAGTCTTTCGAAAAATACTCTAATACTTTCGCACAGAACTACGATTCGCCATATTTGTTCTGGCCGCTGATTAAGCCTCATGGCGCGTCAAAATCAGGTATTCTCACAATGTCTAAGTACGAAATGCAGTCAAGCATCAGAAGAAGTCTGCCTATCCAGACGGATTTCGCAAAGCTTATTGACCTTGACAGGTGCTATGACGTTGTAAGATTTAAAACAGATAACGGTAAAGATTTAGTCCTTGTCAATCTTCACCTTTCAGCATACACAACAGACCCGACAATTGCAGACAAGCAGCTTGCAATGTTGTATAAGCAGATTGAGGAGGAATATGCCAAGGGCAACTATGTAATATGTGTCGGAGACTTCAACAAGGATATGCTTGAGGATTCTACTCATATATTTAATAACAGCAGTGAGAGAAGCTGGGCTAAAGCGTTCAAGGAAGAGAATCTGCCTGACGGATTCAGGAATGTGAAAGCATATGATCCGGCCGATCCTGTTCCAAGCTGCAGAGACTGTGATACTGGATATGTTAAGGGAGAGTCTTTCGTAGTCACAGTTGATGGATTTATTGCATCTGACAATATTGAGGTAATTAAGGCGCAGACTATCAATACTGAATTCCTTTGGACCGATCATAATCCTGTAAGAATGACATTTAGGCTTAAGTAATTTAGATAACATAAAAACCTCTCCGCCATGGAGAGGTTTTTATGATAAGGTTACCTAAAAGCAAATCTTAGTTCATTGCTATTTAAGAAAGAAGTATGTATGTGATGTAAGATTGATTGTTATTTTCTTGACACAATACTACTACTGCATTTCGTAAAAGTCAACAAAACTTTTTCATAAAATATATAAAAATTTACCAAATTTTACACAAAAAGGAGTGTATATGGCAAAAAATATTTGTTCAAACTGTGGTGCTGAATATGATGCTTCGCTGACGGCATGTCCTTTCTGTGGCTATATCAATCATGAAGGCGCAGAAGATAAATTTTTCGATGATCTTGAAGGGACGAGAGAGAAGCTGGTTGAGCTTGTTGATGCACCGGAGGCAGGAGGTGCTTTCAAGGACGAAATAAGGAACACTTCCACAGGTGTAGTAAAGAGAATTATAGCAATAGCGATAGTCGCTGTTGTCTTTATTGCTGCAGGAGTAGCTATTGACAGAATCCTGTACAGCGATGGCGGTCATGATAACAAAGATTATGCTAAAGAGCTTGCCTGGGAGAATGAGCATTTTCCTGAACTTGATAAGCTCTATGAGGAAGAGCGATTTGATGATATGATAGCGCTTCTTGAGGAGTTTACCGAAGCAGACCATGAAGTGTGGAACTGGAGTCATTATAATTTCGCTGATGCTATTATAGTGTATAATAGCATAGAAGAATATCTTCAGGAACTTGATAAGGGCAAGCTTGATAAGAGCGGCTGCAGACTTCTCACATATGATGTTCTGTACTTCTGTTACAGAGAATATGCGGAAGACATCAAGTATGATAAAGATCTGGAGATTCTCGATGAAAAAGCCGAAGAAGTGAGAACTATCGCGCATATGAGGCTGGGCCTTACAGATAGAATAATTGAATCTGCCAGACCGGCTGCTTACAAGGATGGTTATGTAGACTGGGATGAGGCATCAAAGATCGCAGATAAGTATTACAAGAATTACAAGTAGGTGGAATTAAAGTATGAAATGTCAACATTGTGGATCAAACCTTAATATTGAAGACAAGTTCTGTTCCTTCTGTGGTGAACCGAATCCTTTTGCAGTTCAGCACCAGCGCGAGATGGAACAGTTCACCAGCGATTATATTGAGACAAAAGAAGAAGTAATTAAAGAAACGCAGGGAAAGAGCAGAAGGGCAGGCAGAATTACAGTAATTGCCGTTCTTGCAGCTCTTGTATGCATAATGGGTCTTCTCGTATTCAAGGCAGATGATATTAATTACTGGAGAGAGGACAAGGCTATAGCTGACAACAAGGATAAGTATATGGCCGTTGTTGAGCAGCTTATGGCAGATGAGGATATCCTGGGCCTTGCATATTATATGCAAGAGACAAGGATTGTATGGAACAGCAGCTTTGATGATTACTATAAAGTGTTCACCACAGCTTCAGATTATAGAAGAATGTATGAATACACAGTGGAACTGATGGAGATTAAATATCAGGACTACAGCTATTCAACAGAAGAGGAGATTATCGAGAATATTGCTGAAGAACTGAGCAGCATGTTTGAGGACTGCGAGAGGCAGCAGTTTGATAAGGATAGAGAATTCTCAAACGGCAAGAAGGAGTTCATGGATGCAACTGTTGAGCAGGCAAAACTCCTTATGAGAGTTGTATTCGGTATTAGTGCAGAAGAGGCAGACGCACTACCAACTATGACAGAAGCCAGAATTAATGTTTTACTGGAGGACAGCTATGAGAAAAAGAATCAGAAATAGTAAAAAGAAATCCGGTGAAGAGAGACTGTTCGGTTTTGTGACTACTGTGCTTTCTCTGATTCTTGTGATTCTTATATGCGTATTCATACATGCCGTTATGCAGAGTCACGATCCATATCTCGCTGATGCAGAGGAGTTGTTAAGAACTATTAACAGCGGGAATTATGAATCTGCAATATCAATGGTGCATGAGAACAGAGCAAATGGCGTTGATGAGACTACTGATTCTGACTTCATTCAGCCTTATGCAGTAGTAGATTATCTGCAGGCTGAATTAGATTACAGAATGAGTATAGAAGCGGGAGAATCTGCGAAGGCTGCCTCAAGTAAGGTAAGAATGAATGAAGCCTATAAGAAGATGGGAGATATGCAGTTCAAAGCAAAAGAAATTGACAGAATGATTATAGGAGAATAATATTTATTATTATTCACAAAGAATACACTTACAAGAGCAGAGAATCTTGCTAACTACAGAGCACAGAGAGCAGAGGGAAAGATCCTCGTAGGAGTAGGAGCAGGAATGGGTTATGGCCTTGAGGTTGAGATGATCAGAAAAGCTCATGAGCTCGATATGCTTACATGCCCATATGTATTTGATCCTGAGCAGGCTGCTGCATTCAAGGCAATCGAGAGATAATCTTTAGTGATAAGGGGGGTATAATGAAGAAATTTACATTGATTTTAACGGTTTTGATGTGTACCGTACTTATGTTTGCTTTTTCGTCATGTGAAAAGTCATCAATCGAAGTGAGCATGGAGAATGTTAAGGGTGATCCTGTAGCAATGCTTGCTAAGATTGATAACAAAGGAGATGAGGATCTGGCTGCAAAGGTTACTATCAATTTCTATAATGCTGATAACGAAGTTATTGGAAGTGAGGTTATTGAGATCCCATATTTCTATGCAGGAGATACTGTATACGACGTAATTGACTTTGATATGGCATATGACTCGATGGACAGCTCAGTAGAGACTTTCGAGATTTCAGATGAAGCAAAGTCATTCTACGACAATCTCACTATCGATGGCGATATAGATGATAAAGGCGTTGTTTCCTACAGAATCGGTGGCGGCAACGGCGAGGAGTTCTCAGGATATGCACTTGTTGTATATACAAATGAGGATGACAAGGCCATCGGATATGAGTTTGTTCAGCTCAAGGGAAAGGGCATCGTTGAAGGCAAATTCAAGCCGTTCACAAAGGAGGCTGCTGGATACATGGTTAGCTTCCATCCATACAACATGATGGCAGAATAAATCAGCGAAAAAGTTAAAAGGCGGGTTGCGTATTATATGGCAGCCCGCTTTTGATTTTCTCACAATTTCCGTGTATAATTAATCAGTTATTTTTGTAATAAAACCACGAAAATTAAGCAAAAGATCATTGACTTTAGCGCGCTAAAGTGATAAAGTAATGAAGTGCCGTGAAGGGCGCGTATTTTTTGTTTTGATTTAAAGGGAGAATATAATGAATTTCAGATACAGTGAAGTATTAGACAGCACAGAGAAAAGAATTTACGAGCTTAGACTTCTGTATGCAGCACAGGGCTACGTTCCATATAAGATGAGCAAATTCGAGGAGTACGATTTCTATGGCAAGAACAGAGACTTCCTGGTTTCGGATAAGGTACTTACTTTTACAGATACAAACGGAAAGCTGATGGCTCTTAAGCCGGATGTAACACTTTCCATCATCAAGAACAACACCAACAGCATGAAGGGCGGAGAGGACTATGCTGAGAGCTCCGTTCAGAAGCTGTATTATAATGAGAATGTTTACAGAGTTGCAAAGGGCAGTGACTCCTTCAACGAGATTATGCAGGTTGGAGTCGAGTGCATCGGAGATGTTGAGACAGAGGATGTCGCAGAGATTCTTACTCTGGCAGTAAAGAGTCTCATGATTTGTGACAGAAGATGCGTTGTTGATGTATCAGATCTTGATATTCTGGCTGCAGTTTTAAACAATGTGACAGAGTCAACCTCACTTCAGGAACGGATTCTTAAGTGTGTTTCAGAGAAGAACATTCACGGCATCAAGGCTCTCTGCAAGAGGAATGATATTGACTTTGAAATGGTATATCCTCTTCTTAGACTCATAGGACTGTATGGTCCTGCCGACGAGATTATGCCTGAGCTTAAGAAGCTTGCTGGAGAATGCGGAGTATATGAAGAGGCAGAGACCTTCGAGGCATTTATCGAAAGCCTTGATGAAGAGATTAAAGCAAATATCCTTGTTGATTTCTCTGTAGTAAATGATATGAACTACTATAACGGCATTGTATTCAAGGGCTTTGTTGAGGGCATTCCAGGCAGTGTTCTTTCTGGTGGTTCCTATGACAGGCTTATGAGCAAAATGAAGCGCAAAGCTAAGGGCATAGGTTTTGCTATCAATATGGATATGCTTGACCGTGTTGATGATAAGGATATGCTTGACAGTCTTGAATACGCAGAACTTATCGCGGACAGAGATTCTGAGAGAAAGATGCTCAATGTTGCTCTTCCTAAGGGCAGACTTGGTGAGAAGGTATATGCAATGTTCGAGAAGGCAGGCTTCGAGTGCCCATCAATTAAAGAAGACAACAGGAAGCTTATCTTTGAGAATGAAGAAGCTGGTGTAAGATATTTCTGGGTTAAGCCTTCAGATGTTGCAATTTATGTTGAGAGGGGTGCAGCAGATATCGGTGTTGCAGGTAAAGATATTCTTCTTGAATACGAGCCTGACATTTACGAACTCCTCGATATGAATGTAGGTAAATGCAGAATGGCAGTTGCAGGTCCTAAGGATTATGAGGATAATCCTGACAGAACGCTGAGAGTTGCTACAAAGTTCGTAAGAACAGCTCGTGAATATTACACATCAAGAGGTCGTGACATAGATATAATTCACCTGAACGGATCCATTGAAATCGCACCGATCCTTGGTCTTTCAGATGTTATTGTAGATATAGTTGAGACAGGAACTACACTAAGAGAGAATAATCTCGAGGTAAAAAGAGAGATTTTCCCAATCAGTGCAAGACTGATTGCTAACAAATCAAGCTTTAAGTTCAAGAACGAGAGCATCGAGAAGCTGCTCGTGGAGATGAACAAGCAGATTAAAGGGGAGTAGAGATATGATAAAGATTATGAAATACGGTGAAGTGCCTAACAGTGAGATTTTTGCAAGAGCAGAGCAGACTGTCAATGTTGAGGCAATCGTAACCGATATTATTGCAGATGTAAGAGCCAATGGAGACGAGGCTCTTAAGAAATACGCAGAGAAATTCGATGGAGCAGTAATAGATGAGCTTCAGGTTACACAGGAAGAAATCGACGAGGCTGTTGCCGCAGTAGAGCCAAAGTTCATTGAGATTCTAAGGAAGGCTGCTGCTAACATCAGAGCATTCCACGAGAAGCAGGTTAGAACAGGTTTCAGAATTGAGAAGGAGAACGGCGTTGTACTTGGACAGAAGGTTACCCCTGTAGACAGAGCAGGTCTCTATGTACCAGGTGGTACGGCTGCGTACCCTTCGACTGTTCTCATGGATTCAATTCCTGCAGTTATAGCAGGCTGCCAGGAGGTTGTAATTGTAACACCTCCGGGTAAGGATGGCAAAATCAACCCGGTTATCCTCGCGGCTGCTTCAATCGCAGGTGTAGATAGAATCTTCAAGACAGGTGGAGCACAGGCTATCGCAGCTCTTGCCTATGGAACAGAGACGGTTCCTAAGGTTGATAAGATTGTTGGTCCTGGCAACGCTTTTGTAGCCGAGGCAAAGAAGCAGGTCTTCGGCCAGGTTTCAATTGATATGATTGCAGGTCCAAGTGAGATTCTCGTAGTAGCTGATGGCAATTCTAATCCTAAATATGTAGCCGCAGATATGCTTTCGCAGGCTGAGCATGACAAGATGGCAAGTGCAGTTCTTGTAACTGATTCAATGCAGCTTGCTCTTGGTGTTCAGGCTGAGCTTGAGAGACAGCTGCCGCTTCTTGAAAGAGAGGAGATAGCAAGAACATCAATCGATAATAACGGCAAGATTATTGTTGCTGATGATCTCTCTGCAGTAATTGAGATTTCAAACGAGATTGCACCGGAGCATCTTGAACTGTGTGTAGATAATCCATTTGATTAACTTGATCAGATAACACATGCAGGATCAATCTTCAGGGGTCGCAATTGCCCGGAAGCTCTTGGTGATTATTTTGCAGGACCTAACAATACACTTCCTACAAGTGGAACGGCTAAGTTCTCAAATCCTCTCTCTGTAGATGATTTCGTAAAGAAGACACAGTTCACATATTATACTAAGGAAGCGCTTGCGGAGGTGGCAGATGATATCGCATACTTCGCAAAGCAGGAAGGCCTCACAGCACATGCAAAGAGCGCCGTTATCAGAATGGAGGAAGAGTAATGAGCAGATTCTTCAGCAGTAAGTACAGCAATCTTGTACCTTATACACCAGGTGAACAGCCAAAGGATATGAAGTACATCAAACTGAATACCAATGAGTCACCATTCCCTCCATCAGAAAAAGCTATTGCGGCAGCTCTTGAGGAGGCGAAGAAGCTTCAGCTCTATTCAGACCCAGACTGCACAGATCTTGTTAAAGAGTTCTGTGAGGTATTCGGTGTAGAGAAGGATGAGGTTCTCTTCACCAACGGTTCAGACGAAATCCTCAACTTCGCATTCATGGCATTCTGCGACGATGATACACCGGCGATTTTTCCGGAGACAACCTACGGATTCTATCCTGTGTTCGCAGAGCTTAATCACGTGCCATATAAAGAGATTCCTCTGAGAGAGGATTTTACAATCAACATCGAGGATTATTTCAACGCGGGAGGAACTGTTTTTATCGCTAATCCTAACGCACCAACAGGAATTGCTCTCACACCGGCGGAGGTTAGAGCAATCGTAGAGAATAACCCTGACAATATCGTAGTAATCGATGAGGCGTACGTTGACTTCGGTACAGAAAGCAGCGTTCCTCTTGTAAAAGAATATGACAACCTGGTCGTTACTCAGACTTTCTCCAAGTCAAGATCTCTTGCAGGCGCAAGACTCGGCTTCGGAATTGCAAAGAAGGAGCTTATTCAGGATATGAATACAATCAAGTATTCAACAAATCCTTATAATGTAAACCGCATGTCTATGGCTGCAGGCCTCGGTTGTCTCAAGGATGAGGAGTATACAAAGGCCAACTGCCAGTCGATCATCGAGAGCAGAGCCTTCGCAATGGAGGAACTCAGGAAGCTGGGCTTCGAGATGACTGATTCAAAGGCTAACTTCATCTTTGTTAAACACCCTGAGTACAGCGGTGCAAAGCTTCAGGCAGAGCTTAAGAAGAAAGGCATACTTATAAGACATTTTTCAAAGCCTGCTCTTGATGAATATAACAGAATCACAATTGGAACAAAGGAGCAGATGCAGGCATTGATTGATGCGGTAGCAGAGCTTCTGGGTAGATAGGAGAAGAGATATGAGAACAGCACAGATAGTAAGAAAAACAAAAGAAACAGATATTCAGCTTGCTCTGAACATTGATGGAACAGGAAAGAGCCAGATCGATACAGGCGTTGGATTCCTCGATCACATGCTGACATTGTTTGCGAAGCACGGCAGATTCGACCTTGTTGTTAAGTGCGTTGGTGATACTTATGTTGACGACCACCACACAACTGAGGATATCGGAATTGCTCTTGGAGAGGCTTTCACAGAGGCGCTCGGTGATAAGAAGGGTATCGTAAGATATGGTCACTTTACACTGCCTATGGATGAAGCTCTTATTACAAGTGCGGTAGACCTTTCAGGCAGAGACTACCTCGGATACCAGCTTGATATTCCAACACAGAAGGTAGGAACTTTTGATACTGAGCTTGTTGAGGAATTCTGGCTTGGTTTCGTTAGAAAATGTGCGTGCAATCTCCATATCGTTCAGCTTGCCGGCACAAATTCACATCACATTATTGAAGGCTGCTTCAAGTGCGTTGCAAGAGCGATCAAGGAGGCAGTTGTAATTGAGGCGGCTTATGCAGATGAGATTCCGTCAACGAAGGGAGTTCTTTAATGATTGCTATTATTGATTATGGCGTAGGTAATCTTTTCTCGCTTCAGTGTTCTCTTGCAAAAATCGGATTCGATGCAGTGGTAACTTCCGACAAGGCGGAGATTGAGGCTGCCGACAGGATTATCCTTCCTGGCGTTGGAGCATACGGAGATGCTTCAGAGAAGCTGAAGTCAACAGGAATGGGAGAGATTGTAAAGAATGAGGCTGCAAAAGGCAAGCCTGTTCTTGGAATCTGCCTTGGAATGCAGCTTCTTTTTGAGAAAGGCTATGAGTACGGCGAATTTGATGGACTTGGCCTCATCAAGGGCAAAGTCGTGTCAATGGCAGATGTGATTCCTGCTGAACTAAAGCTTCCTCAGATTGGATGGAATGCACTGGAGTTCAAGAAGGAGTGCCCTCTTCAGAAGTACATCAAAGAGGGAGACTGCGTATACTTCGTTCACTCATATTACGCAACTGACTGCGATTATGCTATTGCAGCGACAACTGAGTACGGTGCTGATATTACAGCTATGGTTAACGATGGCAACGTATACGGCACACAGTTCCACCCTGAGAAGAGTGGTGAGACTGGTCTTGCTATTCTCAGAGCATTCTGTGAGCTGGAGGTGTAGGCATGCTGCTTTTCCCTGCAATTGATTTATATGAAGGCAAAGCTGTTAGACTCTTCAAGGGAGACTATGCCCAGATGACAGTATACAGTGAGAGACCCTGGGAAATCGCCAGCGATTTCGTAGCAAAGGGCGCATCACACATTCACATAGTAGACCTTGAAGGCGCAAAAAACGGTGCTACACCTAACTTTGAGACAGTGTGCAAGATTAAAGCTGAAGGCAAGTGTTTCTGTGAAATCGGCGGAGGCATTCGTTCAATGGATGTTATCGACAGATATATGGAAGCAGGCATTGACAGAGTTATTCTCGGAACAGCTGCAGTAAAGGATGCGGAGTTCACTAAGGCTGCCGTAGATAAATATGGTGAGAAGGTTGCCATAGGCGTTGATATTAAGGATGGCAAGGTTGCCATAAAGGGCTGGACTGAGAAGTCTGAACTTGATGCTATGGACTTCTGCAGCAAAATGCAGAGTATTGGCGTTAAGACCATCATATGCACAGATATCTCAAGAGATGGAGCAATGCGTGGAACAAACAGAGAACTGTACAAGGAACTATCTGAGAAGTTCGACATAGACATTGTTGCGTCCGGTGGAGTATCAACTATAGATGATGTTCAGGCTCTTGCAGATATGAATCTCTACGGAGCAATTATTGGCAAAGCGTATTACACTGGGGCGATTGATCTCGAAGAGGCAGTTGCAATCGGTGAGAAATAGAAAGGTTATAGATAATGATTACAAAGCGTATCATTCCATGTCTCGATGTAAAGGATGGCAGAGTAGTTAAGGGAGTCAACTTCGAGAATCTCGGAGATGTTAACTCACCAGTGGCGCTTGCTGAGTATTACAGCAGCTGCGGTGCCGATGAGCTGGTATTCTACGATATTACGGCATCCTCCGACGGACGCAAGCTTTTTACAGAGATACTTACAGAAACAGCGAGAAATGTTTTTATCCCTCTGACTGTAGGAGGCGGAATCAGCACAATCGAGGACTTTGATAGAGTTCTCAAGTGCGGTGCTGACAAAGTCAGCGTTAACTCAGGTGCAATCAGAAATCCTGAACTCATCAGAGAGGCTTCACAGCTCTATGGTGACCAGTGTGTAGTTATATCAGCTGATATTAAGAGGGTTGATGGAGAGTTCCATGTTTTCGCTAAAGGCGGAAGAGAAGACACTGGCATGGAAGCTATCTCATGGATCAAGAAGTGTGTAGATCTTGGCGCAGGCGAGGTTGTTGTCAACTCAATTGACACAGATGGAGTTAAGAACGGATTCGACCTTGAGATGCTCAAGGCTGTATGCGAAGCTGTTAATGTTCCTGTAATCGCATCAGGCGGTGCAGGAAGCATTGAGGATTTCATCACTCTCTTTAAAGAGATTCCAGATATTGATGCGGGACTTGCTGCATCAGTATTCCATTTCGGTGAAGTTGAGATTAAAGAACTTAAGGAAGCGATGGCAGCCAACGGTATTACTGCCAGACTGTAGAGGCGAATAAAGTGATCAGTATTAATGAATTGAAGTTCGATGAGAAGGGGCTTATCCCTGCAATTGTTGTGGATTCAGTTACAAAGAAGGTTCTTACTCTGGCATATATGAATGAGGAGAGTCTTAAGATTTCTATGGAGAGGGGACTTACCTGCTTCTGGAGCCGTTCAAGACAGGAGCTCTGGCTCAAGGGGGAGACAAGCGGCAACTATCAGCACATCCTTTCAATTACAGCAGACTGCGACAAGGATGCTCTCGTTGTAGTTGTGGAAAAAGATGGTCCGGCATGCCACCTCGGTAATGATTCGTGTTTCGAGAATCTGCTGTGGCAGCGCGAGGATAAGGAGGCGTAATGGTTCTTGTAGACAAGCATACACATACTAATCTTTGTGATGGAAATAATACTGCAGAGGAGATGGTTCAAGCTGCCATTGCTAAAGGTCTCAAAATCATTGGTTTTTCAGGCCACAGTTATACTGCCTTCGACCTTGATTTCTGTATGACAGAAGAGGCAACAGCAGAATATATCAGACAGATTAATGAGTTAAAAGAAAAATATGCTGATCAGATCGAAATTCTCCTCGGGATCGAGCAGGATCAGTGCGCTACTTATGGCATTGAAGACTACGATTATGCAATAGGATCTACTCACTATATCTGGTGTGGTGATGAGTTCTTCTCTGTAGACTACAAGGCGGAGATACTCCAGGATGCTGCAGACAGATATTTTGACGGTGACATGTACTCCGTATGTGAGCTGTATTTCCAGACTGAAGCGGAAGTAATCGAAAAGACGGGTGCA
>JAGHUT010000074.1 GCA_018064645.1 Candidatus Crickella merdequi | reverse complement strand
GACCCTTTGACTTGAATGCTGAACCACACTCAACCTCATCATCGATGTAGTGAGGAACAATCCAACCAAGAAGGATAGCCATTACAAGACCCGTGAGTGGCATGAGAATTCCCTCTGCGAGAGCATCCCAAACGTCAAGAACGTCAGGCTGTCCAAGGAGATGGAACCAAGCAACTGTATCAGCCTCACCAAGGCAGTCAAGAGTTGTAAGAGTGTTACCAACGAGAGCAACGAGTCCCATGACGCATGTAACTCCGATTCTGTTAGCCTTCTTACCAGCCTTAACCTGTGCATCAAGGATAGCAGCGATACCAGCCTCCATCATACCGATTGATGATGAAAGTGCTGCGAAGAATACGAGGAGCCAGAAGAGGAGCTGGAAGATTCTTCCTGCGACTCCGAGTCCCTGGAATACAGCTGTCATTGAAACGAAGAGGAGTCCTGGGCCTGCGCCTGGCTCGATTCCGTTAGCAAATACAGCAGGCATGATAGCCATACCAGCAAGGATAGCTACGAGTGAGTCTCCAACTACGATGAAGACTGAATCCTTCTCAAGGTTCTCTGACTTGCTGAGGTATGAACCATAAGCAATAAGACAACCTGAGCAAAGTGATACTGAGAAGAACATCTGTCCACCAGCAAGCTTCAGTGTGTCGAAGAATCCGCTAGCTGTGCTCATTCCTGAGAAATCAGGCTTGAACAGGAAAGCAAGACCAGCACCAGCACCTGGAAGTGTGCAAGCTCTAACTACGATGATAAGAAGCATGATGAAGAGTGCTGGCATAGCAATCTTACAGAACTTCTCGATTCCGCCGGAAACTCCGCCGAATACGATTACCATTGTAAGTGCGAGGAATGCGATTGTCCAGATAAGAGCTGAACCACCGTTTGAAAGCAGGTTCTGTGCGAAGTAAGCACCTGGGTCAACAGTGTTGATTGTAGCGTTTCCACCAAGACCAGCAACTGATGCGATGAGGTACTTGCAGATGTATCCTCCGAATGTGCAGTAGAAGCAGATCAGGAAGAAAGGAACTGCAGTCTGAAGTACACCATTGAACTTGAATGACTTGTGTACGCCAGCATATGCCTCTACAGCAGCCTTCTGTGACTTACGACCAAGAGCGATTTCTGAAAGAACCAGTGGGTATCCTACTACTACGCAAAGAATTACGTATACGAGAAGGAATGCGAATCCACCAGCAACACCAAGCTTGTAAGGGAATGACCAGAGGTTACCAAGACCTACTGCGGAACCCAGACAAGCCATCAGAAATCCAAAATTTGAACTAAACTGACTATTGTTTGTGTTTTCCATTATATTTACCTCCATACATATAATAACGAACATATCGTCTTAACACATCGTAAATTTTAACCCGAATACAATGTGTTGTCAATATGAAAGTGTTATTCACATAATCAACAAATTTCAATAATTGCAAGGCTTGTAGGCCAACAATTTCAATAAAAAGGGGAGTTTTCAACATGTTGAAAAGGATGCAGCCAGAAGGCTGCATCCTTAAATTCGTAAGATTTTATAAAATCTATTTTTTAACAATTACCCATCGAGTCCGCGGGTACCTCCGGCAGCGTGATATGCATCTACCGTTGTACCTACAGCGGCACACGCTTCTTCAAGTGAACAAGCATGCTCATCGATGTAAGCATCTACTGAAGCAACTAGAGCGGCATTCTGTTCAGCCTGTTTTCGCTGTTCTTCTTCTTCCTGTTTCTTACGCTCTTCTTCCTCTTTCTTCTTCTCTTCGTCAGCAATATATGTTGAGCGTCCCTTCTCTGTACCAGTTGTATAGTACTCTCCACCAACAGAAATTACGTTAGAAGGACGAGCTTTGTACTGACCTGAGCAAGCCTTAGGAATCTGTCTCATAATCTTACCCCAGAGTCTGCATGCAGGGCCTGACATACTTGTAAGCTTGATATTTGAGTCTACTCCGATCCAGAGTGAAGCGGCGTATGTAGGTGTGAATCCATCCATCCAGATATCATACTGGTTTGATGTAGTACCTGTCTTACCACCGGACTGAACGTTTCTTACATAAGCAGAACGAGCAATACCATTAGTAATAACAGACTTAAGCATATCAGTCATGATCCATGCAACACCTTCATCCATAACCTTAGTCTGTTCTGACTTGGATTTGAGAATAGTCTTGCCGTTTCTGTCTACAACCTTTGTATAGCAGGTAGGAGTGTTTCTGACACCACCGTTAGGGAAGGAAGCATAAGCCTCTGCCATATCGAGAGGTGTTACTCCTCTTGCCATTCCACCAAGAGCGAGAGCAGCAGTATTTTCATCGTTAGTCTCGCTGTCCTTAGCAGTTACAACAGTGCTGATACCAAACTTCTTAAGCATATCAATGGAGTAGTCTGATCCAACCTGAAGCTGACACTTAACAGCACATGTATTAAGTGACTGCTGGAGGGCAGTTCTCATTGTCTGTGTTCCACTGAATCCGCCTTCGGCATTCTTAGGCCACTGTCTGCCGTTAACGATCATAGGCTCATCTACGAATACTGAAGAAGCAGTAAGATATGAACCATATCCGTTTGAACCCTGCTTATCATAACCGAAGTTAGTATATGAGAATGTCTTGCCTTCCTTGTTGAGGTCATAACTCTTCTGAATAGCTGATGCATAAACAGAGAGAGGCTTGATTGATGATCCAGGCTGACGAGCAGTCAGACATCTGTTATAGAGACGCTGTCCCTTAGTTCCTCTGCCTCCAACCATAGCCTTAACCTGACCAGTTGATACATCGGTAATTACCATAGCTGCCTGAGGCTGAATTACTCTCTGCTGGAGAGAATATGCATCCTTTGTGATAACCATTGAATCAGCAGTCTTCTTGATGATGCCGTTGTTCTGGTCAAAATACTCAGCTGCGATTACAAGATTGTTATCCTTGTCAAGTGACTTGAACTCTGCAGGAATATTGATGTAACCGCCAGGGATGTTATAGAGTGTACCATCTGCCTTGAGATAGATGCTCTTGAATTCCAGGCTGTAATCTGTAATACCGTTATATGTTGTTGTGTAAATATTCAGTCTCTTGCCACGATAGATTGTAACTGAACCATCGCTGTTAATTGCACACTCAGTATTGCCAACTGTGAAGCTGTCATCACTATTGAAATAGCTGTCATAGTAGTACATCTGAATTGAACCGCTTGAAGTAATAATATTCTTCTTGCTGTCTGTACTGTAGTGGGCAAGGGCAGGGAAGTTTGATGCATCACTGAACTCTTTGACAATTACTGACTGTGCAGTAGAGTCAAGTGTTGAGTAAATCTTAAGTCCCTGTGTATAAACCATCTTCTCGGCGTCGGCATACTCAAGCTTATACTTATCCATAAGATCTGAGATAACAGTATCTACGAGATACTCATGGAAATATGAGTAGGTGTTACCGCCTGTCTTGATTGTAGGCTTGATGAATTTGATGAGGTCAAGGCCTGCATTTGCTTTATACTCTTCTTCAGTAATATATCCCTGATCTTTCATCAGATAGAGACATGTATCACGACGGTCCTTGGAAATATCGTTTGCAATATATGTCTCAGGCGTTCTGGTGATAATATTGGCTGCATTATCTGAAAGAGTAGAAGCATCAGCATACTTAACAAGGGCGTATGTCTCAGGAGCCTGTGGCAGAGCAGCAAGTGAAGCGCACTGAACAAGGGTGAGGTCTTTAACATCCTTTGAATAGTAAGCCTGTGAAGCAGCCTGAACTCCATAGCATCCAAAACCAAGATAGATTGTGTTCATATAAGCTTCAATAATCTCTTCCTTGGTCATGCAATGTTCAATCTGGCTTGCATAATACATCTCTAGTATCTTACGCTTGATACTTCGAACACTCTTGGTATCGGCAAGATATACGTTTCTGGCCAGCTGCTGGGTAATTGTACTTGTGCCGCTTATACCACCACCGCCGACAATGGACTGGATTACAGCACCAATCATACGAGTCCAGTTGAAACCGTGGTGTTTCCAGAAAGTCTTATCCTCAATAGCTACGAAAGCATCAATAAGATCCTGAGGGCATTCATCATATTTAACAAGCTCTCTGTCCTGTGTGTAGTAGATTGAGTCTACTTCTTTACCCTGATCATCATAGATAAGAGAGCTCTGTTCTACTGTTGCGTAAATATCATCAGCATTAACCTTTGGTGCAGCACTGATGATAACGAAAGCGTATACGATACAGCATACAGCAACTGCACAACCTGCAACAAAACAATCACGGATAATCTTCTTGAAGCTGATTTTGAAAGGCTTATTCTTTCTCTTCTTGCCTCTTACGATAATCTGTGAATCCTTAGGCTGTGAAGGGTCAAAATCAGGATTCTCTACAAGGAAAAGAGACTCGACAAGAGCGTACATTCTCTCTTTGAATGACGCATTCTTAAGACGAGCTTTCCTTTCGGCCTTCTTTCTCTTCTTTAATTCCTTCTTCTCGGCCTTTGAAAGATTGTCTTTCTTTGCAGGCTTCTTCTTACCGGAACCGTTGTTACCGTTGTCAGCAGCACTCTGTGTGGCTCTAGCTGAGTTAGCAGCTCTTGTCTCTCTGGCAATATCTCTTGATGTAGCAGACTTGCCATGGAAAGTTTGAGCCGCAGTATACTTAGTTGAGTCTGGTTCATTCAGATAAGAATTTATATCTGTTGTGAACTCATCAAGCGGAGTATCGAACTGGGCAAGAAAATCATCAATTTCTTGTTCCTTGTCAGTTCTCTGATCTCTGTCGGTTCTCATTATTGTCCTCCTTGAAAAATAGTCGATATATTATATCATAATCGCGATGTCTCGCGAAAGTATTAACTAGTCAAGCTTTGAAAGAGTCTGTTCAAATCTGAGGTCGAAGTGATCCTCGTTGTTAAGATTGTCCATTATTACTTCTCTTACAAAATCAGCAGCTTTGTTTACAGCATCTTCAATTGAAGCGCCTGACACATATTCTGATATAAGCACAGCAGAGAAGATGTCGCCTGTTCCTATATAATCGGCGTCGATTCTCTCGAAAGGCAGTTTTACTAAAGAATCATCTTTGCCATTATATACAAGATTAAAGGTACAACCTTTATCATCCTTACAACCCTTTATAATAACACACTCAGGACCGAAGTCCATAAGAGCTCTGGCAAGAACAAGATATTCCTCTTCAGAAAGAATGTCTCTTCCTTTATAAAGGTCTGTGAGCAGCTTTGCCTCTGTAAAATTAGGAAGAAGTACGTTAGCTCTTGCTGCCAGCTGTCTGTTACACTCAATGGCACCTGGATACATATCCGGATAAAGCTCTCCGCTATCTGCCATGATAGGGTCTACAAAGACGAAAGGAGAGTCCTGTCTGTCAATTAGTTCAAGAATAATTGAAACCTGGTTCTCATTACAGATAAAACCTGTAGATATATAACCGAAAGAAAAGCCAAGCTTATCCCATTTATCGATGGCATTTCTCATGAATTCAGTTGTGTCTAAAGTTTCTGACAATCCATAGTCAAGGGTGTTTGAGACAAGAGCAGTAGGGAGTATATATGGATGCAGTCCATATCTTGTCAGCACCGGAAGCATAGCAAAAGTTGATACTCTGCCATAGCCGCAAACATCATTTACGAGCAAAATTGAATCGTTCATCTACTGTTCCTCTAGTTGATTATTATAATGAAAGGAAATTGCCCTGATCCTTAATGAAGCAGAGAAGGGTGTTAGTATATACTGAAGCACAATCCTCGTTTTCCTTAAGGTGCACTATATCCATTGAGTCATTAATTTGCTTAAGGTAACTGCAAGGTGTAAACACCTTGTCGGTATCCTCTTTAATAATAATATTTCTTGAACTTATAGTATTAACCTTAACATAAGCAAAGCCCAGATCCTTGGCAAGACGGCTTCTGCCATTAGTGAAGACAGGTACTGCAGTTCCTGTCTGTGCGCTGGCATTTGCATCGGCGAAAGATGCAGCAGTAGCGTTCTGATTCATAACTTCCTTAAGATAAGCATTGTTATATGCTGTAGTTGCTATAGAGATATTAAGGGCACCATTTTCGTAGCCTATATTCTGAATGCTGTTGATTGCATAGGTTTCATCTACTTCGTGGTCTGTAGGCACATTGTTCTTATCAAATTTATATGAACCGTTCTTAACAGTGTAAAGAATGCTGTTAAGAGCAGATGAAGCCTCCTTAGAATAAGCATATGCTGGAAGTGTACTCAGATCTTCTACGACTTCATAAGAATACTCAATATCAGGGAAATCATCTTTATATGTCTTGTTGTAACTCTCGATTCGGTCGTCGATGTATTTCGTCATTACTGGGACTGAATATGAGTTAAGGAAGATTGTCGCCTCAAGGCCCATGGAATACATATTTCCGGCAGATGCAACCTTAACATCTGCAAGCTGATATGTAATTGACTTGGTGCTCATTCTGTTGAGCAGGGTACCCAGTGCTGTAACCGGATTAGGCTGACTTCCACTGTTAGAACCGAGCTCACCACTCGTTATACCACTAATTCTGATCTTAATAGCTGAATCACAGCTAACAGGAGTCATCTCACAAGGAATACTGATTGAGTTAGGTGAGTAACTGAATGAACGAGTGGACATATATGCTGAATTACCACAATCAAGATAAATCAGCTTTGTGTCATCGGTGAAATAGCTGCTGCTTATATTCTTGTATCCATTACCGTAAGCACCTTCATTATTAAAGAAGATGACAGTGTATTTGCCTGCGTCCATATTACTTGCAGCAATCTCCTGAGCAGATGCAAGGGAAAGTGCATCTGCTTTGGCAGTAAGATAGTTGTAGCTTACTGCTATAACAACAGGGTTGACATTTGTCTTATCTGCTGAAGCTTCCTTTGCAAAAATAATATTTCCGGCATCATCCACCTTATAGTCGAGTTTGTTTTCATCAGCCCAGGCTGTTAAATAATTCTTCAGATCTTCGTTAGATGTAAAATCATCTGCAGCTTTATCCATAGCTGTTGAAAGAGCCTTGTATTCTTTCCTGTCGAGAAGTTTGTTCTTTGACTCTTTATACATAGAAAGAATGCCTGCCAGAATTGTCAGGATTAATATTGTAGTGAATACTATTTTTAATGG
>JAGHUT010000071.1 GCA_018064645.1 Candidatus Crickella merdequi | reverse complement strand
CTTGTCTTTTTCTTTTGTGTATTTATTTATATTATGTTATGAAAATGCTATCGGATTTTGTTATTTTTCATAAAAACCTTGACACGTACATAATATATGCTATTATTTAGATACATTAATAAACATGTGCCCAGATAGCTCAGTTGGTAGAGCAAGGGACTGAAAATCCCTGTGTCCTTGGTTCAATTCCGAGTCTGGGCACCATCAGAAGATCCGAAGCAATTGCTTCGGATTTTTTATGCTTATCTAAAATGTAAAGTGTGCTTGACATATTGCATATATCTGGTAAAATGATAAATGTAAACTAGACTTGACATTTTTGCTTTTGCGGGGGGCGCAAGTGGAGAACAGATTAGCTGAAATTAGAAAGAAAAAGAAAATAGGGCAGGCTTATCTGGTTGAGAAGCTTGGTGTTTCGAGGCAGACAATAAGTGCCATCGAAAATGGAAGGTGCACTCCGTCACTTGAACTTGCGCTTGATTTGGCAGATTTGCTGGAAATACCCGTTAATGAGATTTTTATTAGAAAGAGAGATGACAACCATAATGACAAGAAGAGTAGCTAGAAACATCGTAATAATGCTTGTGTTTGCTTTGATGGTTATTCTTTTTTCTGCTGCAGGCACTTATGCTGCCTCCGCATCAGGAACTGGATATGTCAATGCAAGTTCTGGAGCTTATCTAAGATCATCAGCTTCGACTTCAAGCAGCAAAGTAACACTTCTTAAGGACAACACAAAGCTGACAATCAGCAAAGAGGTTTTCACAAGCAAGACTTCAACAGCTGCAACGAGCAAATGGCTGTATGTATCTGTTAATGGAAAGAACGGATATATCAGATCTGATCTTGTAGATGGAGTATCATACTCTGCAGTATCAGGTAGAACTACTGACAGTCTGAATTACAGAGTTGGAGCTGGTACTTCTATGACCAGAAAGGGTACTTTAAGCAAAGGTGCTGCTGTCAATGTATATATGACAGCCCAGGCTTACGGTTCATCTACTCCATGGTATAAGGTTAAGGTTGGTTCTTCATATTATTATGCATGTGCTACCTGGATATCTGTATCTGATACAATTTTTGATAAGCCGACTGGAAGCACTCCGTCAAATCCAGTTACACCTGCACCAGCTCCACCTGAAGAAACAGGCAGTGATACTGGTTCAACAGGCAATACTCCAGCTCCATCAGATCCGGTAGTACAGGATTTTGAGTCATATCTTACTTCACAGGGATTCCCGGAGGAATACAAGGTGTATCTCAGGAAGCTTCATGAGAAGCATCCTAACTGGGTGTTCGTAGCAAAGAATACAGGTATTGACTGGAACACAGCAGTAGCTAAGGAGTCTGCAAATGGTGTATCTCTTGTTGAATCTGTTCAGCCGATTGCATGGAGAGCAACAGATGCTAACAGCTTCAAAGCAGGTTCAGGCAGAACAATTTACACATCAGTTGCAGCAACTGCATCAGCAGGAACGCTCGCTAACAATGAGAAATTCACAATTCTTGATGAATACTATAAGGGAACAACTCTCTGGACACATATAACAAGTGCTTCAGGTAAGACTGGATGGATTAGCGGAAGTATTACAAACCAGACATACAGCACGGTTGTTCCAGGCACTTTAACAAATGACTATGTTAATATCAGAAAGGGTGCCGGTACACAGAACGGCGTAATCAAGACTCTTAGCCCTAACACTGCTGTAAGCATTGTTCTTCAGGCAAAGGATTCAAGCGGAGTTGTTTGGTATAAGATCAAGAATGGCACAGGATATGCTTATATTCATTCTTCATATGTAAAAGTTGCATCCAGTGCGACAGCTACAGTAACTGAGACAAAGACTACCTTAAGCAGTAATTATCCAACAGCTGTTGCAGGTGCAGCAGTTGAATACAGGTCACTTCCAGATGCAGCTTACAAGAAGCTTGGAACTGTTGCTTCAGGATCCGAAGTGACTGTACTTGGTCAGGTCAAGGATGGAGCAGGAAAGCTATGGCTCAAGATATATCAGAATGATAAGGCTGTATATGCTCCTGCTGACAACTTTACTGTTACTGGAACAGCTGCAGAAACAGCAATGCCGACATCAATCAGGGGAACAACAACTGAAGCTCTCAATTACAGAAATGCTGCAGGAACAAGTGCATCAAGACTTGGAACTTTCAGCAAGGGAACAACAGTTACAGTAACAGGTGCAGTAACTTCAGGCGGAACAGTGTGGTATAAGATAAGCTACAGCGGCGAGACTGTATATTCAAGCTCAGACTATATCGTTCTTTCTGAGGAATCAGCTCCTGCAGATTCAAGACCTGTAGTGACAACAGAGACAAGAACTAGTGATGCAGCAGTTAAGCCTGCTGATCTCAGAGGAACTGGTTCAATTGTTGAGGGAACATACATTCCTAAGGATGGAGCAACATGGTTCAATGCTAACAGCCAGACAGTTGCTTACTACATGGACCCACGTAACTTCCTTAATGAGGACCGAGTATATATGTTTGAAGACCTTTCATATAACGGTGCATATCAGACTGAGGCTGTTGTTAACAAGGTTCTCGCTGGAACAGCTCTTTCAAGTAACGGATTTCTTGCTAGCTGGTTCACTGGTGCAGGTGCTCAGTACGGCATGAGCCCAGTTGCTCTGGCTGCTAGAGCTAGACAGGAGACTGGCGGCGGAAGTATTGCTATCAGCGGCTATGTATATAATGGCAAAACAGTATATAATCCTTATAATATAGGAGCTACTTCTTCAGCTAATCCTGTTATGAAGGGTATAGAATATGCTTATAATAATGGCTGGTACACGAAGAAGGATGCAGTATATGGCGGTTGCAAATTCATAGCAAGCAGCTATATCAACAAGGGCCAGAATTCTCTGTACTTCCAGAGATTCAATGTAGCTAATGGAGCAGGAAGTGTAGCAACACACCAGTATATGACAAATCTTCTTGCGCCATATTCAGAAGCATATTCTGTTAAGACTACGTACGCATCATACGGAATTACAAATGAAGCTTTGACATTCATTATTCCTGTATATAACAATATGCCGTCATCAACATCACTGCCGCAGTAAAGAAAGGGGGCCATAATGGGAAGAATTAATAATGAACTGAATGATAGAATTCTATCTGCTGAATTAACAGCAAGTGAGAGACAGGCCGTTGATTTCATTATTAATAATGTAGATAATGTTGTATTCTTAAGTGCTTCACAGGTTGCAGAGCTATGCAAGCTCTCACCTACATCAATTACAAGAGTTACACAGAAGCTCGGCTACAATAAGTACTCAGATTTCAAGAAAGATATCGAAGAATTGTATCGTGAACAGATTATGCCTAAAGATATGTTTGACAGTTATCTTCAGTCTGAGATTAAGAGTGAGATTATAAGCCAGTCACTTCAGAGAGATTATGAGAACCTCAAGATTATGGAAGATAATCTCGATGAAGATACACTGAAGGCGGTAGCAGAACACTTCAGTAAAGCAGAAAAGATTTTTATCTTAGGTATGTTCGGAAGTGAGATCGTTGCTAAATCTCTTGACTTCTACTGTTGGAGACTGGGTAAGATGCACGAGACCTTTACTGGAATCGGACTTTCCAAGAAGTTTACTTTCAGTGATGTGAAACCTGGGGATATGGTTATTGCAATCAGTTCACAGAGAATTCTCAAAGAGATTATGGAATCTGTTGAGTATGCTAATGATAATGGCGTAGTTACAGTAGCTATTACTGACAACTATACAAATCCGCTGGCAAGCAAAGCTGATTATGTACTGGTTGCTCCTGTAAAAGGAAAAGTATTCGACTATACTCAGACTGCATCACTTGCGCTCGTAGATATTCTCTGCAACTTCATTGCCGGAGAGACACAGGATATAGTAAGAGAGAATCTTAGAGAATCGAGAGTAACTAAGACAGACGATCTCTTCTGCGTATAGTAAGAGTAATAAATAATGAAAAAAGTGCGTTTATGAAATTTCATTAACGCACTTAATTTTTTTCGAAACAAAAATAACAATTAGGTATTGACCGAATTGTCGCTCTGTGATTTACTTTTCATAGAGCGCATAATACGAAAAGTAATTTTCTGCAACATTATGTGGCTCGAACAGCAATGGTATTAATAATTGTATTATTTATTTAATATGGAGGTATCACATGTTAAACCCTAAATTCAGCGCAAAGCCTGCAGCTGGAACAAAGTCACTCGGTATCAGAGAGCTTTCAGAACTCTGCGCAGAGAGAGCAAAAGTTGTTGGCATCGAGAATGTGTACGATTTTACTCTTGGTAACCCAAGCACACCACCACCACAGGCTGTACTTGACTGCATTAAAGAGCTTGCTGAGGCTGAGGATCAGGTAGCAATTCACGGTTATTCAAGCAACCAGGGCTTCGATGAGACAAGAGAAGCAATTGCTAAGTCATACAACAGAAGATTTGGCTGCAACATGACAAAGGACAACTTTATCATGGTATCAGGAGCAACTACAGCTCTTCATACAATCAGCATTATTCTTAATATCGATGAGAACTCAGAGCTTATCGCTATTGCACCTTTCTTCCCAGCATACCACACAGTTGCTGCAGTAGGAGGCAACAAGCTTGTAATCGTTCCACCTGATACAGAGAATTTCCAGATTAATATGGAAGCTCTTGAGGCTGCAATCAACCCTAATACACAGGGAGTTATCATCAACTCACCAAATAACCCATCAGGAACAATTTACAGCCCTGAAACAATTCAGAAGATTGCTAATCTTCTTATAAAGAAGAGCGAGGAATACGGACATGCAATCTACATCATCGCAGATGAGCCATATAGAGAGCTCGTTTACACAGATGAGATCGTTCCTTACATTCCAGACTATTATCCAAACACAATCATTGCTTACTCATACAGTAAGTCACTGTCATTTGCCGGTGATCGTATCGGATATGTATGCACTGACAACAATATCGAGGACTTCGATGGAGTATGGAGAGCACTTAAGAAGGCTGCTCTTACAGCTGGTAATGTATGCGCACCTTCATTCTTCCAGAGAGTAATTGAGAAATGCGTAGATGTTGAGCCAAATATGGATGACTATATCTACAACAGAAACCTTCTTATGAATGGACTTCAGGAGATTGGAATCCACACAGCTAACCCAAGTGGAGCATTCTATCTCTTCGTTCAGGCTCCGTTCGGAATGTCAGCACCTGAGTTCGCAGAACTCTGTGTAAAGCACGATATCTATATCGTTCCAGCTGACAGCTTTGGTTGCCCAGGCTGGCTCCGTCTCTCATATTGCGTATCAAGAGCAACATGCGAAGGTTCACTTCCTGGCTTTGCTGCAGCATACAAAGAGGCAGAGGCAATGGCAGCTGCAAAATAATTTGTATATTATACTTATTCTTTTTCCTATCAAAGGAAGTGGGGTATTCGAAAGAATATCCCGCTTCCTGTTTTTTTTGTAATTATTTTGGAATGTGAAAAAATATTTTCAAAAAATATCGTTATGCGTTGACAGTTTTTCCGCGGAGTGATAACATCACAATGAAAAAGAAATTTCATTTATGAAATTCGAAGAAACGTTTTTAACATAAGATAAAAAGGTAGGTAAGAAAATGGCAACTTTAGAAGGAAAGAAGCAGAACAAGATTTTTTATGGCTGGTTTCTGCTTGTATCAGTTTGGCTTCTGACTGCTGTAGTGACTGGTATGTTTGTAAACTCATTCAGCCAGTTCCTCATTCCGATGACAGAAGCTTTTGGAATCTCAAGAACTGAGTTTGCTCTTGCAAATTCACTAATCTCAGTAGCTGTTTGTGGTGGATCGCCATTTGTTGGTCAGGTATTTGAGAAATTCAACCCTAAGAACGTAATCAGAGCAGGTATCCTCCTTGTAGTAATTGGATGGTTCGGATATTCATTTGCTACAGGAAAAGCTACACTTTATGCTTGCGCACTCTGCATTGGTATCGGTTCAAACTTTGCTGGTGCTGTAGTAACAAACATCGTTCTCAACAACTGGTTCCATGCAAAGAAGGGCTTTGCAATGGGATTTGCTACAACAGGTTCAGGTTTCGGAAGTGCTGTATTTAATCCACTTGCAAGCTCAATTATCGTAGCTAGCGGATATCAGGCAGCTATCAGAACTCTCGGTATCATTGCTATCGTATGTCTGCTTCCAACATTCCTTCTCTTCAGATATGCACCTGAAGATATGGGACTTGTACCTTACGGTGATGAGGATCCTGAAGCAGCAGCTGCAAATGCACAGGCTGCTGCACAGAAGAAGCTTGAGATGTCACAGAAGGGTGGATATACACGTCAGCAGGCATTCAAAACACCAAAGTTCTGGGCAATCTGCTTCATCGCATTCTTCCTTTCAACAGGAGCAATCGGAATTTTCTCACATATTTCCGCTTTCCTTGTTGATTCAGGATTTGAGCCAGTTAAGGCTGGTGCACTTATCAGTACAATCAGTTTAAGTATGGCAGCTGCAAAGATTTTCTTTGGATGGCTTAACGATAAGATTGGAACATATAAGAACTTTATCGTAATGGCATCAATTGGTGTTGTTGGACAGATCATGATTCTTAACATCAGTCCAAAGGGAGGAATGGCAGAAATTACTGCATTTATCTTCGGTATTGCATTTGCCTGCACAAATCTGCTTTCACCACTGATTACAGTACACGGACTTGGAAGCAAAGAGTACGGCAAGATTTTTGGAGTAGTTTCACTCTTCCTGTATGCAGGACCTATCCTTGCTGGTCTGTTCTCAGGAGCAATCTTTGATTCAACAGGTTCATATGATATTGCTTTCAAGATTTATGCCGGAATGTATGTTATGGCACTTATCCTTGGAATAATCTTCCTTAAGAAGCCTTATCAGGATGGAGAAGAGGAGAAGCACGCATAGTATTATCAGGTATTTAAGTTATAGAAGAGGGGTGCACATATGACAGGTCCAGCTCTTAAAGAAAGAATCAGCAGGGCGAAGCTCACTGCAAGAGAGCTTCAGATGATTGAGTTGCTTATGGGCGATATGGGAAGCACTGTTTTTCTAAGCGGACAGCAGATGGCCTCGTACTGTGGTGTATCTGCAACATCAATGACCAGACTTGTTCATAAACTAGGCTATGAGAAGTTTGGCGAATTCAAAACTGAATTCGAGTTGCTTTATAGAGAAATGATCACACCTTTTGATATGTTTGAGTCAGCAATGGAACAGACAACAGAAAGTGAACTGATCGAAGAATCTGTAAAGAATGATTATATTAATCTTTCTTCAATGGAGAATTCCATCGACGAGGCACTTTTGCACATAGTTGCAGAGAAGATTGAGAAAGCAAGAAAGATATATATAATAGGAATGTATTCAAGCGAAACCGTTGTAAGAGCGCTTGGTCACTATCTATGGCGTCTTGGCAAAGATTATCACGAGATTACAGGACTGGGCCTGTTCAACAAGTTTGAATACAGCGATATTCAGCATGGAGATGTTCTTATTGCAATCAGTACGCAGCGAATTGTTAAAGAGGTTCTTGCATGTGTAGAACTTGCAAAAAGGACCGGGATTACTACTGTTGCGTTCACAGACAATTGTACAAATCCTCTTGCCAGTGCAGCAGATTACACTCTGCTTGCACCGGTTAGAGGTGTAGCCCTTGACTGCACACATGTTGCAACCATTGCGCTAGTTAATATACTTTGCAACATCATTGCGGCAGAGATTCCTGATGTTGTAGAGGCTAACCTCCAGCATGAGTCTAACAAGTGCACTAACAAAGAACTGTTTGTTCTGTAGACCAGCTTGGAGCACTTAAAATAATTAAAGTACAAACCATTACATTCACCTTCATTTCGCATTTTGCTGGCACCGTCGGATGACCGACGGTTGTTGGCTTGTTATGGGAAATAATCAGAAAGGAATAATAAGATGGCAATTATTAAGGCGGCAGAGCATTCAGAGTGGAAAGAAAGACAACGTCTTGTCAGCTTGAGTAACGGCATGACAGTTTCATATATGGAAGCAGGCAATACAGAAGGGGCACCACTGGTTCTTCTTCACGGCTTTGGCAATTCAGGAAGAAACTGGCAGTATACTTTCAGGTTCCTCGAAAAGAAGTATCACATTTACGCAATTGATGAGATTGGCGCAGGACAGAGTTCCTGTCCGGACAGGTTCTCATTCCCAATTGCTTTGCAGGCTGAGAATGTAATTGAACTTATGGATATTCTTGGAATTAAGAGGGCATACCTTGCAGGTCATTCCATAGGCAGCTATATTTGCCAGGCAATAGCATTTATGATTCCTGACAGAATTATTAAAGCAGTACTTGTATCGACTTTTGCAAGAATGAATGAGAGTCAGGCTGATATTGCACGCTCGGCACAGTTTTACAGGAATATAAATGATAACAGACCCGATGAGAACTGGTACTCAGAAAGGGCTGGCTATCCAGACCAGGAAGGCCTTGAGTATCAGCTGAAGGATCTGCAGACTCTTCCGGCCGGTTATTTCGGCCCTACATGGTGGGGAATGACAATGACAGATCACAGGAACTTCCTTCAATTCATCGAGGCGCCTGTTATGGCTATCTGGGGAGAGAAGGATATGGGTCTGCCAGAGCATTATAGAAAAGAATTTATGGAGATTATGCCTGATGCAGAAGTGAGAATATACGAAGGACTCGGCCACGAAATCGTAAGCCGAGCCCCTGAGCAGCTCTGTAAAGATATGCTGGAGTTCTTCGAGGAATAAACTCCTTTTTGATAAAACAAGAGACTTATGTTATTTACGGCGATCGAAGATCAGAAGTGCGCGAATGATGTAAGTCTTTTTTGCTATTCCATAGCGTGTTGCAAGCATTCTGAGCTCGTATGTAATACCTTCTTCAAGATATGGACTCATTTCCTGCATAAGCCTGTCAGGAACATAGCCGATGTGAACAGGGTCTCCATTTATATTGTACATATAGATTTCGACTTTGATATTGTCAGGATCAGTCTCATCAAGCTGAATCTCGCCATCAAGAACTTCATCTGCAAGGACAAATGTTTTGTCTCGATTGATAAATCCGAGGATTGTTTCGGTTGTGTTGGTCTTGCAGACTGAATCTCCGGCTGTATTACCGTCTACGATGAACTCAAATTCCTTGTGATTAGCATGGTAGTTGTCTGATTTAGCCTGATCAAAGGAAGCTATGTACTTGAAAATTGTCTTAAGCTGCGCGCCGATTTCTTTTCTCTTTGGCTTGTAGGCAACTATAAGCTTCTTGCCGGATGCTGTTTCAAGTTCATACCATGCGTTGATAACGGCATTTCCTTCATGAAAAGCCTTAACTGTAAGGTCCTTATATGGGTACTCTTTATAGTTTATGAAAAGGCTTGTATCTGTAAATTTATAAAGCTGATTCTTTGTCTGAAATTCAAAATGTATATCGTTTACCTGTTTCATAGAACACCTCCAGTATTTTGCCTAGCGTTAATTGAATTTTTAATTAAAAACACAAAAAATGCAATACTTTTTTCGTAAAAATTTTTCTGTGAAAAAATAATTTTGAAATTAACTTGACTTAAAGATTCTATGAGACTAAATTAAAGATAACAAAATTTCGTTTTTTGCGCGCTTTGAAATATTTTTTTCAAAAAGTGCATTAACGTTATAAATCGGCATTTGCCAACAAGGAGGAAACATGGCTTATAATATTCTTGTTATCAACCCAGGCGCAACTTCAACAAAGATTGCCTGGTACGAGGATACTACACAGATCTTCGAGAAGAACATTATGCACAGCATCGAAGAGCTTGCTCAGTATCCTGAGAAGGCAGAGCAGATGGTTTACAGAAAGGAACTTATCCTTAAGACACTGGAGGAAGAGGGCGTAGACATGTCGAAGCTTTCTGCAGTTGCATGCAGAGGCGGTACGTTCGGTGGTCTTATTGGTGGAGCTTATCTGGTAGACGATGCTCTCATTGAGAAGTGCATGGAGCCATCAGCAACTCATCCATCAAGCTGGGCAGCTGTAATGGGAAGAGACATTGCTGAGAAGTATGGTGTTAATGCGTACATCTACGATGCAGTAGGTTCAGACGAGACAACAAGACTTGCACATCTCACAGGTATTAAGGGTCTGTATAGAAAGAACAGAACTCATTCACTGAACACAAGAGCTGTATGTAAGAAGGCTGCTGCAGATATGGGAATAAACTATGCAGATGGTAACTTCATCGCAGTTCATCTTGGCGGCGGTTCAAGCATCAACGTTCACAGCGGCGGTAAGATTATCGACTGTATCGCAACTGAGGAAGGTCCAATGTCAACAGAGCGTTCAGGATCAATTCACTATGTAGACATCATTAAGATGGCTTACAGCGGTGAGTATACACAGAAAGAACTTACAAAGTACCTTATCGGCGGAACAGGACTCAAGTCACTTCTCGGAACAAACGATATGAGAGAAGTTGAGAAGAGAATTGCAGAAGGCGATGAGTGGGCAGCTGAAGTAGTTGACTTCTGGTCATATCAGATTGCTAAGTATGTTGCTTACATGGCATCAGTTGTTTACGGAAAGGTAGACAAGATTGTTGTAACTGGTGGAGCAGCTTACTCACAGTCACTTACTTCAAAGATCATCGAGAGATGTCAGTGGATGGCACCTGTTCAGGTAATTCCAGGAGCACTTGAGATGGAGGCTCTCGCTACAGGTATCAAGGCTGTTCTTGATGGCGAGGAAGAGGCTAAACTCTACGGTCAGAACTAGTTAGTTAAAAGGATTCTGTATCTCAACTCCGAGTTACAGATGTCCTGTCGCTAATATAAGGTAATCCGACAGGCGACCGGATTACCAGTGAAGGGAGGATACAAAATGGCAACACTTCATATCAATGAAGAGAGATGCAAAGGATGTGGATTCTGCGTAATGTCATGCCCAAAGAAGGCTCTTTCACTCGCAGCACGTCCAAACACTGCTGGATACTATCCTGCACAGTGTGATGATGAGAAGTGTATCAAATGTGGTATTTGCTACACAGTATGCCCTGACATCGTATTTACGATCACAGAGGACTAGTATCACTTATTCTCAACGAAAGAAATGTTCTTTTTAGTGAAAATTTGGAGGAAACATTAAATGAAAGAATTGTGGAAAGGCAATCACGCAATTGCCGAGGCAGCAATGAGAGCTGGATGCATGTTCTACGCTGGATACCCAATTACTCCACAGACTGAGGTTGGTGAGTATCTGTCAGGTAGAATGCCAGAGCTCGGACGTAAGTTTATTCAGGCTGAGAACGAAATGGCAGCTTGTTACATGCTTCAGGGTGCAGGTTCAACAGGAATGAGATGTATGACATCATCATCCGGTCCTGGATTCGCTCTTAAGCAGGAGGCTATTGGATATCTTTGCTCTAACTGGATTCCAACAGTATTTGTAAATGTAATCAGATGGGGCCCAGGTCTTGGTTCACTTGACTCAGCTCAGACTGACTATTTCCAGGCAACAAGAGGAGGCGGAAACGGAGACTACAGACTCCCTGTATTCGCACCAAACAGCATTCAGGAGACAATCGATCTCATGTATGAGGCATGGGATATGGCAGAGAAATATAGAAACCCTGTAATGATTCTCTCAGAGGCAGCACTTGGACAGATGATGGAAGCTGTAGAGTTCCCAGAGTTCAAGGAGGGTCCTAAGCAGTCAGAGATGGATTGGGTATGGGACGGTGTTGGTGACAGACATTCATTCAACCACGGTACACCACTCTACGTTGACAAGCCAAGAAGAGTTAGAGAGAAGATTGAGACAATGCAGGAGAATGAGCAGAGATGGGAGAGCTATCTTGTTGAGGATGCTGACTATGTATGCGTAGCATATGGTCTGCCATCAAGAACAACAAGAGAGGCTGTTGATCAGCTCAGAGCAGAGGGAATCAAGGTTGGTCTTATCAGACCTATCATGGTATGGCCATTCCCATTCAAGGCATTTGCTGAGATCAAGAAGGACGTAAAGGGAATCATCTCAATCGAGACAACAGACGCTGGTCAGGTTGTTGAGGACGTTGCACTTGCAACAAAGAAGATGGTTGACGGAAACGTTCCAGTATATGGACTCTATACAGCTCAGAAGGTTGTTAGACCATCAGAGGCAGTTGCATTCATTAAGCGCGTTATCGCTGGCGAAGAGAAGGAGGTATTCTAATATGGCAGTTACTAAGAGCGTACCTAGATTACTTGAGAATCCACATACTCTTTGTCCTGGTTGTGGTCACGGAATTGTATTCAGACTTCTTGCCGAGGTACTCGAGGAAGAGGGATATGATCAGAAGACAATCCTCACACTTGGTGTAGGATGCTGCTGCAACATGAACCCACCAGCATGGAAGGGTGACGTTATCCAGACAGCTCACGGCCGTGCAGGCGCTACAGCTACTGGAGTTAAGGTAGGTCGTCCAGACCTTCTCTCAATCGCATATCAGGGCGATGGAGATGCTTACGTTATCGGTCTTGCAGAGACTCTTAACGCAGCTTACAGAAATGAGCCAATCACAGTTATCACAGTTCTGAATAACAACTTTGCTATGACAGGCGGACAGATGTCATGGACAACAATGCCAGGACAGGTTACTGTAACAAGCCCTAACGGAAGAGACTGTGATATTACAGGTCTTCCAATCAAGGTTCCTGAGATCGTAGCTTCATTTGAGAATGTTAACTACGTTGCAAGAGGAACAACTATCAGCGCAGCAGAGATTAACAAGCTCAAGAAGTATATTCAGACAGCTGTTAGAAACCAGATTGAGGGAAAAGGCTACTCAATGGTAGAGGTAGTATCACCTTGTCCTACAAACTGGAGAAAAGGCGTAGCTGACTGTGCAGCATGGATGAACGAGGAAGTTATTCCTTACTATCCACTCGGCGAGCTGAAGAACAACAATAAATAGGAGGGGCACTATGGAAATAATTTTCGCAGGATTTGGCGGACAGGGAGTACTTACTTCAGGTCTCATTACAGCAGAAATGGCTCTGAGTGCTGGTAAGAACGTTACATGGATGCCTGCTTACGGCCCATCAATGAGAGGTGGTAAGGCATACAGCGTAGTAAAGTTCTCAGATGGCGTTATCGGTGGACCAGACTATGATACACCGGATGTAGTAGTAGCTATGAACGGACCATCACTTGAGTTCGCAGATTGCCTTAAGGACGGAGGTCTTCTCATCGTAAACACAGATGCAGTTGATACAGTTCCTGACTACAACGGAAGAATCGATGTGGTTGAGGTTGCATGCACAACACTTGCTGAGAGTGTAAAGAACATCAAGGCTGCTAACATCGTTTCAATCGGAGCAATCATCAAGGCAAGACAGATCTTCGATATCGAGGATGCAAAGGTTGCGCTTAAGGATTACTTCGTATCACACGGCAAGGGCAAGTTTGCTGAGGCAAACGAGGCTGCTCTCATGGCAGGCTTCGAGTGTGTTAAGTAATCAGTTTCTTACAACTTATTAAGAGATTGTAACCGGGAGGTGCAGCATGGCAGTAATGACAATGCTTGCCAAAGAGGCAAGAAACAAAGCCAAAAAAGAAGATAACAGCTTCGGAGCATCACTTACAGCCAGAAAGGCAATCGAGGAGTTCGGAGCGGACAAAGTAATAGAAGCGACTTTGGGTGTTATCAAGGATGAGAACGGAGTTTTCGCTACTCTTCCTACTTTTGAAAAAATCTATAGAGAGCTTCCCGGAAATGAACTCTGTGATTATGCAGGAATCCCTGGAACAGCTGACTTCAGAGATGCTGCAATAGAGTTCACATTCCAGGGCCACCAGCCTAAAGGTACTTTTGCCAGGGCAATTGCTACTCCAGGAGGATCCGGTGCTATCCATCACGCTATTTACAACTATGTAGGTGCTGATGAGAAGTATTTAATTCCAGACTGGTGCTGGGGTCCATATAGAGAGATGGGGGTTGAGTGCAACAGACAGTATGAGATGTACAGATGCTTCAACGAAAACAATGAATTCGACGTAGAGGGAATCATTGAAAAGTCCAAGGAGCTTCTTTCTTCTCAGGAAGGTCTTCTGACATTCTTCAACACACCTGCCCATAATCCTTCAGGATACACAATGTCAAATGAAGACTGGAAGCAGCTTACTGATTATTACAGAGAAGCAGCAGAGGACCAGTCGAAGAGGATTATTGTTCTGTGGGATATGGCGTATACAGACTACGCAGGTGATAAGGATGAGGTAAGAGATTTCCTTAAGTACTTCGACAACATGCCTGAGAACGTACTTCTTCTCGTAGCGTTCTCCATGTCTAAATCATTCCTTATTTACGGAATGAGATCAGGAGCACTTATTGGAGTTTCAACATCAGAAGAGATTATCGATGAGTTCGACCGCACAATCACTTTCTCAAACAGATCCACATGGTCAAACGGTTCAAGAGGTGCTCAGACAGCTCTTGCAATGATTATGGCGGATCCGCAACTGAAGGAGCAGACAGATAAGGAGAGACAGGAATTCACTGATCTTATCGCAAAAAGAGCAGCGATTTTCGTTAAGGAAGCAGAGGAAGTAGGTCTTCCAATTCTCCCTTATAAAGCTGGCTTCTTCGTAACACTTCCTGCAAATGACCAGTTCGCACTTTGTGATGAACTTAAAGAGGACCTTATCTTCTCAATTCCTCTTGATTCAGGCGGTGTCAGATTCGCAATGAGTGCGTTGCCTTCATCGAAGGTACCGGGACTCGCGGCAAAAGTTATGAAACATTTTGTAGAGGGAAACTATCAGGTGTAAATTTCTCATCTTGTAAATGTTTTATATAGAACAATCAAATGTATGTATGTTTTTTCTAAGAAAGGGGTAAAATTATGAGTACTGCAAACATTATTTTATTCGTAGCAGGTCTCTACCTTGTAGTTCTTCTCGGAATCGGTTTCTGGGCAAAGAACAAAGCTAACAAGGCTGATGACTTCCTTGTAGCCGGCGGACAGGTTGGACTTATCATGTCTATCTGCACAATCGCTGCTGTACAGATTGGTTCTGGAGTAGTAGTTGGTGGTGCAACAACAGGAATGCAGCTTGGCGTATGGCCAGGAATGTACTACTCAATGAGCTGTGGAGTTGGATGCATCATCGCTGGTGTATTCTTCGCTGGAAAGATGAGAACAGCTGGTTGCGTAGTTCCACTGGACTTCTTCGAGCTCAGATTCGGACCTAACAGACTTGCAAGAGCTCTCGCTACAATCACAAACGTACCTAACCTTGTAGGTATCTATGTAGCTCAGCTTCTCGCTTGCGGAAGCATTCTTTCAGCATTCGGACTTCCATTCTCAACAGGAGCAATCATCTGCGCTGTAGTAATCATCATTTACAGCTCAATGGGTGGTATGCTTTCAGTAGTAGTTGGAGACCTTATCCAGCTCTGCATCCTTGGAATCGGAGTTCCTCTTGCTGCAATCTTCTCAATCAAGGCTGTTAAGGCAGCTGGACTTGGCTCAGCAGCTACAGTATTCGGAACACCATTCATCCCAGATGTTGGCAAGTTCGTATACTACATCATTCCATTCCTGCTCTCAATGGCAGTATGCTATGACTGCTTCATGAGATACCAGTCAGCTAAGGATGCTAACACAGCTAAGTGGGGATGCATCGGTGGCGGAATCGTTACAATGTTCATCGGAACAATGGCTTCTGCAGTAGGTGTTGCTGGACACATTCTGTTCCCAGAGGTAACAGATGGAATCTTTGCTTACACAGTATCACAGACATGCCCAACATTCATCGCAGCTATCGTAGTAACAGCTGTACTTGCAGCTGCTATGTCATCAGGAAACTGCCTCCTCATCGGAACAGCAGGTTGTGTAACTAAGGACTTCTACAGATCAGTTCTTCACCCAGACAAGGAGCTCTCAGAGCTTCCATTCGCTAACAAGCTGAACAGACTGACTGTAATCGTTGCAGGTGTTCTCGGAATCCTGATTACTTTCTACATGACAAACATCCTGGACGCTATCATCTCATCAACATACCCATACACAGGCGCAATGACAGTAGCTCTGATTTGCTCAGTATACTACAAGGGCGCTACAATGAAGGGTGTAACAGCACAGATGATCCTCGGACTCATTGGTGGTATCGGCCTCTATGTAATTACAATGACACCTGGACTTGCTGACAAGCTCGGCATGAACATGGATTGGGCTCTGTTCGGACTCTACATCTTCGACTTCGCAGTAATCATCCTTGTTTCTTCACTGGACAAGAATGGAGAGAAGTTCCCAATGGTAGAGCTGAAGGAAATCGTTGCATCAAGATAATTGGCACTTGTTAAAAATCTAATTAACTCGTTGCATTATCGTAGCGATAATAGTACAATCTAATACGGAGGCTGCTGTACAGTGTGCAGCAGCCTTTGTTCATTAATGAAATAAAAGGAGAAACAAATCATGAATTGTAGTGTAGAAACATCCGCAAAGCACGTACATCTTCCAGAGGACGTTTACAAGATTCTCTTCGGAGCAGATGCTGAGATGACTCCAGTTAAGGAGCTCACAGGCGGCGGCGCATTCGTTGACGCTAAGAGAGTTACTCTTGTTGGCCCTAAGGGCACAGCTGAGAGAGTTGCTATTCTTGGACCTTACAGACCACTTCAGGTTGAGCTGGCTAAGACAGATGCTCGTAAGCTCGGAGTAGACGCTCCTATTAGAATTTCAGGAGATACAGCTGGTTCAGCTCCTATCAAGATTGTTGGTGAGGCTGGCGAGTATGATGCACCAGAAGGCGCTATCGTTGCTAAGAGACATATCCACATCGGTCAGGAGTACTGCGATGAGATCGGCGTTAAGAAGAATGACATCGTTCAGGTTAAGATCACAACTGACGACCGTTCACTCATCTTTGATGACGTTGTAATCAGAGTAAACCCAGGTTCACCTCTCATGCACATCGATACAGATGAGTGCAATGCTGCTGGACTTCCTGGAACAGTTGAGGGAGAGATTATCGTTAAGTAATTGCTGCATAGGCATTAAATAAAAACACGCTCTACTGAGCGTGTTTTTGTTATTCTTCATTATTCAGCAGGGCTTTGCCCTGGAAGGTATTACGTTCTCTAAGCTTTCTGTTGATTTCGTTCAGTATCGTTCTCTTCTTATAACTCCACTGAGGTGCAACAAGAATGCTCCTTGGAACATCACCTGTGAGCCTGTGCATCGTAATATCTTCAGGTATTATTTCAAGAAGATCTACAACAAGATCTGTGTACTCATCTATTGATTCAAAAGGGATGTAATCATGATACATCTCATTCATTCGTGCTGTGCTCACAATGTTGAGAAGGTGAAGCTTAAGACCCCATATTCCGCCGTTTACAGCGTGTCTGACAGACTCAAACATGTCTTCACGACTTTCGCCCGGAAGACCTAGTATAAGATGGCTTACAACGCGAATATTTCGCTTGCGAAGTTCACTGACAGCCTTGTCATAGCAGGCTAGGTCATAGCCAATGCCAAGCATATCAGATGTCTCCTTATGGATTGTCTGAAGACCAAGTTCAACCCACAGAAAATGCTCTCTGTTAATCTCATCAAGGAGGTCAAGAACATCTTCATCGAGACAGTCAGGCCTTGTTGCTATGGCAATACCGCTGATGCGCGGATCAGACAGTGCAGAATAGAATTTATCTCTTAGAACTGAAACAGGTGCATAAGTATTTGTGTGGCTCTGGAAATATGCCAGATACACAGCATCAGGCCACTTATTTGACAGAAGCTCTATTTGTTCTTCGATAGTTGAGGAAAGTTCACCTGAACCGCCGCTGGAGCAGAAAGCACATCCGCCATAGCCAACCTTGCCATCTCTGTTAGGGCAGGTGAAGCCGGCCTCGATTGACAGTTTGACTGTCTTTGAGCCGAAGTAGTTCTTAAGCCAGTTACCTATTGAATTGTATCTTTCTCCACCTTGCATATTCTATCAAACTCCTGTTTGTGATATAATAATCCATTATTGTTATGAGGAGGGCCCTATGAGCAAAGATGCCAAAGCAGCCGTATTTAATTCTGCTGACTTATGCAGATCAGAGGACTTTGAATTCCAGAGAATCAGCCTTGAGGGAAGGAAACCTCGTCTTCTGCTGCATGCCTGCTGTGGTCCATGCTCAACATCATGTGTCGAGAGACTGGCCGACGAATACTCAATAACGCTTTACTATTATAATCCTAACATAACCGACAGTGAAGAATATTTTCTGAGAAGAGATGCTTTACTGAAGTTCATCAAGGCATTCAATGAAGAGAACAAAGCCAAAGGGATTTATGTAGATTACCTAGAGGGCAAATACGAACCAGCTAAATTCATTTCCATGACAGCTGAACTCAAAGAAGAGCCTGAAGGCGGCAGACGATGTGATATCTGTTTCACAATGAGACTTACTGATACAGCAGTTATGGCAAAGAAGATGGGAATGGATTATTTCACAACTACTATGTCAGTGAGCCCGCACAAGAGCTACAAAGCAATAGCAGAACTTGGATATAGTCTCCAGGACGATATCGGCATCAGCTATCTTGATGTTGATTTCAAGAAAAAGAACGGCTTTGGGAGAAGTGTGGAGCTTTCGAAACAGTACGGATTATATAGACAGAATTTCTGCGGCTGCGATTACGCAAGATACGCAGGTAAAGATAAAAAGGAGGACTAATTATGAGCAAGGTATTTATTCCAGAAGGATACAAGCCTATTCTGGGACCAACCGAAACACAGAGAGCAATCAAGAAGATTAAGGACTACTTCCAGGCGGAACTCTCACACAGACTCAGACTCGGAAGAGTAAGCGCTCCGCTTTTCGTATTTCCTGAGACTGGACTCAATGACAATCTTAACGGATATGAGAGAAGAGTAAACTTCACAATCAAGGATCTTGATGAGAGAGAAGTTGAGGTAGTACAGTCACTGGCTAAATGGAAGAGAATGGCACTTGGCAGATACGATGTTAAGCCAGGCGTTGGACTTTACACAGACATGAATGCTATCAGAAGAGATGAGGAACTTGATAACCTCCACTCAATTTATGTTGACCAGTGGGATTGGGAGAAAGTAATTACAGCAGACCAGAGAACAGAAGCATTCCTTGAGGCTACAGTAAAGAACATTTACGGTGCACTCGTAAGCCTTGCAGAGTACATGAATGAAGCATACCCAGAGCTCAATATTAACCTTCCTGAAGACATCACATTCGTATATTCACAGGATCTTGAGTACGAGTATCCAGATCTCACCTCAAAGGAGAGAGAGAAGGAAGCAGCTAAGAAGTACGGCGCAATCTTTGTAAAGAAGATTGGTGGTGCATTAAAGTCAGGTGAGCCACACGATGGAAGAGCACCAGACTATGATGATTGGGAGCTTAACGGAGATATTATTCTCTGGAACGAGGTGCTTGAGGATGCATTCGAGATTTCTTCAATGGGAATCAGAGTAGATTCAGAGAGCATGCTGAGACAGCTTATGATTGACGGTAAGGAAGACAGAATCAACATGCCGTTCCATCAGGGTGTTATCAACAACACACTTCCGCTTACAATCGGCGGTGGAATCGGACAGAGCAGACTTTGCATGTACTTCCTCAAGAAGGCACATATCGGTGAGGTTCAGGTATCAGTATGGCCTGAGTCAATGTACGATGAGTGTGCTGCAGGCAATATTTTCCTGCTTTAATCTTATTTGTTTTTCAAAAAAGGCTGCTGCTTTCTGCAGCAGCCTGTCTTATGTCAGAGGTAACAGTGAGTAGATACGTTAATGTAGCAGTCGATAATAAGAGCGAATACACTGACACTTTCTATACTTATTCGGCTCCAGATGAGGTGAGAACAGGTGCAAAAGTGACAGTGCCTTTTGCCGGACGAAAGAAGCCTGTAGATGCATATGTAGTTCAGGCGGATGTCGTTCCAGATTGTGATGTATCAAGAATCAAAGCTATCGCTGAATATATTCCCGAAAGATCTCTTTCGGAAGAAATGATTGAAACAGCAATCTGGATGAGAAAGCGTTATGGTGTCAAGTACATTGATGCCATTAAGATGTTTACGGTGCAGGGCAAGCGAATCAGGAAAGACAGACAGCTTTCAGATGAGGCTCATATGCCTGCGTACCACCTTACTGAAGAGCAGCAGAATGCGGCAAAGAAGATAGAGACCGCAATGGAGGCGGGAAAGTCAGAGACTTTTCTCATTAAGGGCGTAACTAACAGCGGTAAGACAGAAGTCTATATGAAAGCTGTAGAGAAAGCCCTTGACCTTGGAAAGACAGCAATTGTACTTCTTCCGGAAATTGCACTTTCCAATCAGACAGAAGAAAGATTCAAGCACCGCTTCGGAGAGAAGATGGTTGCAACACTTCACAGCAAGTTAACAACAAGCAGAAGACTTGAGGAGTGGGCAAGAATAAGAAGCGGCGAGGCAAAGATCGTTGTTGGAGCGAGAACATCTGTTTTTGCTCCAGTAGAGAATATCGGTGTTATCGTAATTGATGAAGAGCACGAGAGCACCTACAAATCAGACCACAATCCTAAATACGAGACTGTAGATGTGGCGTACAAGAGAGCAGCAGCTAACAAGGCCGTGCTTGTTCTTGGAAGTGCCACACCAAGTGTTGTCTCATATTACAGATGCAGCAAAGGTATTTACCAGCTTATTGAAATGCCTCACAGAGTAGGAACAAGTGTACTTCCTGACATAGAGACTGTCGATATGAGAATCGAAACAAGAAAAGGCAACATGACAGTCATAAGCGAGGCTCTTGCAAGGGGAATAACAGAAAGCCTTGAGAAGAAAGAACAGATAATACTTTTTCTGAACAGAAGAGGCTATTCTACTCAGATTATGTGCCCGGAATGCGGTCATAAGCTGACATGTGAGGATTGTGGAATAACCCTTACATATCACAAGTCATCTAATTCCGCTGTATGCCATTACTGTGGAAGGAAGAGACCACTTCCTGCAGGATGTCCTGAATGCGGAAGTAAATATATTAAATACATAGGCTCTGGTACTGAGAAGGTAGAGGAGACTGTAATGAGGCTATGGCCTGAAGCAAAGGTTCAGAGGTTCGATCTTGATACAGCAGGCTCTGAGAAAGAGATTAAAGATGTTCTTGAATCATTCAGAGCAGGGGAAACTGATATTCTTGTGGGAACACAGCTGCTGGCCAAGGGGCTGGACTTCAGGAATGTAGGCCTTGTGGGTATAATTAATGCAGATGTCAGCCTGAATATTCCTGATTACAGATCGCAGGAAAGAACATACCAGCTTATAACCCAGGTAGCAGGCAGAGCAGGCAGAGCAGGAGGTGCAAGTCGTGTGCTGATACAGACCTACGACCCTGACAGCAGTGTGATTCAGTCGGCAGAGCGAAATGATTACGAAGATTTCTATGAGAATGAATTGCTCCACCGAAACATCATGAATTACCCACCATTCTCTGATATAATTTCAGTAACCTTTGTAGACAAGAAAGATTCTACAGAGTCTGCCCTTGAATATGCGAAGCTTTTCAGAGATACTCTTAAGAATCTTAAGGATGCTCCTAAGGGAGCCGTAATCCTTCCTCCAAGAGAGGCTGAGAGACGAACAGACGGCAAAGCGAGAGCGACTTTTATCATCAAAGCACCACAGGGAAGCAGAGCCGGATATATCAGAGCATATATGAATATGAGAGACAGTATGGTACGAGCAAAGGCACCATGCTACATAGAAATAGATGTTAACCCATACGGAATAGTTTAAGGAGAAGAGATGGCAATCAGACAGATTACAGTTAGAGGAGAAGAGATTCTTGCAAAGAAGTGCAAGCCTGTTAAGGAGATTACACCGAGAATTGTTCAGCTTTGTGAGGATATGATAGATACAATGTATGAAGCTGAGGGTGTTGGACTTGCAGCACCTCAGGTGGGTATTATGAAGAGACTTTTCGTTGCAATGCCTTATCCTGAAGAGGAGGAGCCTGAGGTATATGTAATGATTAATCCTGAGATTCTTGAGACAGAAGGAACACAGGAATCAAGCGAAGGATGTCTCAGTGTTCCAGGCTATATGGGACTCGTTGACAGACCACTTAGAGTAAAGGTCAGATACATGGACATTGATGGCAATACATGTGAAGAGGAATTTGAGGATTTCGCAGCGACAGTTATCTGCCATGAGAATGATCACCTTGATGGAATTCTATACGTTGATAAGGCTAAGGACTTCATGACTACAGAAGAGTATACTGAGAGACTTAGAGCCTTCCAGGAAGAGCAGGCTTCGGAGGAATAAGAATGAAAGTAGTATATATGGGAACTCCGCAGTTTGCAGTTCCTTCATTACAGGCTCTTTATGATGCAGGACACCATATTCAGCTTGTTGTAACACAGCCTGACAGAAAAGGTAATCGCGGCAAGGTTATACCTTCACCTGTCAAAGCACTGGCTCTTGAGCTGGGGCTTCCGGTTGCACAGCCATATGTTATTAGAAAAGAGCCGGATTTCATTGAGGAACTCAAGGCTCTCGCGCCTGACATTATCGTTGTTGCAGCTTTTGGACAGATTCTACCGGAAGAAGTTCTCAATCTTCCTAAGTACGGTTGTATCAATGTTCACGGATCACTTCTTCCAAGATGGAGAGGTGCATCGCCGATGCAGGCATGCATTCTTGCAGGTGATGAGAAGACCGGTGTTACTATTATGCAGATGGCAAAAGGTCTTGATACTGGTGATATGCTTACCAAAGCAGAATGCGAGATAGGTGAGAAGTATATCACAGAGCTGGCAGGTGAGCTTGAAGAACTTGGAGCAAAGCTTCTTGTTGAAACAATGACCCTTATAGAAGAGGGTAAGATTACACCGGAGGCTCAGAATGATGATGAATCATGCTATGCTCACATCATTAAGAAAAGCGATGGAGCAACTGATTTCAATGAACCTGCTGAAGTGCTTGTTAGAAAGCTTAGAGCTTACTACGAATGGCCAACACTTCACAGTTATCTAGGAGATCTCAGCGTCAAGTTCTATGGAGCAGAAGCAGTTCCGGAGATTCCTGATGGTGAACCGGGAGTTGTTTGCTCGGTTGACAAGAACAGTTTTACTGTTAATTGCAAGGGTAGCAAGCTGAGAATTACAGAACTTCAGTTACAAGGCAAGAAAAGACTAATGGCAGGCGATTTCCTTAGAGGAAGCAAGCTTGCCGCAGGTGATAGATTTACACTCAAGGAGGACTAAAGATATGTATTATTATGATTATTCATATATCGTACTGATACCTGCGATTCTTTTTACACTGTGGGCCCAGGCAAAGGTTAAAGGTGCTTTCAGACAGTATTCAAAAGTTGCAAACAGTCATAGAATCAGTGGTTACGAGGCAGCAAGAAGAATGCTGGATGCTAACGGGCTGAACGATGTTCCAATCAATGTTATCGGTGGAGACTCGCTGACTAACTACTATGATCCAAGAACAAAGTCGCTGAATCTATCTTCAGAAGTATATCAGCAGCCTTCAATTGCTTCCATGTGTATTGCATGCCACGAGGCAGGACATGCTGTCCAGGATGCTGAGCACTACGGTGCATTAGCTTTCAGAAATGCCATTGTTCCAGCTGTTAATCTTACACAGATGGCTGCATGGCCACTTATCCTTATCGGACTTGTACTTACTGCATCTTCGATGTATGGAACAATGCTGTTCAATCTTGGCGTTATCTGTTTCTGTGTAGTTATTCTGTTCCATCTTGTAACTCTTCCTGTTGAGTTTAATGCCAGCAATAGAGCTCTTGTTCAGATGCAGCAGCTGGGAATGGTTGACAGTGATGATTACAAAGGAAGTAAGAGGGTTCTCAGTGCAGCAGCTATGACTTATGTAGCAGCACTTGCTGTAGCAGTTGCGAATCTTCTCAGAATTCTTATTATTGCAGGAAGACGCGACTAATCACCAGAAGGAGTCAATATGAAGGGAGACTGGCTGGCAGTTTTTGAGGCACTTAGAGATTGCTATGTAGACGAGGCCTTTTCAAATATTGCAATTAACGAAGCCGTAGAGAATCACAGAGATTGCTCGAGCGGCTTCGTTCGTGCGTTTACGAAGGGCGTTCTAAGAGACAGCCTTAAGCTTGATTACTACATAGACAGGCTGGCAGACAAGGGAATTAAGGGAATCAAGAACAGAACACTGATCATATTAAGGATGGGACTGTATGCTATCGAGAGTCTTGATAGCGTTCCTGATCATGCTGCTGTTAACGAGGCTGTGGCCCTTGCAAAAAAAACAAGTAAGGGCAGCGACCGTTTCATCAATGCGCTTCTGAGACGTTTTTTGAGAGAAAGACATACAATTGCAGTTCCTACAGATAATCTGAGTCTTAAGTATTCATTCCCGGGGGAACTGGTAGAACTTCTCAAGGAGCAGTACGGTGAAGATACAGAGATGCTGCTTAAAGCTTTAAACACGGCGCCTGAGCTGATTGTAAGAACCAACCTTCTTAAAATTTCAAGAGAAGAACTTATGGCGCATTTTGAAGAAGACGGTATCTCATGCAGTCCTTGTGAGGGAAGTGAGTCGGCAATTATTGTTAGAGGCGGACAGGTAGTTGGAACTTCAATGTTCCATCAGGGATTGTTTGCAGTTCAGAGCCTTTCGTCAATCAGGTCCATTGAGGCGCTGAGACCAGTACCAGGAAGCAGAGTTCTTGATATGTGTGCTGCTCCTGGTGGCAAGACATGTGCCATGGCAGAGCTAATGAATAATGCAGGCAGCATTACTGCCTGCGACATACATCCGCACAGGCTTGAGCTTATTCAGGCTACTGCAGCAAGACTTGGAGCTGATATTATTGAGACTGAACTTCTTGATGGAACTGTAAGGAGAGATGATTTCGATGAGGTTTTCGACTTTGTTCTGGCAGATGTTCCTTGCTCCGGTCTTGGAGTTATCGGAAGCAAGCCTGAGCTTAAGCTTAGAACAAATCCTTCTGAATACATAAATCTTACAGAAATTCAGAAGGCTATCATCGATAATGCATACGAATACCTTAAGCCAGGTGGAAGAATGATGTACTCCACCTGTACAATCAACAAAGCAGAGAATGAAGAAGCAATTGAACGCTTCAAACAAGACCACCGATTTGCTGAGATTGTTGAAAAATGCTTGATTTTACCTTATAATAACACTTTAGTGGGGTTCTTCTATTGTCTGATAGATAAACCTCTGAAGTAATTAACTTGGAGATAATATATGAAGATAGGGTACATGACTGACAAGGGCAGGAGAAGACCCAAGAATGAGGATGCACTCCGAGTTCTTCCGGGTAAGAATTTCTTCATGCTCGCCGATGGAGTCGGAGGTAACAAGTCCGGCGAAGTGGCCAGTAAGACTGCTCTGGATGCACTGGAGAGATTCATTGAACACAATCCTCTTGAGCGCCTGGAGGGAAGAGACGAAATATTCAGGTATTTCGAAGCTGCTGTAGATTTTGTTAATCAGATGATTATAAGAATATCAACAGCAGAACCAGCATTTGCCGGAATGGCGACTACACTGGTTTTCGTATATATACGCGATAGAATTGCTTATATATCAAATGTCGGTGACAGTAGAGTATATGCAGTGCATAATTCTCAGATACACCAGATTACAGAGGATCACACATATGTAAATGACCTTGTAAAGATGGGGGCTATTACAAGAGAAGAAGCAGAGCATCACAATAAGAAGAATGTGATTACAAGAGCAATTGGTGCAAATGCATGCAGCATTCCTGATTGCTTCAACATATTCATACAGCCTGGAGACAGAATACTGATCTGCAGTGACGGACTGTATGATGAAGTTAACGAGACCGCAATGCTTGAGAGACTTATAAGGGATGATGATATGGCAGACTGTGCCGAAGACCTTGTAAAAATGGCAAATGACAATGGCGGCAATGACAACATTTCAGTAATTTGCATAGAAGTATCGGAGGATTAGACATGGGTAGCAGACTATTATCAGGAAGATACGAGCTCCTCGAGAAGATCGGTGACGGCGGAATGGCCGTAGTATATAAGGCTAAGGATAAGCTGCTTAACAGATACATTGCTGTTAAGATTCTTCGTCCTGAATTCACAAAGGATGCAACATTCGTAGAGAATTTCAAAAGAGAGTCACAGGCTGCAGCCGGACTTTCACATCCAAATATTGTAGGCGTATATGATGTAGGCAGAGAGGGTAATATCAACTACATTGTAATGGAGCTTGTTGAAGGAAGAACTCTTAATGAGGTTATTGCAGATGAGGCTCCTATGGATTACAAGAGAGTAATTGATATTACTAAGCAGGTTGCTTCAGCTCTGAGAATTGCCCACAAGAACAAGATTATTCATAGAGATGTTAAGCCTCACAATATCATGATGACTGAGGACGGTGTTGTTAAGCTGGCAGATTTCGGAATCGCAAAGGCTGTTAATGATGCAACACTTTCAACAGGAAGTAAGATTATCGGTTCTGTTCATTATTTCTCACCTGAGCAGGCAAGAGGCAATTATGTAGATGAAAGATCTGATATCTATTCACTTGGTATCGTAATGTATGAGATGCTTACAGGAAAGGTTCCATTTGATGGAGATAATCCTGTGACAGTTGCACTGAAGCATATTAATGAAGAGGTAGCACCTCCAAGTGAGCTTGTTGGAGGAATTCCGCCAGCACTTGAGAGAGCTGTTCTCAAGGCAACTAATAAGTTCCAGACAAACCGCTACAAGAGTGCAGAAGAGCTCATTGAGGATCTGGATAATATTGAATTCGTAACTAAGGTAGTTGGTAATTCAATTTTCAACAGCGCATCAAAGGCTATTGGGGATAAGAGAGAGGAAGACTACGAAGAGTTCGAAGACCGCAAGAAGAAAAAGAACAGCAAGGGCAAAGGCAAGAAGGGTAATGACGAGGCCAAGAAGAAGAAGATTATCATTGCCTGCGTTATCGCGGCATGTCTCATTCCTCTGATTGTTTTTGGCGTAGTTAAGTCAGGTGTATTCTCAAAGCAGGCAGAAGTTCCTGATCTCACAGATATGACTTATGAGCAGGCTGAGAAGGCTTGTGAGGATGCCGGATTCAAGATTAAGAAGGGTAAAGCTGTATTCTCATCAGAGATTTCTGAGGACAGAGTTGCTCAGCAGGATCCACAGGGCGGTACAGAAGCCGGTAAGGGAAGTACAATCACAGTTAACCTCTCAAAGGGTTCAAAGGAAGGTACAGTACCTAACCTTGTAGGTAAGAACTACAACACAGATAACATTGAAGACTATCTCAAGGATTACGGATACAAGCTTGGAGTAGTCAAGGAGACCACATCTACTGAGCCTGCAGGAACAATTACAGCACAGGAGCCTGCAGCTGGTTCAAGCCTTGATAAGGGAAGCAAGATCAACATCACAATCAGTGATGGAAAAGGCAAGGAGAAGGGAACTGTTCCTTCAGTAACAGGAAAGTCTCTTGCAGATGCTAAGACTGCTATCGCTTCAGCAGGATTCAGAGTTGGTAATATCACTTATGAAGAAAGTGATGCTTACGGAAACGGCTATGTAATGTGGCAGCAGTATGCGGCTAATACACAGCTTGACAAGGGTACAACCATTGACATTGAGGTCAGCAAAGGAAGCCCTCAGCCTAATGCATAGATGGTGATTAAAAGCTTATGCAGGGCAGAGTAATTAAAGGAATAGGCGGTTTCTACTTTGTTGCAGATGAAGACAAGGTCTACATGGGCAAAGCAAGAGGCAACCTTAAGAGAAACAAGAACATCATTTATGTTGGAGACATAGTTGAGTATCAGCTGAACGACAATGATGAATGTGTGATTACAAAGGTGCTGGAGAGGAATAATTTTCTCTCCAGGCCACCTGTATCTAATCTGGAGCTGCTTGTTGTGACTTTCGCAGCAGCTGATCCTGAACCGAATCTTCCGGTAATTGATAAGCTCATTGCAGCAGCAGAACTCCGAGATATAGATGTTGCCATATGCATTACAAAGAAGGACCTCATATCATCTGAGGTCCTTGAGTCATACACAAGGACTTACAGCAATGTATATCCAGTTGCATCTATTAACGGTCTTACAGGAGAAGGGTTTGATGATCTTAAAGCGATAATCCGGGGCAAGAATGTAGCCCTGGCAGGACCGTCAGGAGTAGGCAAATCGACTCTTCTTAATCAGCTTCTTGGAGAGGATACGGCAGAGACTGGCTCAATTAGTGACAAGACTAAGAGAGGACGTCATACTACAAGGCATGTTGAGATTTTTGCATTTGAAGACGGAACGAATATCTATGATACCCCAGGATTCACATCACTTGACATGACAGAGATGGATGAACATGAGGTACAGACACTTTTCCCTGAATTCAGAAGAAGAAGAGGAGAGTGCAGATATTCAGACTGTATGCATATCAACGAGCCAGAATGTGCAGTTAAAGAAGATCTGGCAGCCGGATTAATTCCTGAGACCAGATATAATTCATATCTTGCAATGGTAGACGAGGTGAAATCATGGCACAAATAGCACCATCAATTCTTTCATGTGACTTTGCCAGACTTGGCGAAGATGTAAAGGATGTATGCGATATTGGAATAGATTATCTTCATATTGATGTAATGGACGGAGCTTTTGTTCCTAATATAAGCTTTGGATCTGCTGTAATGAAGAGCCTTAACGGTATTGCAGCAGCACCATACGATGTACATCTGATGATTGAGAATCCGGACAATCTTCTTGAGGATTTTGTAACAGATAATACTGCTTTCATTACTGTTCATCAGGAAGCATGCAGACATCTTAACAGAACGGTTCAGCATATTCATTCACTTGGAGTGAAGGCCGGCGTGGCAATTAATCCTGCTACACCCGTTTCGGTACTTGAGAACATCCTCTGTGATGTTGATATGGTACTGGTAATGTCAGTAAATCCGGGCTTTGGGGGACAGAAGTTTATCCCTGTTGCTCTTGATAAGATTTGCCAGCTGGATGAGATCAGAAAGACAAAGGGGTATGACTTCCTGATTGAGGTTGACGGAGGCGCAGGCGCAGGTAATGCTGAGGCATTAAGAGCTGCCGGCTGTGATATAATTGTGGCGGGAACTGCTGTTTTTAAGGCGGCAGACCGTAAAGAGGCAATAACTCTTATAAAGGGTTAAATTATATTAAAAGCCGCTGGGGGGACGGCGGACAAGGAGATTATAATGAATATTACAAAGGATGCAGTAATTGCAGAACGCAATCAGTCTATTGGTTTTCTTATCGTTAAATATCCTGATAAGAGTCAGTGGAATACTGACGCATTCTACGCCAAGGCTGATGAGGTAATTGACTCACTTAGAAGAGATGAGGCTTCTTACGACAGAAAAGCTGAGTTTGGTGAGAATAATTACTACAGGTACTTCAAGAAGTTCAAGAAGTCTTATCCTGTAATGCTTCAGTATGAATCATTCGCAATTAAGGGCAGACCGTTCCCAAGGTTTAATCCGATTGTTGAAGTTCCATTTATTGTTGAGGTTAAGACATTTGTTCTTTCCGGCTGTCATGATATTGATAAGGTTCAGGGCGACCTGCTTATTTACAGTCCTGAGTCTAAGGAAGACTTCACTGGAATAAGAGGTGAGACTGTTCATAATTATCCAAACGAAATGTCAGGAAAGGATGATGGTGGAATTATCCTTAGCATGATTGCAGGTGCAGACGACAGAACATGCGGAACAGAGGACAGCCGAAATGTATTCTATCCGCTCTTTGGAACTCCTGACCAGGATCCTGCCGAGCTCAAAGCAGCAGCAGATCTTATGACAGAGTATATTAAGATTCTCGCACCAGATGCAGAAGTAGAATATATTGTTCTCTAACAATTTAGAATGATAAAAGAATCGCCCAAGGCGATTCTTTTTTTGTGCGCATTATTCAAGTGTGTACTGAAGGGGAATCTTATGTGAGTTACAATCCACTTACTAACTGATTTGGAGGGAACTTGCTTAGAAGAAGATTGTTTGTTTATACAACTGCATTTGCTGTGGGAATTGTCTGTGCATTTATCTTTTGTGAAATGGCCAAGCCATTATGGGCAGCTGCACTGATGATTGCTGCAGGTTCATGTGTCTGCAGATTGCCTGAAGACAGAACTCTAACATCGAAAGAGCGCAGAGTGCTTATAATTTCCATTGTGACAGGATTTTTTACTATGGTTGTACACTTTATTGCTTTGAGCAGTGGTGCGGCTGAGATAGCCGATTATGACCTTCACGGCGTTATTAAGACAATAAGATATAAAGAATATGGATATGAGATACTTGCTGTTCCGGAAGACAGAAGCGTTGGCCGATATATTCGTATAGCATATGTTGATGAGAATCACCAGCTTGAAGATGAACTGGACATTTATGGAGCGATTGGAGATTATATCACAGCAGGTGGAACGCTGCGTAAGTTTGAAGGAAGAGACAACCCTGGATGCTTTGATAACAGGCTGTATCAGGCCTCTAGAGGAGTGAGGTGCGGACTTACAAGCAGATATATTGTAATAGATGATAATGATGAACTGCTGCACCGAATTCATAAGCGTATAATGTCAGCCAGATCAGGCTTTGAAGAGTCCTTTGATGGAGAGCCGGAACTGAGAGCTCTTGTTAAAGGCGTTGTTTTTGGAGATAAGAACGAAATTGATGAAGCAACAAGAGACCAGTTTAATGAGAATGGAACTGGACACATACTTGCTGTAAGTGGGCTTCATATTGGCTTTCTATTCTCCCTGCTTTCATTACTGCTTAAGAGAAGACGGACTTCAGGAGTGAATATATTTATTGTGACAGTTCTTATATGTTACGGTGAGATGACTATGTGGAGCCCATCTACTGTAAGAGCAGTAATGGTAATGGCGGTAAGCCTTGCATCAACGAGATTAAGAAGAAGAGCAGACCTTCTGACATCTGTAAGCTTTGCTGCGCTGGTACTTCTTATCAGTAACCCATATCAGCTTTTTAATACGGGATTTCAGATGTCATTTCTGGCAATGCTTGGAATAGCGTTTGCTGCACCTGCATTAAGTTACTTTGTAGGAGATTATTTAAGTGTCATAATCGCTGTACAGCTGGCGATTGCACCGATTACAGCTTTTCTGTTCCACAGAGTAAGCCCATTGACCGTATTTATCAATATACCTGTCACTTTAATTGCCTCGGTACTGGTTCCTTTATGCATAGCAGGGATTGGACTGATAATTATTATTGGTAATATGCCAGTGCTGCTCTATCAGATAATTGCCGGGTTACTGGAATTGCTCCTTGAAGTTAACCGGGTTCTGAATATGAAGGGCAGCTGGTCATTTGATCAGACAGTATGTAGTCCTGGATTGCTGATTATATTCTACTGTCTCATCTTTGCTGCCTGTTCAGAATGGATGAGGGTGCAGCTGATTCGCAAGAATTACGATGTGATAAAGGATGCAGTGATTTGCCTTATTATTCCAGGCTTAATAATGTGTATGGCAACTTATAATCAGTTTGGAGATGATGAACTTGTTTTTCTTTCTGTAGGTCAGGGTGATTCATTACATATTCGTTCTGGCAGTGATGACATTCTTGTAGATGGAGGCGGCAATGCAGAATGCAATATAGGCAAAGATATACTTAAACCTTATCTTCTCGCCAACAGCACACCGGATATTGATGCTGCAGTGCTGACACATCTTCACACAGATCACTATAAGGGTATTGAGGAGTTGTCCGAAATATATCCTGTCAGGGAAATAATACTTTCGAAGCAGTATTCACGAAGTTATGAATCCGAACATTCAAATACAAGGTTTATCACCACTGCTGATATCATCCAGGTTGGAGAAGACTGCTACATCAAGCCCCTATGGCCAGTGGAAAGGTCTTCGACTGGTATCATTGCAAGTGATGAAGCTAATGAATTCAATATGGTATTTATGGTTTATTACAGGGGTGTCAGAGTTCTTGTGACTGGTGACCTTCTTGAGGAAGATGAACTCCATATGTTACAATACTACAGTGGTACAGATGAGCTTGATTGCGATATCCTTAAAGTTGCACACCATGGAAGCAGATCAAGTTCAAGCGAGGCTTTCCTCGATGCAGTAACGCCCGACATAGCGATCATATCTGTCGGATTAAACAATATGTACGGCCATCCACATGAGCAGACAATAGAGCGTCTTGTGAATAGAGGCGTAAAGATATACAGAACAGATTATAATGGAGCTGTTGGAATCGATATTAATCGTAAAGGCAACTACAGGATTGATTTGATGAAGCAGCAATGGAGTAATAATGGCATATAAGGATTTCTACAATGACTACAAAGCAGGCAATCTGGGTAATACGCTATTCTTCTATGGAGAAGAGGACTACCTGATGGACTGGGCTTGTGACCTGCTTATTAATGATAATGTTGATGAGATGTCACGGAGTCTGGACCTTCAGATTATTGATGGAGAGAATTGCACTGTTTCTGATATAACAACCGCTGCAAGAGCATATTCAATGTTCTCGGAGAGGAGAGTTGTAGTTGTTAGAAATTACAGACCTTTTTTCAAGAAAGTGGGTACAAAGGCGGATGAGGATGAACTCCTTACACTGGCAGGAAGTGATAACGATTCTTCTATACTGATTTTTACAGTAGATGCAGAGCGATCAGGAGATATTAATGCTTTCGGAAAGAAACTCATCAAGGCATGCAAAGGTTACGAATTTGCAAGGCTTGACAGGGCAGAACTGAAAGGTTTTATCAAGAAAAGAGTTCGCGAGGCAGGCAATATCCTTGGACAGAGAGAAATGGATTACATGATTGACCTCTCCGGATATTACAATAAGAACAGTGAATACTATCTAAAGAATATAATGTCCGACCTGGACAGAATCAACAATGCTTGCGCCGGCGACCAGATTACTAATACGCTTATTGAAGAATTGATGATAGGCGAGGCAGATAGGTTTGTATTCAATCTGATTGATTCGATGATGGCAGGTAATAAGAGAAAGTCCATGAGTCTGGCTACAGAGATTGCCAGGGATGAGGGCGAGGTTATGAAGGTTATCGGTCTTCTCATCAAGCAGTTTGAGATAATGTATGATGCTATTGAACTGACTAACGAGGGAATGTCGATTCCACAGATTGCGAAAGCCACTAAGGTAAATGAATTCAGACTGAAGAAGGCGTATCAGGCTGCAAGACAGTTCAGCAAGGCAAGACTCAAGGAACTGCTGATTGGTCTTTATAACATTGATAAAGACATCAAGTCGGGTAATATGGGATGGGAACTTGCTTTTGAGCTGTTTGTAGTGAGTGTTTAATATTATAAATTCCCCAGAACCGGGATGCGTATCCTGGCTATGGGGAATTATTGTGTATCTATTTAGTTCTTTCTATCAGTTCTCTTGCTGCTTCTATTGCACTTTCATTTACTGATCCACTGAACAGTGTTGCTACCATCTTTTCTTTGCCATCTTCATCCAGATGTTCAATCTCTGTATGTGATTTGCCATCAGCTATCATTTTGCGAATGAGATAGTTGTCTGAACCATAGGCTGCAATCTGCGGCAGGTGAGTGATGCAGACAATCTGGTGATGTGATGCGATCTCCTTGAGTTTGTGTCCAACTGTCAGAGCTGTTCTTCCGCTGATTCCAGTGTCAATCTCGTCAAAAATCATTGTCTCCACATTGTCGCAGTCTCCAATGATGTGCTTGAATGCCAGCATGATTCTTGATATTTCTCCACCTGATGCAATCTTTGCGAGAGGCATAAGAGGCTCGCCAGGGTTAGTGGAAATCAGGAATTCAAGACTATCGTAGCCAAGCGGTCCAATCTCATCCATTCTGTCAATCTTAATCCTGAAATCAGAATTTGCAAAATCAAGGTTCATGAGCTCAGTCTTCATCTGTGACTCGAGTCTCTCGGCGATAATATGTCTAAGCTCGCTTACATGAGCGGCCTGGGCTTCAAGCTTTGAATAGGCCTTATTCATAGCATCAGCCAGCTTCTGCTTCTCGTAATCGAAGTTCTGAATAAGTCCAAGCTTCTCATCAATATCATTCTGGTATTCAATAATCTCGTCAATTGACTTGCCGTATTTACGCTTAGCATCTTCAATTGCAGATAATCTCTCCGATACTGCATCAAGTTCTTCATCATCAAAAGTGAGGGAAGATGAGACATCTCTAAGCCTGTCTGAAACATCTTCAAGCTGATAATAAATATCCTGAAGCTGTGAAGAAAGCTGGGTTAAGGAATCGCTGTATCCAGAGACAGAAGCAATCTCGCCAGAACATCTGTTGAGTGCTGCAAGAACAGACGGGTCAGATTCATGGAGAAGTTCATATGATGAATTAACGGCAGTATAAATTCTCTCGCTGTTCTTCATGAGGTCCAGTCTGTCCTCAAGTTCTTCATCTTCATGTGAGCGAAGGTTAAGTGAACTCAGATAGTTGAATTCGTATTCAAGAAAATCTTTCTGCTGCTTTGCATTGCGCTCCTCCGCAAGAAGGTCATTATAATTCTTCTTTGCGTCTCTGTAGTTGTCATATAGACCTTTGAGAGTATCCAGTTCACCAGCAATTGCTTCGTTATGGAAGCTGTCTGTAATAAGAATATGGTTATCCGGATTGAGAATCTGCTGATTGTCATACTGACCGTGAATATCAACCCAGTCAGCACAGAAAGCTCTAAGCTGAGCGAGAGTAACCATCTCGCCATTAAGCTTGGAGATGCTTTTGCCGGAGGAGAGAAGCTCTCTTGTAATGATAACATCTTCACCGTCTTTATCGCCGGCAATCTGAATAACCGCCTTGGACTGTCCTGTTCTGACCATAGAAATATCAGCCCTGTCACCCAGGGCTGTACTGATGGCCTGTACAAGAACAGACTTACCTGCACCTGTCTCACCTGTGATGATGTTAAGTGAATCACCCAGGTCGAAGGAGAGGTGCTCGATAGTTGCGAAATTATCTATAATAATGCGATTCAGCATAATGTTTGTGCTTAGTCCTCTTTCTTGTTAATCATCTTCTCGAACTTGTCTGTAACATTCTTAACATGTTCGCTCTTATCTACAACAATAAGCATTGTATTATCACCGCTTATAGTTCCAACAATGTGCTCAAGCTCAAGACAGTCAATTGCCTCCGCTGCAGCATTACCGCAACCTGAAAGAGTCTTTACAATAATGAGATTCTCTGCTGAAGCCCATGACAGGGTAGTCTCGCGGAAAATCTTTATGAATCTGTCAGATATAGGACGCTCCTGGTAGTTGCTCGATACATATTTGTACTTACCGCTCTTGGAGAGACCCTTAACAAGCTGGAGCTCTTTGATGTCTCTTGAGATAGTTGCCTGTGTTACATTATAACCAGCTTCTCTGAGAAGCTCCTGAAGGCGATCCTGTGCCTCGACCTCGTTAGTGTTGATAATCTCTAGAATTTTATTCTGTCTCGAGTAGCGCATACAATCCCTCCGAATAAATATAC
>JAGHUT010000050.1 GCA_018064645.1 Candidatus Crickella merdequi | reverse complement strand
TCGAGGAGCTTGTCGGTAAGATTTACGACGAGCACGATGCTGTGGAGCTTCGAGATGTAACGCCTATCGGCAACAATGCTTTTACCGTAGCGGGAGGAGCGAACCTTGAGAAATTCTTTGAGATTTTCGACGAGGAGATCGACGCAGATGCAACAACAGTAAACGGATGGATAATGATAGAGCTGGACAGACTGCCTAAGCAGGGAGACACCTTTGACTACACATCAAAGCACAAGATTTTCCATGTAAGAGTAACAAAGGCAGATGCAAGAAGAGCGCTTATGTCATACATATGGGTCGAGGACAGACCAGAGGAAGACGACTAACTGAAGGGAGTTGAAATAATGGGTTTAATGGAAAAAATCTTCGGAGACCTCAATGCCAAAGAGGTCAAGAAGGTAGAGAAGATTGTAGATCAGATTGAGGCTTACGATGAGGCGATGCAGCAGCTTTCAGACGAGGAGCTTCGTGCAAAAACAGAGGAATTTAAGGCGAGACTTGCAGAAGGCGAGACTCTCGATGATATTCTTCCGGAGGCTTTTGCAGTATGCCGTGAGGGTGCAGTGAGAAGCCTTGGAATGAAGCATTTCCGTGTGCAGCTTATAGGTGGAGTTGTTCTTCATCAGGGAAGAATCTCTGAGATGAAGACTGGAGAAGGTAAGACTCTTGTAGCTACTCTTCCGGCATACCTTAACGCTCTTGAGGGAAAGGGTGTACACGTAGTTACAGTTAATGACTATCTTGCAAAGCGTGATGCTGAGTGGATGGGCAAGCTCTACGAGTTCCTCGGTCTCAGTGTAGGATGTGTTATTCATGCTGTAGAGGGAGACAACAGAAAAGCTGCTTACAGAGCAGATATCACATACGGAACCAATAACGAGTTCGGCTTCGACTATCTGAGAGACAACATGGTTACTTACAAGGACCAGCTGACCCAGAGAGATCTTAACTATGCCATCGTCGACGAGGTTGACTCAATTCTCATTGATGAGGCGAGAACACCGCTCATCATTTCCGGAAGAGGCGTTGACTCAAGTGATATGTATCGCAAGGCCAATGCTTTTGCCAGAACTCTTGTAAATGAACAGGATTACAAGATCGAAGAGAAGGATAATCAGGTTGCACTTACTGACGAGGGAGTAATTGCCTGCGAAAGATATTTCGGCATCGACAACTTCTCTGATCCTGACAACATGGAGCTGAACCACTATGTAATGCAGGCTCTTCGTGCCAACTATCTCATGAAGAGAGATGTAGACTATATTGTTCGCGATGCAGAGATTCTCATTGTCGATGAGTTCACCGGTCGTATCATGTATGGAAGACGATTCAGCAACGGCCTCCATCAGGCAATCGAGGCAAAGGAGAATGTTCAGGTTCGTGCAGAGTCAAAGACTCTTGCGACAATCACTCTCCAGAACTACTTCAGAATGTATAACAAGCTGTCTGGAATGACTGGTACAGCCAAGACAGAGGAAGACGAATTCCGTGACATCTATAATATGGATGTAGTGGTAATTCCTACTAACAGACCGATTGCAAGAATTGATAATGATGACGCTATCTATGCACACCAGAAGGGCAAGTATAAGGCAATTGTCGATGAAGTAGAGAGAGCTCATGGAGCTGGACAGCCAGTGCTTGTAGGTACAATTTCAATTGAGATTTCTGAACTGATCAGCAACATGCTGACTAAGCGTGGCATCAAGCACAATGTGCTCAACGCCAAGCATCATGAACGCGAGGCTGAGATTGTAGCTGAGGCAGGACGTAAGGGCGCTGTAACAATTGCTACTAACATGGCCGGAAGAGGTACCGATATTATCCTGGGTGGTAATGCGGAGTTTGAAGCACGTCAGATTATGAGAGCTCAGGGCTTCACGCCGGAGCAGATGGCTTTTGCTGCTGGAATGGGCGAGTCGGATGATCAGGAGCTGATTAAGGCGAGAGCAGCATATCTCATGGTGCTTGAACAGCTTAAGGAAGAGAGAAGAGTTGAGCAGGAGGAGGTTAAAGCTCTTGGCGGACTCTGTATCATAGGTACTGAGAGACACGAGTCAAGACGTATCGATAACCAGCTTCGTGGACGTTCAGGCCGTCAGGGTGACCCGGGTGAAACACGCTTCTTCATATCACTCGAGGATGACCTCATGAGACTGTTCGGCGGAGACAGAATGCAGTCAATCATGGAGAGAGTCGGCATGGAAGAGGATGAGGCTCTTGAAGCAGGAATGCTTTCAAGATCCATCGAGGGTGCGCAGAAGAAGGTTGAGGGCAAGAACTTCGGAATCAGAAAATACGTCCTCCAGTACGACAATGTCATGAACAAACAGCGTGAGATCATCTACTCACAGCGTCGCATGGTGCTCGACGGAGAAGACCTGAAGGGCTACATCCAGAACATGACATACGAGCTCATAGACGGAATCATCGATCCGATCACAATGGAGTCAAAATATGCTGAAGAGTGGGATATGGATAAGGCTCTGGCTGACTTCGAACAGATTACACCTGCTTTCAGAGGAAGACTTTCATATGATCAGGAGGCACTTGACTATCTGACTGCAGAGGATTTCAAGGAAGATGTATATAAGATTTTCGATGAGATTTACGCAGAAAAAGAAGCTGAGGTTGGCGAGGAACACATGCGTGAAGTCGAGCGAATGGTTCTTCTTCGTGTAGTAGATAACAGATGGATGGATCACATTGACGCAATGGATCAGCTCAAGAGCGGAATCGGTCTCAGAGGACTTGGCCAGCAGGATCCTGCTGTTGCATATGCACAGGAAGGCTTTGCCATGTTCGAGGAGCTCATTGCGGACATCAGAGAAGAGACAGTTAAGTTCTGCTATAACGTAACAGTGACAACTAATGTACAGAGAAGGAATGTTGTAAGCGGAGCAAGCAAGGCGTCAAAGGATACATACAAGGATGATACAGCCACATCCAAGGGACCTGCAGCTGCACCAAAAGCACACAAGACAGGCAAGCAGGAGACAGTAACAAGAGAAGAGCCAAAGGTTGGAAGAAACGATCCATGCCCATGCGGCTCCGGTAAGAAATATAAGAATTGCTGCGGTCGCAACTAGCCTTCGTAGGCTGTCGATTGCCAATTCCATTCGCGGATACACTCTCGCATATATCATTATTAGTCAACTGGGAATTCGCCGATTACTCAAAGGGTTACCAAGACTTTGAGAATTAAGCAGACAAATACCAAGTTGATTTAGGAGGACAAATGTTAGAACTAGACAACATCAAAGGCGAACTTCAGCCTGAGCTCACCAAGCTCACCGAAGTAAGGGGGTATCTTTGACCTCGATACTGCGATAGCCAGAATTGCCGATCTTGACAGAACAATGACAGAGGAAGGCTTTTGGGACAAGCCGGATGAGGCGCAGAACGTCCTTAAAGAGAAGAAGAGACTGGAGAACAGAGTCAGTGAATATGAAGCTTTGGCCGAGGGCTTTGAAGACCTTGGGGAGCTAATCGAAATAGCAGAAGAACTCGAAGAGAAGGAATCCGTCAAAGGAATCGAGAAGACTTTTAACGAGTTAAGAGAGAAACTTGAGAATCTTAAGATGGAGACACTTCTCAACGGCAAATATGACAGCTATGATGCGATTCTGTCGATTCATGCCGGCACTGGCGGTGTTGATGCTATGGACTGGGCAGAGATGCTTGAGAGAATGTATCTCAGATATTGTGAACGCAAGGGCTTCAAGACAAAACTGCTTGATTTGCAGGATGATACTGCGGCAGGAATCAAGAGCTGTACAATTCAGATTACAGGAGATAACGCTTTTGGTTATCTGAAATCAGAGCAGGGAGTTCACAGACTCGTCAGAATTTCGCCGTTCAACTCAATGGGCAAGAGACAGACCTCATTTGCTGCTGTTGATGTCGTTCCTGATATGGGTGACAATCTCACTGTTGATATCAATCAGGCAGATCTTAAGATTGACACCTACAGAAGCAGCGGTGCGGGCGGACAGTCTGTTAACACGACAGATTCTGCAGTTCGAATCACACACCTGCCAACTGGAATCGTTGTTACTTGTCAGAATGAGAGATCGCAGATCAGGAATCGCGAAGTAGCAATGAAAATTCTGGCTTCAAAGCTTATGCAGATTGCCGAGCAGGAACACAAGGACAACCTGAACGACCTTAGAGGCGACATGAGCATGGCGACCTGGGGCGCGCAGATAAGAAATTATGTTTTTCAGCCATATACAATGGTTAAAGATACCAGAACCGGAGCAGAGGTTACTAACGTAGAATCGGTTATGGATGGCAATATAGATGTTTTTATCAGGGCGAAGCTGTCTAAGGATGCAAGCCTTTAGGAGGAAATAATGAAGAAACCTTACATCTTCTTTGATTTCGATGGAACCGTTCTCAACACCAATGAGATTATCATCGCATCATGGAAAGCAACTTCTATGCATTATACAGGCAAAGAAAAGACAAGAGAGGAAATACTCAGGACTTTTGGCGAGACTATCAGATATACTGCAGGGCAGTGGTTCCCTGATGTTCCTGTTGAGGAGTCTATCGAGTATTACAGACTGTATCAGGAGGCCAACTGCGATGGCATGGTTAAGGTTTTTGATGGAATCGAAGCGGTAATAGATGAGCTTAGAGAAAGAGGCCATCGTGTAGCCCTTGTTACATCCAGGACGAGGGCAACAAGTACTGCATATCTTAAGCAGTTCGGACTGTACGACAAATTTGACGTATTCATCGCCTGCGAGGATGCAGTTAAGCACAAGCCGGATCCTGAACCGCTGCTCAACGCAATTGAGAGAATGGAGAGACTTGTTGGTCACAGCATCAGCAAAGATGAATGTCTCATGATTGGCGACACTCAGTTTGATATCGGCTGCGGCAATAATGCCGGAGTTGAAGCCGTTCTTGTAGAGTGGGCACACCCAATATATGAGGACAGGTTCGAGGCCCTCGGTGCGAAGCCTGACTACAGAATAGCAGAGCCGAAGGAACTCCTGGAGATTGTATAGGCACAAAAAAGTCGCATGCGCGACTTTTTCTTTTATTTTCTACCTGCCCTTACAGGCGCAAAGAGTATAAGCATCGGATAGATTTCAAGTCTTCCGATAAGCATTACTATTGAAAGAATGAACTTGCTGAAGTCAGTATACTCTGCAAAGTTTGCTGCAGGGCCTACTGCGCCGAAGCCAGGGCCGATGTTGCTCATGCAGGCAATTACGGCTGTGAAGTTAGTCTCGAAATCAAAAGGCTCGAAGCTGATAATAAAGAACGCAATGAGCACAATTACGATGTAGAGCATGAAATAGACTACAATTCGCTGTGTAGCCACAGGGTCTACAATTTTACCATTAAGATGCACAGAACGGACATTTCTTGGGTTAACAGTGTTCTTCATGTGGTTCTTAAGAGCCTGACCAAGAACGACGATTCTTGATACCTTGAGACCTCCTGCCGTTGAACCGATGCAGCCGCCGATGAACATAAGCATAAGAAGCGTTGTCTTTGCCATATTTGGCCACAGGTTGAAATCAACGGTCGAATAGCCTGTTGTAGTCATAATTGATGACACCTGGAAGAATGAGTGTCTGATTGCATCAGCTGCATTTCCAACCTCAGGCATGATCAGTGCAGTAATCAGAATAGTTGATAAGCCAGCAAATATGAGATACCACTTAAGCTCGTTTGACTGAAGAATGGATTTGCCCTGTTTGAAAATCAGCAGATAATAGTAGTTGAAGTTGATTCCAAAGAGGAACATGAAGATTGCAACTACCCACTGAAGATATGCGGAGTATGAGCCGATGCTGTCTGCCTTAACTCCGAAGCCGCCGGTACCTGCCGTTCCGAGGGCGTGGACAATACTTTCGTAGAGCGGCATGCCTCCCGCAAGAAGGAATGCTATTTCGATAAAAGTCAGCCCCATATATATAAGGTACAGAGCAATTGCCGTGTTTTTTGTCTTAGGGACAAGCTTATCAATGTTGTGGCCAGGCATTTCGGCTCTCAGAATATTTGCGGAACGACCGGGTGTTCTGAGAGAAATAGCCATAACGAATACGAGGATTCCCATTCCTCCAATCCAGTGAGTGAAGCTTCTCCAGAAGAGGAGCCCCTTGCTCATTGCCTCAACATCCTTGAGAATTGACGCTCCTGTTGTAGTGAAGCCGCTGACTGTCTCAAAGAAAGCATCGAAGACATTTGGAATCTCTCCGCTTGCAATAAACGGAAGACAACCGATAGCAGAAATGGATATCCATGCAAGGGAAACGATGGTAAAGCCGTCTCTAATAAGGATTGTTCCACTGTCATCTTTAAAAAAGCTTGTCAAAATCTGTCCAAGGACAAGAGCTATGACAATTGCTACGGCGAAAGGCTTAATGCTTTCGTGATAAATCATGGCAACAATTAGAGGCAGAACCATAAGTGCTGCCTCGAACTTGATTACCTTACCTGTAACGTTAAGAATAGTATTATAATGCATTGTTTTATTTGATTCCTTCAATATATGATACGACACTGTCAGCCGCAATCATCTTTGGCGCCAGAATATTATCAAGGCCAAGTCCGCCTACAAGGCTCTCAAAGCTGTTATGCTTAACCTTGGTTATAACCATAGGAACCTTGCGACTTTTAGCGAAAACAGAAATCAGAAGATTCTGTTCATCCAGGTCGGTCAGAGCGACAAATGCATCAGTTCGTTCAATGCCTTCTTCATAGAGAACGGTCTTCTCGGTTCCATCTGCGCATGTAACATATACAGACTCAGGAACGAGCTCGCACATTCTCTCGCAGCGACTGATGTTTTTCTCAAGAAGTTTAACGCTGCAGTTGGCATGATCAAGGAGTCTGCAGAGGTGAACAGAAACCTTGCTGGCACCCATAAGCATTACATTCATCTGACGATAATGATTCTGGCGAGTTACCTCTACGGGATTAATCATCTGATAGATTCTGCTGGCAGTTTCAAGATCTGGATTATATATATAGTCGATGTCAAAAAGTTCCTCGACCTTGCGAAAATCCGCAATTGTGTAGTCCGGCTTTCTTACCTGGGCGATTGTGTGCTTCGCACCGAGCTTCTTAGCCATGCTGCACACCGAAAGGTTTACTTCATTTAAATTTGTACAAGCTATAACAACATCTGCTGTCTTAACACCCACATCTTCAAGAACGTGGAAGTTGGCAGCATCAGCGCAGACTGCCATAACATCCTTTGTGTCCTCAATCTTGTCGATGACCGAAGCATTGGTATCTATAGCTGTTATATCGTGATTTAATGGAAGAAGGCGATCGAGAATACAAGTTCCGATTCTGCCACATCCGAAAACAATTATTTTCATGTATTATTCTCCTTTATTGCTGCGTTAATATAGCACCGAAATTATTAAAGTGGCATTAAGAATAACAGTTTTGTATTAAAATTGTATTAAGAGAAAAAAATTCCCCCTATCGCAACAGCAGATAGTGTATATT
>JAGHUT010000046.1 GCA_018064645.1 Candidatus Crickella merdequi | reverse complement strand
TCATATAACGGTGTACCGTCGAGAATATCTGCGCCACTGATGTGAAGAATCGGTCCACAGGTCTCAGATATTTCAATATGTTCAAGTTTAACGCAGGAAAGACCCATTGCATTAGGATGAAATGGCGACCTGCTGGCAAAAACTCCTACCCTTGTGTTGCCTCCAAGTCTCGGTGGACGTACTGTCGGAGAGAAGGACTCCACCTTGTCCAAAGCTCCTGACACCTGCCATATGAGCCATATATGTGAGAACTCCTCAAGTCCCCTCACTGCATTTATATCATTATATGGCGGTTCAAGAACAACATACCCTGGTGTCTCAACAAGCCCTGCCTGGCGTGGAATCCCAAACTTCTCAGGGAAACCGGTATGTATTACGCCTATAGGTCTGATAGTAATACTTTCCACTTACCTCTCCTGAACTTCCTTGCCACTCATATGCTCAATTTCAATTTCGAACATCTGAACTGCTTTTCCGGAAATGGCGATTTCTTCTTCAATGAGGTCCGAGTCTGGATAGTATTTAGATGCCATCCTGCGTACAAGACAGATTGCTCTTTCCTGGTCCATAACAAGGTGACCGCGTCCAAAGACAACTGCGCTCTGCATGTATGGCGCCCATTCTTCATCTTTAATGGTTTCGTTTCCGTATACTGTGAAGCATACTTTATCACAGGCTTTTAAAGAGTCCACCTTGTGACCGCTGCGGGCACCGTGGAAATATATTCTGTTGTCTTCTTCCACATAGACAAAGTTTACCGGTATCGCATATGGATATCCATTATCCCCAATAACAGCAATTACGCCTCGTCTTTCGGAAGACAGCAGTTTCTTTACAGCCTCTAAATCTATTTCGTTTTGTTTTTTTCTTACAGGTCTAAACATTATATCTACATTCCGCGGAACACTTTAATGTGTCTGAGAGCATTCTCATACATTCCCTGTGTCATCGCTGTGTTAAGTTCAAAATATGTGTGCTTACCCTCTGTTGCAAGATAATCAGTCGCAAATTTCGTTACATTATTGAAGCTTGCAGTGCCGATGTTGATCTTTGCAATACCGAGAGAAATAGCTTTTCTGAAGTCATCATCGGAGATGCCGCTGCCGCCGTGAAGTACAAGCGGTACTCCTGCTTTCTTGTTGATTTCCTCAAGAATATCAAAAGCAAGTACAGGAGCAGTAGGATAATCTCCATGTGCATTTCCGATAGCTACTGCAAGACATGAGATTCCTGTTCTTTGACAGAATTCATTTGCCTTGTCAGGATTAGTGCAAAGGATGCCGTGATCTGACAGTCCATCTTCACTTCCACCTACCAGTCCAAGTTCTCCTTCGACTGATGCGCCGTACTGCTTTGCTAGCTCAACTATACGGCGTGTGCCCTCAATGTTCTCCTCATAAGGAAGAGTTGATCCATCATACATTACCGAAGTGAATCCAAGGTCAAGTGCTTTCTTAATAGTCTCATATGTGCTGCTGTGATCGAAATTAACAGCTATAGGAAGCTTTGATTCTTTTGCAGCCTGCACCATACCGGGACCGATTAATTCAAGTGGAGAGTACTTAAGCAGTCTCTCTGCAATCTGGATGATTATTGGAGTATCAAGCTCCTCTGCAGCTCTAATGGCACCGCGTACCATCTCCAGGCTTCCAACATTGAAAGCAGGAATACAGGTTCCCTGTTCCCATGCCTCATCCACGATTTGTTTCATTGTTACAAGAGCCATATAACCCTCCTTCTCATTAACAGCTGCGCGGCGTTAACCGCCGCGCAGCGTTTTTTTACAAATAATTAATTAGTGCATAAATAAGCTAAGAATGATGATCTCAACTACTCCAACTGCCCATGCAATTGTTGAGTTTACAGACCAGATTGTCAGCTGCTCTTTAGCCTCAGATACGCCCAGTGTTCTGTTAACAACCCAGAAGTATGAATCATTGAAGTATCCGAAGAAGAGTGATCCTACGCAGCATGCTACTGCACCAAGAAGTGGGTTAGCGCCTGCAGCGATAAGGATTGGTGCTGAGATGCTGGCAGCTGTTGTCATAGCAACTGTACCAGATCCCTGAATGAATCTCATTGCTGTTGAGATAATCAGTGGAAGAACGATGATTGGAATTGCAGTCTGTGCAAGTCCATCAGCCATGAATGCACCAAGTCCAGAATCCTTGATAATCTGACCGAGAGCTCCACCGCCTCCAGTTACCAGCATGATGATACCAGCGGAAGCCATACCTTTCTCCATCTCCTGAAGAATAGTCTGACGGTCAAATGGTCTGCCAAGTGTGAAGATAGCAAACAGAAGACCGAGACCTACAGCGATGATTGGCTGTCCAAGGAATACGATGTATGACATGAATCCTGTGTTCTGTCCAAGAGCTGTAGCAATTGTGTTGATGAGAATCAGAACGATAGGAATAACCAGTGGTGCAAATGAAGCGAATGCACTTGGAACACCTTCCATATCCATGCTGAAAGCTGCCTCATAGTCAGGCTCCTGATACTCAGCTTCTACAATGTTACCGTTCTCATCTGGAAGTCTGTAGAACTTCTTTGAAAGAACCTTTCTTGAGTAGAAGATGCAGGCAATTGTCATAGGCAGAGCCAGAACGATTGCGAGCAGGATGAACTTACCAACATCGATTCCGTAGATTCCGCATACTCCGAGAGGACCCGGTGTAGGTGGAACCAGTGAGTGAGTAATAACGAGTCCGGAAGCAAGAGCAACTCCAAGTCCGATTACTGACTTCTTTGTTGTCTCAGAAAGCGCCTTTGCAATAGGTGAAAGTACGATGAATCCTGAGTCGCAGAAGATAGGAATTGATACAAGGAATCCCGTAATAGCAAGTGCCTCTTCCTCTCTACCCTTGCCGAAGAGCTTAAGGAATGTGTGAGCCATTCGTTTAGCAGCGCCGGATATCTCAAATATCTGACCCATCATTACACCGAAACCGATGATAATACCTATGCTGCCCAACGTTCCTCCAAATCCCGACGTAATAGAGTTGAGGATACCGAACGTTTTTCCGTCTTCGAGAGTGATGTTCAGAAGTGGCATACCTCCGAGAGCACCTACGATGACAGTAGTAAGAATCAGAGCCAGAAAGGCCTGAACCTTTGTCTTGAGAACCAGGACGATAAGAATTGCAATTCCGATGAACAGAGCAATCAGCATCCTTGTTCCGTCTAATCCGTTTACCATAGAAACCTCCATATAACAATAGAAATAATATACTCGCCAGTGCATCAAAAGGGATTCCCTGGCTTTATAAATCTCCAGCTGGGCAGTTTATTGTCTTCTGGTTACATAATCCGCCCAAACTGTCAATTTTATGAGAAATATGGTGCATACTTAGCAGCAAGTCTTACTGACTCAATCATGCTTACAGCACCTGCAATACCCTTACCTGCAATGTCGAAAGCTGTTCCGTGGTCTACGGATGTACGCAGGATAGGCATGCTGTTAGTGATCGCAATTGTGCGGTCGAAATCAAGTGTCTTAGTAGCAATGTGACCCTGATCGTGATAGAGGGAAAGAACTGAGTTGAATCTTCCAAGCTCTGCCTGGTGGAATACTGAATCAGCTGGAACAGGTCCAACTACATTGAAGCCTCTAGCCTGAAGTTCTTCTACAGCAGGAGCAATCTCGTTAACCTCCTCCCAGCCAAACAGTCCGTGTTCGCCTGAGTGTGGATTGAGTCCTGCAACAGCCATTGTTCCCTCAGTAACACCAAGTCTTGCAAGCGCCTCAGTGCATCTCTCAACATAGTCGATGATTCTTTCCTTTGTAATCATATCGAGCATATCGCGGAGTGATACGTGTCTTGTGAGGAAGAATACTCTCATTCCGTTTGTCTCGAACATTGTCAGTGGATCGTTAGTATTAGTGAGTTCTGCAAAAATCTCTGTGTGTCCGATGAAGTTAATCTCGGCTGCGTGGATTGCTTCCTTGATGATAGGTGCTGTTGCAACTGCATCAGCCTTACCTTCCATGCAGAGCTGGATACTCTTCTCGATATACTCAAATGCAGCCTTGCCGCACATTGCGCTGACCTTGCCGTACTCAAACTTCTCCATATCGATATTGTCAAGGTTAATCATATTGAGAATGCCCTGGCTGTAATCACCATCTGCAGGATCCTCTACACAGTTAACCTTGAGGTCTACGCCTGTTACTTCAATTGCCTTCTCAACTACACCTGCATCACCGATTACGATGCAGTTAGCCTCCTCAAAAAGCTCCTTATCTGCAACAGTTCTGGCGATAATCTCTGGACCGATACCAGCAGGATCGCCAAGTGTAACAGCAATTAATGGTTTTTTCATTTGTGAAATACCTCCTATTAGATAAATATCTTTTCCTTAAGATATGTAATGCATTTGTTAATTGCATCGTTATCGCCCTGGCTTCCACCTTTAGTGATAAGGTGTGTACCCTCAAAAGGTCCTCCCAGGATAGTTCCGTATGCTGCAAGCGGAAGTACTTCGTCCTTAAGATCCAGTCCTGCAGCGCCAAATCTCTCACAGACAGATACTGTAATATCTCCACCTGTTGTATAGAGCGCCTTGAAAGTCGGCTCAGCTACGAATATTCTATGTGCTATATCTGCAAGAGATTTGTTGATAATGTCTGTGACATCATTCATCGAACAATTGAATCTCTCCATATATGGGGCGAAATCTATTCTATTCTCAGGATAGATGCCATCACCTGTTACGGTAGATATCTGATTGCGGTCGCAATGCTCAAGTATCTCCGCTGCAACTCTTGATATCTCTGCCTCTCTCTGCTCTTCGCTTTCGAGAAGCTCCTTCGTTGCAATCATTACATTATATGTTCTCTGCGACAGCCATAGCTGCTCCATCTGAGTCTTTGCATTTGGATGAACGCTTCCCATAACTGCCAGAATCTTGCTCTTCTCACGCTTGTTGGAAGGTGTTATAAGCTTTCTCGCAAGTGTAGCTGTAAAAACTCCCGGGTCTACTGCGAGTACCTTCAGCTTGCTTGTAATAGCAGCATCTGCGATGAGATCAAGATCCTCCTGTGTTACGCAGTCGATTACAATAGTTCTGCATCCGGCTGCAACGGCTTCCTTCATTCTGTCGGCAAGATAGTGCTTACCATGCATCAGCTCATTTGTATCTATTGCGGCAACAGGATACTTGCTCTGCTGACGGAAAAGTGCGGCTACGTCAGAGGTTTTTACCGGGCACTTCGGGTCAATGGCAATACCTGTCTTATGAAGAGGTATTCCCTCAACAAGCATATATCCGCCGAGAACTATTCTCTGAGTCGAAGGAAAACATGGCGCAGCAATTGCAACATAGTCTTCACCAAGGTAATCAAGCATCGCATCTGTCTCGCTGCCAAGATTGCCTCTCAGAGTACTGTCAATTCTGTGAGCATACACCTTGACATCTTCTCCAGCCAGAGCCTTAACCGACTCATAAACCCTGTCATAGGCCTCCTCTGCACTTATTCCTCTTGAATCAGTAGGCAAGATTATGCACTGACCGTTCTCGAGAATCTCTTTATCAAGAGCACCCAGATTCAGTACTGTGTACGCCTGATAATTCATGTTCTTAAGGAGTACTCCTGTCGCGTTGCCTCCTGTAAGATCATCTGCAATTACTACGCATTCTGCCATATCAGTTCCTTTCTGCAGATAGCTTTATCTTATGTATTACTTAGCCAGCAGTATCTCAACTGCTTCCTTAAGTGTTGTTACCTCTCCTACGTTGCCAGGGAAGATAACATAAGGTGTCTTAGGGAATGTACTCTCCTCACCAGTCTGCCATACAGGAATTCCAGGGCAGATCTGACCGAGAACGTTAGCCTTCTTAACTGCAAGAGCCTTAGTACCTACATCACTTGATGTGATTCCACCCTTAGCGATTACGAAAGCAGGTGTAACAGAAAGTCTTCCTACCAGTGACTGTACTGCATCTGAAATGCGAACAGAAAGTCTGAGCTCATCTTCCTTGTTACCAGTATCAGCAGTGATGAGTGCTCTTGTGGTATAGCAGCAGACAGTCTTTCCTGAGCTGATGTACTCAACCTCGAGATCAAGACATCTCTGAACCTCTTTCTCGAAAGCCTCTTCATCCTTAACAAGTGTTGCATCAAGCTCGATGAATGTAACCTCATCCATCTCCTTGAGACACTCAACCTGAGCTGTTGTCTTTGCAGTATGTGAACCAACAACGATGATACCGCCGTTGTCGTTATCGAGTGTTACCATCTTCTCTCTTGTAAGGAGAGGCTGGTCTGTAACTCCGCCCATAACTTTAACAATTGCAGCGGCTGTACGGAACATGAACACCTTGCCAGCCTTCATTGCGCGGTAGAGAGCTACGCAGAAAACCTTAATATCTGCATAGTCTACAGCGTTAACTACAATCTTGTTGAAGTCCTTAACTTCCATGAGCTGAGCCTGAATCTTGTCGATATCCATGTTGTGGATGTCCTCAAGGGAGATGCATGTAACATCCTCTGCCTTGAAAGCTCCGCCTGTCTTCTCCCCTACATACTCAGGCATAGTTGCTGCTGAGTAACCGAATGTCTTGTCCTTAGCGAACTCAGTCTCATTAGCCGGAACAAGCTCGTCACCATACTTAACATAGTGAACATTGTCGATAGTGAATCTTCCACCCTCCTTGAAGAATGGGCAGAGAATCTCTCCATCAATCTGCTTGCCTGTATTTGCCTCGTATGCATCTCTCAGCAGCTGTGTCTCCAGAGGGAAATGTCCTCTGAGTGTACTGTCACTTCTGCTGATAAAAATATATTCTTTGCCAGTCTCTTTAGCTACTTCATCTACAACAGCAGCGATTTCTTTGTGCGCTTTTGTAGTCTGCTCAACAGTGAAACCTCTTGAGTTAGTAAGGATATAGAAAAGATTGTTCTCTCCGTTGAATCCGTCGAGGATGCTCTCCTTGTCCCAGCCTGTGTATACTGTGATGTCGTGTACAGTCTGAACGCCTGTAGGGTCGTCATCGAGTACTACAATCTTCTTGTTGTTAGCTGCGATCTCTGCATTCAGCAGAGCATCAATCTTCTCTACGTCGATTGGTTTGTAGCTGTTTAAAATCTCTGCATTAATTGCCATTGTAATCCCCCTGCGTCTTTATTCCGGCTTCTTTACTACGGTATCAGCAAGTGTCTCGAAGTACTGAACGATTCCTGCGTGGTCATCCATAAGATGTCCGTGAACCTTGAGAGTCTGCATAATCTCGTAGAGCTGAGCTGTGTAAGGGATAGGAGCATCGATAGCGTGTGCTGTCTTAACTACGTTAGTGATGTCCTTGTGGTTAACCTTGATTGTACCGCCAGGAACGAAGTTTCTGTTGTACATCATTGGTGCCTTAGCATCGAGTACTGCAGATCCTGCGAGTCCTGTACGGATAGCCATGTATACCTTCTCAGGGTCTGCTCCAGCCTTAGTGGCAAAAGTAAGAGCCTCTGATACGATTGCGATGTTGTTATTTACGATGATCTGGTTAGCAAGCTTTGTTACGCTTCCGCTTCCACATCCACCTGTAAGAAGTACGGATGAAGCATATGCCTCAAGATAAGGCTTAGCTGTTTCGAATACAGCCTCATCACCACCTACCATGATAGCAAGTGTTCCAGCGATTGCACCTGGCTCTCCACCTGATACCGGCGCATCAAGGAATCCGATTCCCTTAGCCTTGAGACCGTCATAGCACTCTCTTGACTCTACAGGTGTTACTGAGCTGTGGTCGATTACAATGCTTCCCTCCTTCATGTTTGCAGCAAGTCCGTCCTCACCAAAGATAACTCCCTGAACGATTCCTGCTGTAGGAAGAATCATCATTACGATGTCACACTCACTACCAATCTCAGCATATGAACCTGTCTTTGCACCCATTGAAACCAGCTCATTAACCAGGTCCTGATTGAGGTCTGCAACCATAACATCGTGACCAGCGTTTACAAGGTGCTTTGCCATAGGGCGTCCCATAATTCCCAGTCCAATAAATCCTAACTTCATAACAACTACATCCTTTCGTTTAAAAACAATTTATGTTCGTACTTTGATTACAATTTATTATTCAGGCTTAGTGCCTGTTATTGAAATAATCTCTGACCGCTTCATAAGCTCTGTCGAACTCCTCCTGAAGAGCATCGCCCTTCTGTGTCTCAGCAATCTTAAAGCGCTTTCCGTCTTTATCAGTTAGAAAAAGTGCTTTGCGCACATCTCCCTGAAGTCCAACTTCAAATTTAGCCATTTCGTTCATCGGATAAATTTTAAGTACAGGAATTGTAAGCACTGCATAATCTCCACAGATTGTAAGGCCAAGAAGATCAAGGCTTACACTGTAATCCGAGTCATATAATCTGCAGAAGCTGTCAAGATTACCAACCTTTGATAATTCCTGCTTAAGATTCTTCTTCTTGTTGTAGAGTGAATAAGCAAGAACGATTCCAACACAAATAAAAAGCCAGCCGACAGTATGCTTTGATGCAAACATAATCACTCCCGCAATTAACATCGAAGCACAAATCAGCAAGCTTGTGTTGGTCTTATTATTGATTTCAGTAATTACTGCGCTGAATGTCTTATGCACGGTTCATCCCCCTTGTGTGCGAAACAAATAGCGTAGAGAATATTGATAATTACCGACGAAAAATCATCCTATACCCTACATATAAAAGGTTATCATTTACGCAGGTAATGGTCAACATAAATTGTTTTGTCACAGGAGTTTTTTGTTCAAATTATTGTAGTTGATATACAAATATTGGCTATATTGTAAAAAAAATAAGGACAACATCAGCATTCCGTTGTCGTCCTTATTATAATTTGTAGTTGTTTTGTCGGTAACTGCAGCAGGTCTTAGTTCTTCGCTTCGTATACTACATTTCCGTCTACGATGGTTGCCTGAAGCTCTGCTTTCGGAACAGCCTCAAGCGCATCTTTAGTAAAATCGCAATCATATACAACCATGTTTGCCAGCTTGCCTGTTCGAATTGAACCCATATTATCATATTCCCCAAATGCAATAGCAGGGTTAACCGTCATTGCTTTAAGGGCGTCCATTCTTGTTATGCATTCTGATGCCTTGCGTGGTTCACTTGATGGCTTGTCCGGATTGCTTCTTGTCACTGCCATATATACAGATCTTGGAATACTGATTGCCGGAGATACAGGATAATCTGAGTGGAATGCAATCATTCCTCCCTCATCCATGAATGACTTGATTGGATACTCATTCTCGAATCTTTCCATACCAAGCGATTCAATTTCGCCCTTATCTACAGATGGTACCAGTGTCTTTGGCACCCAAAGAGGTGCAACTACAGCTGTGATATTAAGCTCACCCATTCTCTTTATATCTTCCGGTCTGATAATCTGGAGATGCGCAATGGCATTCTTCTGGTCGAATCTTCCATCTTCCCTGCGCGCAGCTTCAATTCCATCAACAATGTACTTGGTTGCAGCATCACCTATGCAGTGAGCATGAAGGAAAAGATTTTTCTCAGCTGCTGCCATTGCCAGTGTCTTAAGATTCTCAGGATCTGAGAATCTCTGAATTCCATAATAACCTGGAGCATCACTATACTCATCAAGAAGCCATGCAGTGTGAGCCTCTACAACACCATCTACGAATATCTTGATACCCTTAACTTTTGCATACTCATTGTCATACTTTTCAGAAAGCTCATATGCGGTGTCAACAATGGCCTGCATGTCTTTGTCTCTGTTCTCATCAACTAAGTAGTTGATTACAGTTCTGATTTTCAGAAGGTCCTTCTCTGCCATTGACGCCATGAGCTTAACTCCGCCGCTGGAACAGCCTGCATCCTGGCATGCAGTAATACCCTGGCTGAAGGCGAAATCCTGCCATGCGAGCATACTTTCAGTCATAAGCTCTGGTGTCATCAACGTGAATAAGCCGCTAATCAGATCAAGAGCCGGCTTTTCTGAAACATATCCAGTAATATCTCCATTCTCGTCAACCCTACAAGCTCCGGTC